>JBBSKP010000357.1:0-3651 GCA_038256175.1 Mycobacteriales bacterium
ATCGAGCACGTCGCGTCGCGGGTGAAGTCACCGGAAAGTTTGCTGCGCAAGGCGCAACGCAAGGGCGCGCCGCTCACGTTGGACGGCATCCGCAAGTCGATTGTCGACGTCGCTGGCGTCCGCATCAGTTGCAGTTTCATCAAGGACACGTACCGCATCGCGGACATGCTGACCAGCCAGTCAGACGTCACGGTCACCGAGGTTCGGGATTACATCAAGGACCCGAAGCCCAACGGCTACAAGAGTCTTCACATTCTGCTCGAAATTCCGGTATTCATGAGCGACCGTGTCGAGAACGTGCCGATCGAACTGCAGATCCGGACCATCGCGATGGATTTCTGGGCAAGCTTGGAACACAAGATCTATTACAAGTACGGCGGTGTGGTGCCGCACGGATTGCTCGATGAACTGACGGAAGCGGCCGACGCCGCGAACAAGCTGGATATCAAGATGGAACGCCTGCACGAGGAAATGACGGAGACGCGTGCGGAGAACTCGTTCGTGGACAGTCAGCCGCCGTTGGCGCTTCCGATCGAATTGCTGGAATCGATGGCCCGCCAGTATCGTTCGTAGCTACATCTTTGCCCATCGCGCCATCACGAAGGCGTACAAGCCGTAGATGCCGATCCCGATGCCCGCGAGCACCAAAAGCGTTGTGCCGAATGCTTGTTCACCGAGTGTCTTGATCGCGCCGTCCATTCCAGTCGCCTTGCTTGGATCGGCCTTCACCACCGCGGCGATCACCAAGATCCCCACTCCGAACAACGCTGCCCCCTTGGCCACATAGCCGATCAGCCCGAGAAGCTCGGCAACGTCGCCCGATTGCGGCTTCAGATCATCGATGAAGTTCTTCGATGCGCCCTTGTAGACGAAATAGCCACCGACTCCAATGATTACGAGGCCCACGACGACGAGCACCAGCTTGCCGAATCCGGATTCCATGAGGTGCGCGGTCATTCCGGTGTTCTGCTCGCCGCTCGATTTCCCGGCGCCGCGCGCGAAGGTGAAGGTCGTCCACGCGAACGCGAAGTAGACCACGGCGAGCGCGAAGGCCTTGAATTTGTCGAAGGCGTTGCCGGAGCCAGATTCGGACGCCTTGCCGAGGAACGTCTCGGCGACGCGCCACAGCGCGAGCGCCAGAAATGCGACGACGGCGAGCCAGAGCGCAATGGCACCGCCCGGCTGCGACGAGAGTTCCCCGAGCGCACCGGACTGATCCGCGTTACCGCCCTTACCGAGCGCGAGCTGGATTGCGATGTAGCCGATCAGCAGGTGCAGGATGCCGCTGACCACGTGACCCGAACGCGCCAGCTTCTCGAACCATTTGTTCTGGACCACGTCGTCTGTTCGTGACATGGCTTAAACCTAGACGCCCGATCCGACCAAAACGGGCACGAGCGGCGGCCGAATCTTGGTCGTGATCGTCTTCGTCAACGACGTGAGCAGCACTGCCAAGCCCGTCACCGCCATGAAGGCCGGTAGCGGGTATAGGACGAGCCGCTCGGTGATCCCGATCTGCACACTCGTCATGAGCAAGATCGCACCGACAAGTCCAGTCAGCGCGCACACAGCGGACCACACAGCGACCAGGCGTCGCTGCTTCCACAAGAAAATCGCCAGAAGAACTAGCACGATATGCCTGGACACAAATGCCGGCATTACAGCCAAGAAGTGGACGACGATGCCGTCGTTCGATGGGAAAAGCCCGGTCGCGGCGGTGCTCAGCCCGGTGATGACGGCGAGCGAGACGATCGACCATTGGCGGTAGCCGTGCGGGACAAAATGTCGAAACAGCACAGCGCCGACGATGGTCAGCAGGCCGAGGACGACGAACGTCGCGTTCATGAGCAGGTGCAGCGGCGAGCACATGTTCGGCGTACAGGCAGTGACGCCGAGGTCGCTGATCGTGTCGTGCCGGAAGCTGTAGTTCGACTTCCAGGCCAGCGCGGTCAGGATCTCCGACAGCAAGTAGACGAAGGCGAGTGCCCAGGCAAGCCCAGCAGCGTGATGCTTGATGGAGTGAGATTGCATTCGCGGGCTCCTGATGTTCCGGGGTTCGCGAGGACAACCGGAACAACTCAGAAGCAAAAGTCGAGGCAGCGTGCGATTTCGCCATACACCTTGAGCTTACCGGCCGTGTCTAGGGGTCAGATTCTCGTGAATCTGCCGGTGGCAGTATTTGAGTAAACCCCAACTACCCCAATAGTTTACGGCAGCTTCTTGTCGGTAGGCACAGGTATCATTCGAACATGCATTCGACAGCGACAGGACCAACTCAGCCGCTGACCGACGCTGTCGCGTTGTTACTCGACGCCGACCTCACACCCCTCTCCGACGGTGAGGTCGCCGACCTCCTACGCGAAATCGAACGCTGCACCCGCAAGCTGGCAGCAGTGTCGACCAAGGTGATCGTGGAAACCGTCGAACGCTCCCTCCCGCTCACGGCTGGCTACCGGAACCCGCAGAAATACCTCATTGACGTCCTGCGGCTCTCGGCACCCGATGCCGCCGCCCGCATACGAGCGACACGACGCGTCGGGACCTGGCACCACACCACCGGCGAACCGATCGCCCCGAAACACCCACACACCGCCGCCGGGCAAGCCGACGGCGACATCAGCACCGACCACGCCAACACCATCGGCAAGGTCATGCACAAAATCCCGGCAGGAGTCCCGCTACCCGACTGCGACGCCGCCGAACAGATCCTCGCCCAATGCGCCCGCACCGGCACCCCGGAGGACGTCCAGAGAGTCGGCGACCGGATCCTCGGGTATCTGGATCCGGACGGGAAGATTACCGACGACACCGATAGGAAGCGCCGCCGTGGCATCGTCATCGGTCGCCAAGGCGGCGACGGGATGAGCACCATCAGCGGTGAACTCGACCCCACCGCTCGTGCGTTGCTGGATCCGTTGCTGGCGAAATGGGCGCGGCCGGGGATGAACAACCCCGACGACCCTGCGTCCCCGTCCGGCGAAGGAGACAGTGCAGAAGCCACCGACACCGACCGGGTCGACGCCGCCACCCGCGACACCCGCACCACTGCGCAACGAAACCACGACGCTCTGGCCGCGATCTGCCGGTCGGTGATGGCGTCGGGTGACGCCGGATCCCACCGCGGGTTACCAGTGACCACCGTGTTGGTGATGCGGATCGACCAACTGGAGAAGGCAGCCGGGGTCGCGACCACCGCCACCGGCGGCACCGTCCCCATCAAAGACGCGTTGAAACTGGCCGAGCAGTCGCGGCCGTATCTGGGGGTGTTCGACCACAACGGGTTACCGCTGCATCTGTGTCGGACCGAACGGTTGGGCAACGTCTTTCAACGCATCATGCGGATCGTCGTCGACCGTGGCTGTACTCGACCTGGGTGTGATGCGCCGCCGTCGTTGTGCGCGTTGCATCACGTCGAGGACTACGCCAAAGGCGGGGAGACCAACGTCGACGTGCTGACGTTGGTGTGCGACCCGTGCCACGCACTGGTCAACGACAGTGACACCGGGTGGACCACCACGATCGCCGACTTCGACAGCGGATTCCCCGGTCGTACGCAGTGGATTCCGCCGAAACACATCGACCCCGAGCAGAAGCCGCTCATCAATCACCGCCATCATCCGGACGAGATGATCGACAGAGCGGTCCGCGAAA
>JBBSKP010000358.1:0-3622 GCA_038256175.1 Mycobacteriales bacterium
ACGAGGGTGCCGTCGTCGTCGTAGAACCAGCGTCCGGTGCAGCGGTCGGCGTCCTCGGCCGGTGATCGCATCTGTCTGGCCAGGCCGCGGCAGAGTCGGTCGAGATGGGCGGCGGGGGATTGTAAGGCGATGCGCAGCAACGACTCTTCGGTCTCCGCCATGGCGACCCGAGTCAAGGCCCGGACCTTCGAATACGACAAGGTACCGGCAGCGAACGCTGCAGCAATGAGAGGTAGGTCGGTGAGAGCGCCGGCGACGCGGACGTATTCGCGGGCGGTGTGCAGGCTGACGCCGGCTTTCCAGGACAGCCACTGTGCACACGAGTGCAGTTGCCAGCTGGCCCAGCCGCGGCGGGTGTCGAAGTCGGCGATCAATGTGAGGAAGCGGGCGGTGGCGGCGGCGATTTGGCCGGCGAGGGTGCAGATTTCGGTTTCGACGTCGTCGAGTGGACGTTCCTCTGGTGTCGGTGCTGGTTCGGTTGCGTTTTGCGTTTCCATCGATCCCCCTCGATAGAACATATGTTCGATATCAAGAGAGTAGCTCGACCCACCGACACAAATGATGCAAGGAGACGTCCCCGCGGGGACGTTGCACGGAAACGTCCCCGCGGGGACGTCCCGACGCGAGAGGCCTCGCTAACGCGGCGGTGTATCGGCGACGGCCAATTCGGCGAGTCTGTCGAGGGACGCCAGCAGCATGTCAACAGTGGTAGCCCGAGCGCGAATCAACCGTTTGGTGTCAGTCAGTTTCGACCAGTCGTAGGTATGTGTGACCCGAGTGTGAGCCTCGTCGATTTGCTCGAGTTCCCAGCGCCACAAGTGACCCGGCGGTTCCTTGCCCGGCTCCGAGGGCAACCAGGCGATGCGCTTACCTTCCTCGAACTCGACCACGTGGTTCTCCCGGATGCTGCCCTGGGTGAGTGCCATGGTGAACACATCGCCCACGCCTCGGACGCGTTGTCCCGCGTCGGCTTTGGTGAGGTTGTCGTTCCCGTCCCATCGAGGCTGCTGTGACGGATCAGCGATCAGTTCGAAGATCTGTTGCGCCCCGGCTGCGATTTGCCGGCTGGCTGTCACGACACGGGGAGCCTCGGTGTGTTCGGTCATGAACTGATCGAAGCATCCGGGCGCCGAGTTGCGCCACTTGGCAGCGGATTTGGGCGGGCGAGTTACCGACCGTTCCGGTGGCCTTGTGGGGGCGGATTGATGGTGTCGCTGTCCCACGTTCTGTGCCGCCGCGCATGAAGTAGATCAGGGGGCGGGGTTGGACCGAACCGCGACCATCCGATCGTCGCATCCTGCAGAATAGGTAGCCGAGGGGTTCTGCTCACAACTACGGATCGAGACGCGATGTATCGCCGTCACACCGTCGCCATTGTCGGCACCGTGCTTGTTCTCGCAGGCTGTAGCTCCACGACCGATCCGGTCGGCGAAAGTGCGCCGCCGACAACAGAATCCGCGACCACTACTGCGTTACTTGTCACCGCGGTGCACCCGCCGGTAGGGCTGTTGGGCAGCGACGGCAAACAGCATGTGGAATACGACCTGGTATTCCCTAATGTGTTCGGCAGTCCTGTCACGCTCACCGGAATCGATGTGCGCACACCGGAGGGAACGATCGTGCTGACGATGGACCGAGACCAGATCGCGGCCACGACGCAACCGGTCTTCGTGGGTCCGGCGAGCGCCGAGATCGACGGTCCAGAACTTGCGGTCGACAAGCAGTCGGCGACCGTCATTGCCTCGCCCGTCCGAGGAGCGGGTTGGTGGAACGCGAATTCCTGTTGCGTCGCGAGCACCCCGCACCACTTCTCCCGCCTCGCAGTGGGTGGCGCGAATGTGAAGAAGTTCGAGGAGTTCGTGATCGACTCGTACGCCCTCGTCGGCTCGATCGACCCCGCCGAGTTTGGCGGCGATCGAGGTGACTGGTCCGGCGCAATCGCAAACCAAGACCTATCCGCTCGCGTTTTCGGTTACCGACTTCGGCAGCTAACCGAGGTCACGAAAGGAATCTGATGGGAACGATCACCACCACTGACGGCACGGAAATCTTCTACAAGGACTGGGGAACTGGTCAGCCGATTGTTTTCAGTCATGGGTGGCCGCTGTCGGCCGATGACTGGGACTCGCAGATGCTGTTCTTCCTCGCGCACGGCTATCGCGTCATTGCCCACGACCGGCGCGGTCACGGTAGATCCACCCAGACCGGCGACGGCCACGACATGGACCACTACGCCGACGACCTTGCGGCGTTGACGGGTCATCTCGACCTCCAGTACGCGATTCATGTCGGTCATTCGACTGGCGGGGGCGAGGTGGCTCACTACATTGCACGGCACGGCGAAAGTCGTGTTGCGAAAGCTGCGCTGATCAGCGCGGTGCCGCCGTTGATGGTGAGGACCGACGCCAATCCGGGCGGCCTTCCCAAAGAAGTGTTCGACGGATTGCAGGCACAACTTGCGGCCAACCGCTCTGTTTTCTATCGCGACCTGCCCGCGGGGCCCTTCTATGGTTTCAACCGACCCGGCGTGGAAGCCTCGGAAGCGATCATCCAAAACTGGTGGCGCCAAGGCATGATGGGCGGCGCGAAGGCGCATTACGACGGCATCGTTGCCTTCTCGCAGACCGATTTCACCGAGGACTTGAAGAAGATCTCGGTACCAGTCCTCGTGATGCACAGTGAAGACGATCAGATCGTTCCCTATGCCGCCTCCGGGCCGATGTCGGCGGAGCTTCTGCAGAACGGGACGCTGAAGACCTACAAGGATTTCCCGCACGGCATGCCGACTACTCAAGCCGAAACGATCAACGCCGACCTGCTGGCATTCCTGCAATCGTGACGTCGAACGCTGCTTGACCGGCGGATACTTTCGCGTCCTGCCGAGATGATTTCCCCGACGGTGGCGCGGAACAGATCCGGTCGGTCGAGCAATGCGCGCGCAGCGGACTTGACGAGACGGCCGGTAGTGAACAGTTCGGAAGGGCGCAGGTCGTGGTTGAGGACATGCAAAAGCTTCTGGGTTGCTTCGTAGTCGCTTCCGATGTCGAGCATGATGCGGGTGATCAGCGGTGAGGATGGGCCGGGTGCGCCCATATCGGTTGCGAACCAGTGCATCTCGTCGGCATCGTCATCGCGCCAACGCCACCATCGGCGAAGCTCGTCGTCGATGTCGCCTTGTCCGTCCAAGCCGGTCGTGATTGCCGCGGCCAGTCGCTCGGCTTGGCGCAGCGCGTCGGAAATGCCTTGGGCCGGAGTGAAGTCTTTGAAATGGCCTGCGTCGCCGACCAGTACCCATCCGGGCCCGGTGGCTTCCCGGAAATAGCCGTGCCAGTCCGTCATCACCCGGATCGGGCCGACGCGGGTCGACCCCTCCAGTACGTCTGCCAGTTCGGGCCATGCGGCGAGCCCGGTCCGAAATGCCTCTTCGCGGTCGGCGAAGAAGCGCTCCTTGGCGTCGGTCGACGTGGCTATCCCCGCCATGTAAAGACCGCCATCGGTCGGGCAGGCGAGGAACCCTAGTTCGCCAACTCGACCCAGACGCAGCCGGCCTTCGGTGTCGGCAACTCCGTCGAAATACGCCCACGCCGGCATCCGTCCGCTGGGCGCGATGTTGTATTCGGCG
>JBBSKP010000359.1:0-3618 GCA_038256175.1 Mycobacteriales bacterium
ACGGCGATGCTCGCGACGAGCAGCCGAAGCGCTCGGAGCAGAACCACTCGGAGCAGAACACCGATCGTGGCCAGGACGCGCAGAGCAACCAGGGCGACCGCGGCCGGCGTAACCAAGGCGATCGCAACCAGGGCGATCGTAACCAGGGTGACCGTAACCAGGGCAATCGCAACCAAGGCGATCGCAACCAGGGTGACCGTAACCAAGGTGACCGCAACCAAGGCGACCGCAACCAGGGCAACAATGGCCCGCGCGGCGACAACCGCAACGACAGCCGCGACGCCGAGGACGATGGCGATGGCAGGGGGCGTCGCGGACGTCGCTTCCGTGAACGTCGTCGTGGACGCGATCGCGTCGAAGGTGGTCCGGGCGACACCCGTGAGCCCGAGATCCGCGAGGACGATGTCCTACAGCCCGTAGCGGGCATCCTCGACGTTCTGGACAACTACGCGTTCGTTCGCACGTCCGGATATCTTGCGGGACCGAACGACGTCTACGTGTCGATGAACCTCGTTCGCAAGAGCGGGCTTCGTCGCGGCGACGCCATCACCGGCGCCGTCCGCGCACCTCGCGAAGGTGAGCAGAGCAACCAGCGGCAGAAGTTCGACCCGCTGGTCCGGCTCGACACCATCAACGGTGGCGACATCGAAGCTGCGAAGCGTCGTCCCGAGTTCCAGAAGCTGACGCCGCTGTACCCGAACCAGCGTCTGCGCCTGGAAACGACTCCGAACAAGCTCACCACCCGTGTGATCGACCTGATCATGCCGATCGGTAAGGGTCAGCGCGCGCTGATCGTGAGCCCGCCCAAGGCGGGTAAGACCACGATTATGCAGGACATCGCCAACGCGATCGCGGTGAACAACCCCGAGGTCTACTTGATGGTCGTTCTGGTCGATGAGCGTCCAGAAGAGGTCACCGACATGCAGCGTTCGGTGAAGGGTGAGGTTATCGCCTCGACCTTCGACCGGCCGCCGGGTGATCACACCTCTGTTGCGGAGTTGGCGATCGAGCGGGCGAAGCGTCTGGTGGAGATGGGCAAGGACGTTGTCGTCCTGCTCGACTCGATCACGCGTCTGGGCCGTGCGTACAACAACTCGTCACCTGCGTCGGGCCGAATCCTGTCCGGTGGTGTCGACTCGACCGCGCTCTACCCGCCCAAGCGGTTCCTGGGTGCAGCGCGCAACATCGAGAACGGCGGATCGCTCACGATCATCGCGACGGCCATGGTCGAAACCGGTTCCACCGGTGACACCGTGATCTTCGAGGAGTTCAAGGGCACCGGCAACGCGGAGCTCAAGCTCGACCGCAAGATCGCCGAGCGTCGGGTATTCCCCGCGGTCGACGTCAACCCGTCGGGTACCCGTAAGGACGAGCTTCTGCTCAACCCGGACGAGGCAGCGGTGCTGCACAAGCTGCGTCGGGTGCTGTCGGGCCTCGACTCGCACCAGGCCATCGATCTGTTGATCGACCGGCTCAAGAAGAGCAAGAACAACCTCGAATTCCTCATGCAGGTGTCGAAGACCGCGCCAGGCGGAATCGACGAGTGACCTACGCTGCCGCCGCAATTCGATTTGCGGCGGCAGTGCGGTTCGCGCGAGGACGCGGGCCGAAGAACAGCTGGCCGACGTAGGCCGCTCCGATGATCACACCAGCGATCGCAAGATCGACGGTGTGATCCTCTTTTGCGCTCGTGTCGAAGACGATGTGTGGGGGCGGACTCGTATCGCCGAGTGTTTGCGAGGTCGGCTGCGCGACAACGGTCTGGTCGGTAGCCGAAATCCCTAGGCCCACACCGGCGATCAAGAGTGCGAAGACTGCTGTCGCGATGCGGACTGTCACCGTGTTCCCCCGGATCTGCGTTATGTGGCGTGCTCCGCACGCAACACTAGGAACGCAGTCGGGTACTCGGCACGAGTAGTTGACTACTCGATTACCAGGTAGCGGGGATACGCGCGCAGCGGCCTGGAACAAACGCAATTGCCTGCGTGTTCAAGTAACCATCGGCCCAGTTTTCGCCGATTGGCAGGTCAGCGGGCCGTTCTGGCATACTGAGCGGTCGAGTCCGGTTCCGGTTCACGTCTTCGACTGGCGAAGGCGACCCGGCGACCTATGTGAGAGGACACCATGAAGTCAGGAATCCACCCCAACTACGTGGCGACTACCGTCGTCTGCGGTTGCGGTAATACGTTCGAGACCCACAGCACCAAAGAGTCGGGGCACATCAACGTCGAGGTTTGCTCGCAGTGCCACCCGTTCTACACGGGCAAGCAGAAGATTCTCGACACCGGTGGCCGCGTGGCACGGTTCGAGGCTCGCTACGGCAAGCGTGCGGGAAAGAACGCCGACAAGGCAGCTGCCGAGTCCTAGCTTCTTCGCCGACGCCCGTCCTGTGTTCGTTGCAGGACGGGCGTCGGTTTTTTTGTGTGCATTCATTCATCGAGCGGAGCGAAACCATGGCAAGGACGATTCAGCCGTCGGCGATCGACGACATCCTGGCCGAGCATGCAGGCCTGGAATTGCAGTTGTCCGACCCTGCGCTACACGACGATCCGGGCGCAGCGCGCCGGGTCGGCAAGCGTTTCGCCGAGCTTGCGCCGATCATGTCGACCTACACGAAACTTCAGGCCGCCCGTGACGACCTCGAGGCCGCCAAAGAGCTCGCCGCCGACGATGCGAGCTTCGCCGCCGAGATTCCTGATCTCGAAGCCACCGTCGAGCAGCTCGACCATGCGTTGACCGACTTGCTCGCCCCGCGTGACCCGCATGACGGTGAAGACATTGTGCTCGAAGTGAAGTCCGGCGAAGGTGGCGAGGAGTCCGCATTGTTCGCCGCGGATCTGGCTCGAATGTACGTTCGCTACGCCGAACGGCACGGCTGGCGCGTCGAGATCCTCGATGCAAACATCTCTGATCTGGGCGGATACAAGGAAGCGACGCTCTCGATCAAGAGCAAGGGCGACGTCGTCAACGGTGTGTGGTCGCGCTTGAAGTTCGAGGGCGGGGTGCACCGCGTGCAGCGTGTGCCGGTCACCGAATCGCAGGGCCGGGTGCACACATCCGCAGCGGGTGTCCTCATCTACCCGGAGCCTGACGAGGTCGAACAGGTACAGATCGACGAGACCGATCTACGGATCGACGTTTATCGCTCGTCCGGCAAGGGTGGCCAGGGCGTCAACACAACCGACTCGGCGGTGCGGATTACCCACTTGCCGACCGGCATCGTCGTGACCTGCCAGAACGAGCGTTCGCAGCTGCAGAACAAGGCCCGCGCGATGATCGTTCTGGCGGCGCGATTGCAGGCTGCCGCTGAGGAAGCCGCTGACGCAGAGGCTTCTGCGGGCCGCCAGAGTCAGGTGCGTACCGTCGACCGGTCGGAGCGGATCCGGACGTACAACGTCCCTGAAAACCGGATCACCGACCACCGGATCGGGTTCAAAGCGCACAACCTCGACGCTGTACTCGACGGCGATATGGATGCGCTGCTGGACGCTCTCGGTAAGGCCGATCGGGAAGCTCGACTAGCAGTCGAGTAGCGGCTGGAGCCGACCTGCAAGGTTGGTGAACATCTCGCGCGTGGCAGGCTGTCAGTCGTGACCAGACAACCCCTGCGTGTTGCGA
>JBBSKP010000360.1:0-3606 GCA_038256175.1 Mycobacteriales bacterium
AGATTCTTGCCTCGTGCAAGATCGCCCAGATCGCGAGGCGGACCTCGGCCGCACCGAGCGTCCGTCGCGTGATGTGCACGACGTCGGCCGGCTGCCAGCCGCGCTCGTAAGCCCCGATCAGGGCTTGCAGCACAGCCGTGCCATCGGCCGGGTGCGTGGCGGACTGACGACGGTAGCTCGGTCGAACATATGTTCTATTTCCCATAGTTGGGAGTGTGCACCACGCCACCGACACAAAGTTGGCATCCGCTACTCGGGCTCGACATATCGGGGGAAGACCGGTGCCGGAGCGGGCAGCGCGGTCCCCGCCACGATCGGATTGGCGATGTTTGCGAACTGGCGTTCATCGGCCGCTTGGCCGAGCAACTCGAGAATCTTGGCGCCGGAACCGGGCATGACCGGCTGGACAAGAATCCCGACGATGCGAACTACCTCGAGGGTCACGTAAAGCACTGTGGCCATCCGCGCCGGATCGGTCTTGCGCAGCACCCACGGCTGCTGAGCGGAGAAGTATCGGTTCGTTTCGCCGAGTACCGACCAGATGGACTCGACCGCGAGATGGATTGCCTGGTTATCGAATTCAGCGCGGCAGCGGTCCAGCAAGCCGCCGGCGAGGTCGAGCATCGCGCGATCCTCGGCGGTGAATTCGCCGGGAACGGGAACGGCGCCTTCGCAGTTCTTCGCGACCATCGTCAGCGAGCGCTGCGCGAGGTTACCGAGTTCGTTGGCGAGGTCGGCGTTGATTCGGCCGACGATGGCGTCATGGCTGTAGCTGCCGTCCTGGCCGTAGGAGATTTCACGCAGCAGGAAGAACCGCACCGAGTCGAGCCCGTACTGCTCGACCAGCTCGAGCGGATCGACGACGTTGCCGACCGACTTCGACATCTTCTCGCCCTTGTTGTACAGAAACCCGTGCACGAAAACACGTTTCGGCAGTTCGATGCCCGCCGACATCAGGAACGCCGGCCAGTACACCGTGTGGAAGCGGGTGATGTCCTTGCCGATGATGTGCAGATCGGCGGGCCAGAACCGTTGGAACGCAGGCGAATCGGTGTCCGGGTAACCGACGCCGGTGATGTAGTTGGTCAACGCGTCGACCCACACGTACATGACGTGATCCGGATGTTCCGGAACCGGAACGCCCCAGTCGAAGGTGGTGCGCGAGATCGACAGGTCGCGCAAACCACCCTTCACGAAGCTGACGATCTCATTGCGTCGCGTGGCGGGGGCGATGAACTCTGGATGATTCTCGTAGAGCGCGAGCAGTTTGTCCTGATACGCGGAGAGCCGGAATGTGTAGTTCGACTCTTCGGTCCACTCGACCGGAGTCTTGGTTTCTGTCGAGATTCGCGTGCCGTCTTCGGCCACGGTGGTCTCGCCTTCGGTATAGAAGGCCTCGTCGCGAACGGAGTACCAGCCCGAGTAGGTATCGAGGAAGATGTCGCCGTTGGCTTGCATGCGTTCCCAGATCGCAACGCTGGCCAGCTGATGATCTTCGTCGGTGGTGCGAATGAACCGGTCGAACGAGATGTCGAGCACCTTGTCCATCGACTCGAACACGTCCGAGTTGCGCCCCGCGAAGTCTGCCTCGGAGATTCCCTCGGCTCGCGCCGATTGCTGCACCTTCTGGCCGTGCTCGTCGGTACCCGTCATAAAGAAGACGTCGAATCCGTCGAGCCGTTTGAACCGGGCAATGGCGTCGGCGGAGATGTACTCGTACGCGTGGCCGATGTGCGGGGCGCCGTTCGGATATGCGATCGCGGTTGTGATGTAAAAGGCAGGTTTGTCAGCAGCGTTCATGGTGGCGCCTACTCTAATCGGCGTGAAGTCCGATCGTCCTGCACCTGACCTGCCAGAGCCGTTGGCGCCGCTTATCGATGCACACACCCATCTGGATGCGTGCGGCGCGAGGGACGCCGCAGGCGTGGCAGCTGTGGTCGATCGTGCCGCCTCGGTGGGCGTCGGGCGCGTTGTCACGGTCGCCGACGACCTTGCTGCCGCCCAGTTCGCTGTCGACGCTGCCCATTGGGATCCCCGGGTGTTCGCGGCCGTCGCAATCCACCCGACCCGGGCGAATGCGCTGGACGACGACACGAAGGCCGAGATCGAACGGCTCGCCCGAGATCCGCGGACGGTCGCGGTGGGGGAGACCGGCCTGGACTACTTCTGGCCGGGCAAGCTCGAAGGCTGCGCGGACATCCCCGAGCAGGTCGAAGGGTTCCGGTGGCACATCGATCTGGCGAAGCGGTTGCGCAAGCCGTTGATGATCCACAACCGTGAGGCCGATCACGATCTACTGACCGTGCTCCTCGACGAGGGCGCTCCGCAGACCGTGATCTTCCATTGCTTCTCCTCCGACGCGACGATGGCTCTCGCGTGCATCGAAGCGGGGTACATCCTCAGCTTTTCTGGAACCGTGAGCTTCCGTAATGCGAAGGAACTGCACGAAGCGGCGAAGCTGGTGCCCGACGAGCAGCTGCTCGTGGAAACCGATGCGCCGTATTTGACTCCGCATCCCTATCGCGGCGCGCCCAACGAGCCGTACTGCTTGCCGTACACCGTTCGCGCGCTGGCGGCGCTGCGCGAGCAGGATCCAGAGGAGCTCGCGGCGGCAGCAACGGCGACGGCGGAGCGGGTGTACCGGCTGCCGTGGGGTTGAAATCGGGTCGAAATTCGACCGGAATTGCGACATTCCGACACGCCCCTTGGGGATATCGCGAATCCGTAAACTAAGCACGCAGGCTTTGCACGTTTGTTATCGGAATAAACGCTGGTCACAGCGTTCAGGTTGCGATAGTCTGCTGGGTTCGTTACCGTACCGTGATCATGTCAGCATTCAGTCGGATCAACAATGCGCGATCGCCGCTGCTTTATGCGGTAGTGGCGGCGCTGCTTGCCACCCTCATCGTCGGCGGTGGACTCGCGATTGCGAACCACAAGACCGTCACGGTCGATGTGGACGGCGACAAGATGTCACTGAGCACGATGACGGGTGACGTCAAGGGCGCGATCGACGCCGCCGGGTACTCCGTCAAGGACCGCGACGTTGTCGCCCCGGCCCTCGAATCGCCGATTTCCGATGGCGACACCATTGTGTTGCGTCGGGCCCGCGAAGTCAGCCTCACCGTCGACGGCCAGCCGCGGAACGTGTGGACCACCGCACTGACAGTCGACGAAGCGCTTACACAACTGCAGATTGCCGGCGATGTGCACACCTCGGCCTCACGTTCGGCTCGCCTGCCGCTCGACGGCGCGTCGCTGAACGTCCTCAACCCTCGGGTTGTGAAGCTCGCAGACGGTGGCGGGGAAGCCGCCGATGTGCGACTCGCAGCACCGACTGTCGGTGAGTTCCTCGTCACGAAGGGTGTGCCGCTGGAGCAGGCCGACTCGGTCGTACCGGACGCGAAGACTCCGCTCGCCGATGGCCTGCAGATTGTCGTAACCCGTAATCGGACCGTCAATCGGGTCGAGACGCTTCCGTTGGCTCCGCCGGAGAACGTGATCCCGGATCCGACGATGAACATGAGTCGCCGCGTCGAGGAAGCGCCGGGCACGCCTGGTGTGCAGGACGTGACGTTCGCCATCAACACCGTGAACGGCAAGGAG
>JBBSKP010000361.1:0-3577 GCA_038256175.1 Mycobacteriales bacterium
CCGTGGACCACGCAACGCGTTCCGGATGGTCGAGGCGAGTTCGTATCTCTTCATCGCCGGTGGTATCGGCATTACGCCGATCCTGCCGATGGTGCGGGCTGCGAGCGAGCACGGAATTCCATGGCGCATGGTGTATCTCGGAAGAAGCCGCGCGTCGATGCCGTTCCTGGGCGAGCTTGCAGACTGTCGCGGCGGAGCGGTCGACATCCGTCCGGACGACGAGGTCGGGCTGTCGGACATGAGAGATCTGCTCGGACACGCTCGACCCGGTGCCGCAATCTACGTCTGCGGCCCGCCGCCCGTACTCGACGCTGCACGCAGCCTTCTACCCACGATCGACTCGACCGGATCGCTGCATACGGAACGATTTTCGGCGCCGCCCGTCATCGGCGGCCAGCCCTTCGATGTCGAGTTGCTACGAAGCGGTGTCATCGTCTCGGTGGCAGCAAAGGAGTCTGCGCTGGCGGCAATTCGACGCACGATGCCCGGCGTGACCTATTCGTGCCAGCAGGGCTACTGCGGCACATGCAAGGTCGGTGTACTGGCTGGAGGTGTCGAGCATCGCGACAACAAGCTGCTCGAGTCCGAACGCGGGGACTCGATGCTCATCTGCGTCTCGCGCTCCGCAGGCGGACCGTTGGTCCTCGACCTCTGACGGTTGACAGGCCTCGCGAGTAGGGGAATCATATGATTCCTGTGCGCGAAACAAGCCGATTAGAAGGTTGAAGTCTCATGACGGAAGTAGCTTTGCGGTCCAATGGCCACACCGGCCTGCAACGGTTCCCGTCACCGTTGGCGCTGACGACGTTCGCCCGCACCGCGCGGACGGATGCAATTGTGGCAGTGCTCGTGAAACTGCTGCACGGAAGGAAATAGTGATGAACGAGCAACGCAACGACGCGGGGCCCGAGCAGGTCGATATCGCCATCATCGGCGCAGGATTCGGCGGCATCGGCTTGGCGATCAAACTGCGTCAGGCCGGCTTCGACAATCTCACGATTCTTGAACGCTCCAACGATCTCGGCGGAACGTGGCGAGACAACACCTACCCAGGCTGCGCCTGTGATGTGCCCTCGCATCTGTACAGCTATTCGTTCGCGCCGAACCCTGATTGGTCACGGACCTACAGCAAGCAGCCGGAGATTCTCGGCTACCTGCGCGCCGTCGCCGAGAAGAACGATGTCGTCGGCCGCATGCGCTTCGATACCGAAGTCCTGCAAGCGAACTGGGACGAGGAATCGCGCCGGTGGAAGATCCAGACCACCACCGGCGACCTGACATCGCGCATTCTCATTTCGGCGATGGGTGTCTACGGTGAGGCACGGTATCCGGACCTGCCTGGTATCGACACGTTCGCCGGCACCACATTCCATTCGCTGCACTGGAACCACGAACACGATCTCACGGGAGAGCGCGTTGCGGTGCTCGGCACGGGCGCTTCGGCGGTGCAGTTTGTACCGGAGATTCAGCCTTTGGTCGATCGCTTACTCGTGTTCCAGCGGTCCGCGCCGTGGATCATCCCTCGGATGGATCGCACCACCTCACGGCTCGAGCGGTCGCTGATCCGGCGAATACCGTTGATCGGCAAGGCGATGCGGGGTGGCTATTACACAGGCATCGAGGGCTTCGGCTTGGTTGGGTTCGTGGACAAGCGATTCCGCCATCCGTTCGAGGTAATCGGGAAGCTGCAGCTGTTGCGCCAGGTGCGTGACTCCACACTGCGCAAGCGGCTGACCCCGGACTACATGATCGGCTGCAAGCGGGCGATCTTCTCGGACTCGTACCTGCCTGCGCTGGCCAAGGACAACGTCGAGGTCATCGACGAGGGTATTGCAGAGATTCGCGAGCACTCGATCGTCACTCGTTCCGGTGTCGAGCATGAGGTCGACACGATCATCTACGGCACCGGGTTCGTGGTGCCTCCTGCTGTGGCGGAACGTATTTACGGCCGTGACGGTCTCACCATCGGCGACCTCGTTGCCAAGCGGCCGCAGAGTTACCTCGGAACAGCCATAGCGGGCTTCCCCAACATGTTCACCACCCTTGGGCCTTTCGGTGCCGTGGGAAACCAGTCCGCGATCTACATGATCGAATGCCAGATCCGGTACATCGTCGACGCGTTGTCGACGATGCGCGACGAAGGTCTCAGCCGAGTCGAGGTACGTGAAGACGTCCAGGATGCGTTCCTCGACGAGGTCAACGAGCGCAGTTCCAACACGGTGTGGCTGACCGGTGGGTGTGCGACCACGTATTACCGCACCGCCGACGGGATGAACGCGGGGCTGTACCCGAGCTGGAGCTTCGAGTACCGGAGCCGGACAAGCCAATTCGACCGTGACGCATACGACTTGAGCGCTGGATAACCACCCCGCTCGATCAAGATAAGGAACCAATGATGTTTCCGTTCAACAGCACTTCCTACGACGTCCGCGACAAGGTCGTCCTCATTACCGGCGCGGGTCAAGGTATCGGATTGGCCTTGGCGACGATCCTGCACACGCGCGGCGCGTCGGTCGTCCTCGTTGATGTCGACGCGAAATCCGTCGACGCCGCCGCAGCGGCGTTGGGGGAGCGCGCATTTGGAGTGACTGCCGATGTGCGTGATCGGCCGGGAATGGCCGCCGCTGTCGCGACAACCGTGGATCGGTTCGGTCGCCTCGACGTCGTCGTGGCCAATGCGGGCGTCGCGCCGCCACCGGCGACGTTGCGGACGATCGACGAAGCCGACTTCGACCGGGTGATCGACATCAATCTCACCGGCGTCTTCAACACCATTCGCCCGGCGTTGGAGCAAGTCATCGAGCACAACGGCCACGTCGTTGTCGTCTCCTCAGCGGCAGCGTTTGCTCCGGGCGCCGGCGGATCGCCGTACATGATCAGCAAGGCCGCGGTCGAACAGTTGGGTCGTGCACTGCGGATCGAGCTGGCGGCCGTCGGTGCCAGCGCCGGTGTCGCCTACTTCGGGGTGGTCGAGACGGCGATGACGCACGAGACGCTCGATGAGGACGAGTTGGGTCGCGAGGTTGCCGAGTTGCTGCCATGGCCGTTGAGCCAGCGAATCACCGCGCAGCAGGCTGCAAAGTCGGTGGCCGACGGAATTGCCGAGCGTGCGGCACGCACCATTGCGCCCGCCTCGTGGCAGTCGTATTCGCTACTGCGTGGTGCCGCCAACGTTGTCATCGACCATCAGATGGCGGGTGACAAAAAGTTGCACGCCCTCGTCCGCAGGGTCGAAGAGCGCGCGCTCTCGCGGCGTTCCGCCGATGCCCGGGTCGTGAGGTCCGGTAGGTAATGACCAGGTACGGGATGACATGATCGAATCGTGAATACGTCGTCTCCCGACACCTGGCGCGGAAGCACGCATGCCGATCGGTCGGCGCAGCGGCGCGAACAACTGCTCCAGGCGGGCTTCGAGTTGCTCGGTTCCGAGGGCGCAGCCGCAACGACGATGCGCGGCGTATGCCGGTCCGCGGGGCTGAGCCTTCGATACTTCTACGAGAGCTTCACCGATCGCGAAGTGTTGCTGATAGCGGTGTACGACGGTGTACTCGGTGGTTTGCAGTCGGCGGTTGCGGAG
>JBBSKP010000362.1:0-3491 GCA_038256175.1 Mycobacteriales bacterium
CCTCGGCGCCCGCTAAGCGCTAGCCGATCACCGGGACGAGCGTGACCCTCGTGCGTGGATGGTGTCACGCAGGACGGTCAGCTCACTGTGGAAGTCGTTGTAGGCGGTGCGCAACGCATCACCCGGCCAGTCGCGTGGCCATAGCTCTGCGGGCAAGCATGGATCGGACGTCAGGTGCCGCACGATTGCGGCGAAGACACCGAAGCGATCCGACAATGTCGAAGCGGAAAGCAGCTCGAGCATATTGTTCCCTGACTGAGCCCAACCGTCGACATCGAACAGTTGACGCACCAGTGCCGAGGATTCGCGATCGGGATCGGCGGTGAAGGATTCGATTCGGTTCGCAACATCGCCCGGCCAGGCGATATCGAGATTGTCAGGACGCATCCACACACCTTCGCGTAGCTCGCCGTACCTGCTCTCACCCAGGCTCACCCGTAGCGCCGCCCTTGTGGCGGCGTCGTTGCCGACACTGGTGATGACAACGATCCGCCACTGGCCATTCCATGGCCTGACCGCGGGGAACTGTCCGGCATCCTGGCGTTGTTGGCGGGCAATCAGCCGCTGCGACAGCCGGTACACCGCATTGTCACGCACCAGGTCGCCAGCGTTAACCAGGCGCGTCAAAGCGACCCTGGTGGCGTTCTCCTGAATGCCGTACACCGCGGCGATGGCAACGATGTCGCTTCCCCGCGCCTCGGGCGGATGTGCACCGAGCAACGCGCTCAAAATCAGCGACCGCGCGCTGAGGCGCCGCAACACGTGAGGAGACGCTTGATCCGCGGGCTCGGCCTGCCGCATTCGTCACCACCTCGTCCGGTCCGTCGCACTCGCCGACGGCGGTGTTACGAACTATACGTTTGGCGGGTCGTGAACCAAGCCCTCGTCGGGCCGCGATCGATGTGCAACCGGCGTGCACCCTGCGGCGCTATCTCCTCTCTGGTGCCTCTGCCGAGGGCAGCGCGGGTGTGAATGTCGACTCCCGGATGTATTCGGTCCGTCCATCGTGTCGGTTCATCGGGTGAGGATCAGCCGGCCGTGATGGTCGGCCCAGGCTTGCGGTGCATCGGTCCAGGAGGCGGTTGCGGTGATCATCGGGTTGAGGTCGAGGGCACCGGAGGCGACCAGTTCGAGCGCGGCGGGCATCGATGCGCGGGCGTTGATGCGCCCGGTGACCAGACTGATGCCTTTGGTGTACATCGTCAGCATCGGTAGTGCGACGTCCCCGAACAGGATTCCCGTGTCGGTGCAGACTCCGTCCGGGCTGGTGGAGGCGACCGCCGCGCGAAGCCCGTCGACCGTTGAGCTGGTGCTGGCAACGATTGGGTGCGATTCGTAGCGATCGCGCAACGGCTCTTGCAGGACGATTGCGCCGAGGCGTTCGGCGATCTCGCAGTTGCGTTGATCGCGGTCGACGTAGGTTACTGCGGCCTTCATCGCCCGTGCGACCGCGGTGGCATAGAGACCGACCGAACCTCGTCCGAGAACCAGCACTCGGCGATCGGCATTCTCGCGGTCGAGATATGGCGCGACCGTCCGCCACCCGTCGGGCAGGTTATCCGACAGTCCGGCAAGTGCCGCCGGATCGGCGTCGATCGGAATCGGGATGCACATGGCGTCCGCGTAGGGCACCCGGACGAGATCGGCCATCGCCCCACCCCAGTTCGTGGTCCCACCGAGTGGCCCCAGTCCGTAGCAGGCGCCCTGATCGACGCCTGTGCAGCGGCCGGTCGAGCCCCGTCGACAGCTCGGGCATGTTCCGCAGCTGATCTGAAACGGTACCGATACCCGGGTGCCGATTGTGACACCCGTAACGTGTTCGCCGACCGCGACTATTTCACCCACGAACTCGTGACCGAGTGCGAACGGACCGGGTAGGGGGATCTTTCCTCGGGCGATCGGTGCGTCCAGGTCACACGTTCCAACGGCGAGTGGCCGCACGAGAGCCGCAGATGCCGAATCGAGTCGCGGTTCGGGGACCTCGCGCCACTCGATCCGCCCGGCCTCGATGAACTGCAGTTCACGCATCGGTAGACCGCCGTGATCGGGTGCGGGCAGCGAGTAACGCGGTCACAATCAGGCTCGTCCCTTCGCCCAGATGTACCCAGTTGGCGAAGGTGTCGACCCCCAGCATCGAGCAAACGCTGGTTCCGTTGATGAATCCCAGTGCCGCGAACGAGACATAGCTGCCGCCGGCAACGAATCCGTAGATCATCGCTGATCGACGCGCCGTTACCGCCGCGAGTCCGGCCAGTCCGGTGACGAGATGGAAGATCAGGTGCCACCCATTCACCGTCACAGGGATGAAGCCGAGGAAGCTCATGTGGTGCATCTCCATGGGATGGAGCACCGTGCTCGGCCAGATCAGTGTTCCCGAGACATAGTTGCTGGTGAACCACAGGGAAATGCCGAAGACCACCCGTTGAGCGGGTGTCTGCCACACCTTCGTGAGGTAGCGGGCGACATAGCCGCGAGCAGGGGTGAGTGTAATCATGGGAACCTTTCGTGGGAGTGGAGCGGGACTATTCGGTTCCGACCGCGTGTCCGTGTGATGGCTTGCGACGCGGTGCAGGTGTTTTGCGGCGGGGCGCTGCGACCCGCACGGCAGGTGCGGTGACGGGGGCCGGAATTGCGACGGTGGCGGCGGGCTGCGCGGAGCTGGGCAGGAACCGCTGCGGCACACGGGTCAGCAGCCAGCCCAGGCCGGTCACCAACGCCGTGTTGACGCTTTGATAGCCGGTCGGTAGCAGCCGCTGCTCGAGGTCGATCAGGCGGGCGTCGGCACCGATGAGCACTCGACGCGCGTCGCGGCGTATGCCGTCGAGGATGACCTTGGCGGCGTGGTCGGCGCTGGTCAGGAGCATCGCATCGAAGAGCTCCATGACTTGGGCTTGGCCGGGGCCGAAGAGTTCTTCCATGCCCTCGCCCCGGCGAGCGGTTCGGACGATCTCGGTGCGGATTCCGCCGGGATGCACGCAGGTGGCGCTGACACCGTTGTTGAGCATGTCCAACTCTTGGCGCAGCGATTCGGTGAAGCCGCGGACCGCGAATTTGCTGGCGTTGTAGGCACTGACGGATGGTTGGGCTTGCAGACCGAACACACTGGATGTGTTGACGACGTGTCCCTCGCCTGACTGCTGCAGATAGGGCAGGAAGGCTTTGGTGCCGTGGATCACGCCCCACAGGTTGATCGCGAGCACCCATTCGTAGTCGGCGTAGGTATTGCCTGTCACGGAGCCGGATTGGGCGACGCCGGCGTTGTTGAAGATCAGGTGCACCGCGCCGTGTTCGGTGACGGTATCGGCGGCCCACATCTCGACCTGGTCGCGGTCGGCGACATCGACCACGGTCGTCGTGACTCGGACGCCGGAACCGGCGACGCGGCGCGCTGTCTCGGCGAGTCCAGCGCCGTCGATGTCCGACAGCGCCAGGTGGGCGCCTTCAGATGCCAGCCGTAGCGCGAGTGCGCGCCCGATTCCCGATCCGGCGCC
>JBBSKP010000363.1:0-3484 GCA_038256175.1 Mycobacteriales bacterium
ACCCGGATGGGTCCCGACCCACGCCACGACGTTCTCCACGACCATCGAAGGCGGTCTTCCGGTCACCTTGACCCGAGTCCAGCCACGGACCGCTAACGAGATCCGCCCCACCGACGACGCCACGAAACAAGGAAACCAAATATGACAACGACCTCCGCCGTGCTGGCCGGTGTGTTTCTCGATCCACCGGTGGACGCTGTTGCGCAGTACCCGCTCGTTCCGCTCGTGGCCGCGGCTGGAATGGCCGTGATCTCTGCCGTGATCGGCGTTATCTACACTTGGCGCACTCGCAGCCCGCTTTATATTTGGTGCACCGTCGCCGGGGTTGCCCTGTACCCGTTACTTGTCGAACCGTTCGGCGACCTATTCGTCGCAGTCTGGTATCCGACGAACCATGAGATCGTCGCGACCGTCTTCGACCGGCCGATGCCGTGGTTCGCACTCTTCTTCTACGCAGGCGGTATCCCGTTCGCGAGCGTCGCAGCATACGAAATCGTCAAACGGGGGGCGCCGGCCAAACGATTGCTGCAACTCATCGTCGTCGTCGCGATAATCGAGGTCCCCGGCGAGATGATCGCGTCCCATTTCGGTTGGATGCAGTATTACGGCAACCACGCCGTCATCGGTGGAGTTCCGATCTACTGCCTCGTCCAGAACGCCGGGATGTTCGCCGTCGTCGCATGGGTTCTCGCCTGGCTCATGCCACACATCCGCGGCTGGCGCTGGATACTCGTGCCGTTCGCGGTCGGCGCAACGCTGCCCGTATTCGCCCTCGTCGCAACCTTCCCTGCCTACATTGCAATCGCGACCGACGCCACGCCGCTCGTCGGCTGGTTGGCTGGGATCCTCGCCACCGCGATGAACGCCGCCGTCGTCATCGCCTGTGTCTACTCGCCTACATTGCAACGCCTTCGCAAATCCGCCAGTCCCGCGACGGCCCCCCCGCAGGCAGTCCACGTCTCGTAAACGGCGAGGCTCAATAACTCGAAACCCTCTACAGCACTGCACAATTCCACCCATAGCGGTGAGGGTATGGCCCCGATCCGCGAGGACTCCGATATGCCACGATTACACACACCGGAACCGTGAACGCGCCCGTCTCGGTCGTCTTCGCGCACATTACCGACCATCGAACATGGCCCATATTGGTGCCCGGCGTCAAAAAATTCGTGGTCGTCAGCGACAACGACACCGGAGCAGGGGCGGTATTCGAGGGCGCGATCACAATCGGGCCGATGACGGTCCGCGGTCGACTGCGGATTACCGGATGGGAGCAAGACCACCTGATCGTCGCGGAAACCGAATCGGCAAAAGGCAGCACCAGCGTCACAGCGGTCTTCACTGCGTTGACGCCCGAAGAAACCCAGCTCGACATCAGTGCGGACTATGAATTACCCGGCGGTGTGGTGGGCCACGCAGTAGAAAGGCTGGTCCTGCCTGTCGTTCATGCCTCGATCGGGCGAGCCGAGAGGACTTTCCGTGCACAGCTCGACGGAGTCTGGCCCGGTCGCCACACGCAGGCGATCCGCACCGAGCAGCACACACCCGATCGTGTCCCGCGCCCCGGGTCACCCGATGCAACGCACTGATCCTGGTCGTTGCCGGGTGTCAGGCGAGCAGCGCCGCCCAGACGTCGGCATTCCTGAAACACGCTGAGCGGGAGCAAGACACCGTCCACAGCGGGGGCAGCACAAGTGTTACAGAGAAGGAGAACGCATGGCTGACCTATTCGTCGCGACTGTCGATCAGGACGTGTGTTTCGGGTCGGAGATGTGCACGAATGCGCTACCCGATGTTTTCGCACTCCAACCCGACGGTGTGGCCGGGCTCAGAGGCGATGGCACCGCCGACACAGCGGGACCAACCGAGGTCGACGCAGAACTGCACGCAGCTCTACAGTCCACGGCCTGGAACTGTCCTGCCGGCGCAATTGCCGTCACCCGCGCAACGAAGCCTTAGCTACATAGATGATCCGGTGAACCTAATCACTCGCTTCAGGTTGGTCCGGTAACGATCGTCGCCTGTCGGCTCGACGGAACACGCCAAATAGTGGCCAAAGAACCCCGCCACATATTGCGCAAAGTCACAGCGCTGTCGAAGTCGACGCCATCGTGCGACGCGCCCCCCGACGATCGAGTCCTGCCCGACGGTGTGGTTTGCCGACGACTGGACGTTCGAACCGACCAAACTCGCCGAGCGCATCGACGTGTTCGCAAAAGCAATAGTCGGACAGCGACGATGACGGAGCGGTGCCACCGGCGGTGGGGCCGCAGGCTCTAGTGTTGCGGGGTGAGGTCTGGTGGCTGAGGGACAGGTGCGGCGGATTGCGCCGGAGCAGATGCGTCAGCGTCTGGTGGACGCGACTGTCGAGTGCCTGGTGGAGTTCGGGTTCGCAGGGACGACGACGCAGCGGGTGCAGACGGGTGCGGGTGTATCGCGCGGAGCTCTACTGCACCACTTCCCGAGCAAATCCGACATGTTCGTCGCGGCGATCCGTTCTATCGCCGAGTCGCAAGTGCAGCGCATGCGCCGGCTCGCCGAAGAACGACCGCCTGATTCAGATCAGGTCGCATTCGCGGTATCGGTACTGCGGCAGGCGATGTCGGGTCCGTCGTTTCTTGCCGGGCACGAATTGTGGATGGCCGCTCGCACGGATAAGGGGTTGTTCGAGATCCTGGCACCGTATGAGCGTGACGCTGGCCGGGTATTGCGCCAGCTCGGCGCGGAGTTGTTCGGCCCCGACTATGCACTGCAGCCCGGTTTCGAAGTGGCGTTCGAGTCTTTGGTCGAGTTGCTACGCGGGTTGGCAATGACGAGTCTGCTGCGCGACAGCACGGTGATGGAGGAACAGGTGCTGACCGCGTGGCAGTCGGTGTTTCCCGAGTTGTGCCGCGCGGCCGCACCCGCGGTCCAGGTTCAGCGGTAGAGGCGAATTACCGACTCCGCGACACAGGCGGGTTTACTGCTGCCTTCGACCTGGATGGTGGCGGCAAGGGTGAGTTGCGCTCCGGTGTCGGTCTCGGCGACATCGGCGATGGTTGCGGTGGCGCGGATGCGGGAGCCGCTGGGCACGGGTGCCGGGAAGCGGACCTTGTTGAGCCCGTAGTTCACGGCCATCGCGATTCCGTTGACCTCGAACAGGTCCGGTAGCAGCCGCGCCAGCAGCGCTAGCGTGAGGTACCCGTGGGCGACTGTTGCGCCGAACGGTCCGCTAGCAGCACGGACGGGGTCGACGTGGATCCACTGGTCGTCGCCGGTGGCGTCGGCGAACTGATCGATGGTCGGTTGGTCGACGATGATCCAACGGGATTCGCCGAGGTTTTCCCCGACCGCGCCGCTGAGCGCGTCGATGTTGTCAAAGGTGCGCATCAGCCGACCAGCCCACCGCTGCAGGCGAGGACTTCGCCGGTGATGTAGTCCGATTCCGGTAGGCAGAGCAGGTACACCGCGCCGGCAGCTTCCTCGGGTGTGCCGAGGCGCCCGA
>JBBSKP010000364.1:0-3430 GCA_038256175.1 Mycobacteriales bacterium
CATGGGAAAGGGCGCATGAGCTGCACATATGCCGCGTGTCGTGGGAATGAAAGGGGCAGAATCGAGGCCGACCAATCCGCGCAACTCCAACAGCGGCGGGGACGGCGGGTTACGTCACTTCAGAAGAGCCGCACCCGAATCGTTCTCGTGAGCCAAACCGACGATCTCGCGCAGGCGCGCGACGGCGACGATGCTGCGTTTACCCGCCTCGTGGGTCCATTGCGTCGTGAGCTGCACGCCCACTGCTATCGCATGCTCGGTTCCACCCACGATGCCGACGATGCACTACAGGACGCCTTGGTCCGCGCATGGCGGGGTCTCGGACGCTTCGAAGGGCGCAGCACGCTGCGCTCCTGGCTCTACACCGTCGCAACCCGTACATGCCTGGACAGTGTCGAGAGCCGCAACAAGCGAGCCCTGCCAATGGACCTCGGTCCGTCCAGCGAACGCACCGTGGTCGGCGACGTTCCGCTGACCGAGGTCGCCTGGCTAGGCCCGTACCCCGACAGTGGTCTCACCGATGGACCCGCGGCGCGCTACGAGCAGCGCGAGGCCGTCGAACTCGCCTTCGTCGCCGCACTGCAACATCTGCCGGGCAACCAGAGGGCCGCTTTGCTGCTCTTCGAGGTTGTCGGGTTCTCGGCCGCCGATATCGCCGCGACGATGGATACCTCGACGGCATCGGTGAACAGTGCCCTCCAGCGGGCACGCGCGATCGTGGCCGAGAAAGTCCCTTCGCCCAGCCAGCAGCTGACGGTGCGCGCGATAGACGACTCCCGCCTACGCGACATCGTCGCGGCGTACTCCGCTGCGCTGGAACATAGCGATATCGATGCTCTCGTCGAGCTGCTCACCGAGGACGTCACGTGGTCGATGCCACCGATGGCCCACTGGTATCACGGTCTCGATGCCGTGACCGACTTCGTCATGGCTGTACCGATGACGGGATGTGGTTCCTGGCAACATATTCCGGTAAATGCGAACGGTCAGCCAGCCGTGGCGACATACCTCTGGAACGAGGATGCCGGCGCGCACGTCCGCTGGTCGATCAATGTGCTGACGCTGCGCGGCGAACGTATCGCAGAAGTGACATCATTCATTGGGCCGCAACACTTTACGCCGTTCGGGCTGCCCGATTCTCTCCCCTGATGCGGCAGCGGCGTCAGGCTACTTCGGACGAGCCAGGTCGGCAGTCCAGTAGGTCTGCGAGTTGGGGCCGGAAGCAATTCCGATTCCGATGTCGGTGAACGCGCAGTTGAGGATGTACTGCTTCGAACCACCGTTCAGCCAGGCTTCGACAACTTGCTCGGTCGTCGCCGCCGGCGGCGCCATGAATACCACTTCGCCCACGCTGCGCGGTTCGTATCCTGCGTCGGCGACGCGCGTCGCCGGAGTCGACTTGTCAGACCCCGCGCTCGACAATTTCCTCAAGGTGCGGGCCATATCGGAGGAATGCCCTGAAGCAGCTTCGTTCAGTGCACCGTTCACCGAAAGCGACGGGCATGCGACGCGGTTCCTCGCTGCGTTCATCTGCGCGACAGCCGCGTTCACGTCGAGCGGCGCCGCCGACGACGGCCCCGCCATCACGAGATTGCCGGCAGCCAGTCCCAGCGCGGCCGTTGCGAGGGTGACGCCTCGAACCCAACGTGACCTGCCCGAACGGCGATTCTGCCGACCGCTTTGCATGGTGTTTACGAGATGCATAGGCGAAACCTTAGCGTCTGACGCGCCGGAATGCAGGTCGACGAGTACGGACTGCGACTTCAGGCTAGGGCGACGCGACGGCCTTGCCGTCCTTGAACGTGATGAAACCGTTCTGGAAGTTCTGCTGGACGCCACCCGGCACGGCAAATTCTTCGCTGGTCGGATAGCCGAGCCGGCCGGACTCGTAGCGCTGCCGACTCCACTCCCCAAGAACTGCCCCACGGACCGCATGCGCGCCAGTCGTCGGCGACCAATAGATCATTCCGCCAGTGAACGCGTTGAAGCGCCCACGCCCATCAGGTGTGCCGAGTTCTCCAGTCTTCGGGAATCCGAGAACGCCATCGGGGCCTCGGTAGCCGCCATAGAGGCCGCCGATCACTCCACCGACCGTCTGGGCACCTGTCGCACCGGAGTAGAACACCCGTCCAGACCGGAAGTCTTGGGCCCGACCACCAGCAACCCCGTACTCGGAGGTGAGGCATTCGCCGAGCCACGTGGCATTGTTCGCGACGGACGCGATGGCGCCTCCGGTCCCGCACCCGGGCTTGCCGACCGCCACTCCGAGTGCCTGTGCCATCAGCGGCCATGCCTGATGCAATTCGAACTGCCAGTAAGGCCACGAGTGTGTGCCTGTAGGGCGGTAGTTGATTGTCGCCGGAATCCCCAGCTGATTCAGCTTCCGGGCGAACGTCTGCGAGGTCATGCGAGCCAGAATCTCGAGGCCCATTCCCGCGAGGTTCGTGCTGACACCGGGGATGCCGGACGGTTGGTCGTACGGACCTACCAGTCCGCTACCACTCGAAACATAGAGGCCGACGCCCTTGAGTTTGGGCGCGAGCATGTACGGATCGTGTTCGGCCCAAATGTCGTTCGGCGGCGCGCCCCACATCGCTGTCGCGTCGAAACCGCCGGCGTCCTTCATTGCCATCGCGATGGCCTGCGGCATACCGGCCGTCGACGTCGTCAGGATGCCCGAGAACGACGAAGCGAAGGTGAAGAAACCTGGATTACGAGCGGCCAGAGCGATCGCGGCAGTTCCACCCATGGACAACCCTGCGACGGCTCGCGTCTGACTCGTACGCCAGTCACGCTCGAGAATCGGCGGGAGCTCCTTGGTCAGGAACGTCTCCCACTGATAGTTCTTGCCGTTGTCCTGGCCGACCCAGTCGGAGTAGAAGCTCGACTGGCCGCCCACCGGCAGGATGACGTTGACATTCTGATCGGCGAAGTACGCCGCTGCATCGGTCTCGACCGTCCAGCCATTCTCCTGGTCGGTTGCCCGCATACCGTCGAGCATCCAGATCGAGGGGAAGGTCGCGCTCGGGTTCGAGTTCCAGTCCCGTGCCAGCAACACCTGAACTTGAATCTTGGTGCTCATGGAGGGCGAGTCGACCCACAGTGCGACCCTCCGATCCGACAGCCAATTCACTGTTGCCGGAGGTGCGATCGACGCACTCTGGGCAACAGGGGCGATTGCTACCGTGCTTGGTTCCGTCGTGGTCGTCGGCGCGGCGGCGGTAGTCGTCGGTGCGGCGATGGTCGGGATCGGCACAGTCGTTATGGGTGCAACCGTGACGGGCGCAAGCGTGGCGGGAGCGATCGTCACCGGTGCAATCGTTAGGGGTGCAATCGTTAGGGGTGCAATCGGCGCGACAGTGGGCAGCGTTGTCGGGGCAACGCCCGGAGCGGGCGCGGTTGTTGTCGTAGTCGCGCCGGGGATCGGCGC
>JBBSKP010000365.1:0-3421 GCA_038256175.1 Mycobacteriales bacterium
GCAATGGTGGCAGTACCGCACGGCGCGGGCACGTTGGCTCGTCCCTGTGGTGAACGGATCGGTGCGGCCGGCGGCCGCAGATGTGTTGCGCGCACCGACGCGCTCCGACGAGGAGCTGTCCCTTCCCGCGATAGTGATTGCCGACATCGCGATGCAGCCCGACCGACGGCGCGTCCTTCCCGGCGCGCACATCGACGAACTTGCCACTGGCTACGCGGATTTCGTTCGGGCGCTGCCTGCCGCGCAGCGGTTCGCGTTGATTCCGTTGCCCTCGTTCGGGCGTAGCGAGGCGGATTCGATCCTGCGGGAAGCAGTGATCCGTGAGCTTCGCAGCAATCCGTGGCTGCCGGTGCTTGGCAAGGATTCTCGAGGTAAGGATTCGACGGCGGCACCGCCGCTCGCGACCGTCTTGACTGGGCTCACCGACGAGTTGGCCGAACTGCTCGAAGATGTAATCCCTGCACTTGTGCCGCCTGACTTTTCGGGCCTGCAGTATGCGAGCGCCCTCGCTCAGGTCGACGTGCACAGAATCGGCCTCGCCCGCGTGGCCGAGATGCTCGGCGGGATCGACCGTGCACCACAGTGGTGGAACCGCCTGTACGCCGCGCTCGATGGGCTCGGTCTTGACGGTGTGGCGACCGAAGAGCTTGGTGCACTTCCGGTTCCGCTTGCCGATGGTCGGTTGGTCACCGGACCGCGAACGACCGTACTCGCCGACGAGGTCGGTGCCACCGGCGATGCGACCACGGACCGCCTGCCCGTGCACTGGGTTCGACTTGTCCATCCCGCTGCCGCACATCCGCTGCTGGGCAGGCTCGGCGCGCGGCAAGCGTCAGCGGTGGATCTGCTGTCGGACTCGGCATTACACGCCGAGCTCGAAGAACTCGACGACGAACAGGATCTCGGCGGACCCGCGTTCGAGGATCGTGCCGAAGAGCTCGCCGATGCTGTGCTGAGGATCGCTGCGACAATTGCGGATCCGCAGCAACTGCCGTCCTGGCTAGGCCTGCTGCCGTTGCGAGACGACGCCGAGCAGTTGCGCCCCGCCGACGAGTTGCTGCTCCCCGGAGCTCCGCTTGCGACGGTGCTGGTCGACGAATCGCCTTTCGGCACAGTTGATTCCGCACTTGTCACGCGGTTCGGTGAGCGCGCATTGCAGGCCGTCGGTGTGGGGTGGGGATTTACTGTCGTCCGCGACGACCTGCCGACGGGCCCGGATCACGATCTCGACGACGAATCCGCGTGGTGGACCACGCTGGTCGACGATCCGGAAGCCATGGCCGCCGTTCGGGATCTGGATCTGGTTGCCGACCACGCATGGCCACAGGCTCTGACGTTGCTCGCTCGCGATCCGGCGATCCGGCCGCTGCTGGCGGCCCGCGACGGGTACCCGGCGTGGTGGCTCGGTAAGTATGCGCACATCGACGGTCAGCGGCTCGGGATACTCCGGCACCCTGACGACGACTCCTTCGCCGGTCTGCTCGACGAACTCGACCATCCCGAGGCCGACGCGGTTCGGGGTGCGCTCGTCGATCCCGAATATCTCGATCACGGTCTGGCGCAGGTGCTCGTCGACCGGTTGTGCGATGCAGATCGACAGCCAAGCCCCGCCGTCGCAACCGACACCTATCGACGGCTCGGCGAGGCAGTTCGCGCCGGCAGAATCGACAGTGACGATATCGTCCTGCCCGATCGCGTCCGGACGCTCGCAGGGACGCTCGTCGATTCGTCGGAGGCGCTTGTCCTGGACGAGCCCTGGCTCGCGGCGGCTGTTCCGTTGGAGCGACTCGTCGTCGGTACCCTCGACGCGGCGCAGGGCATCGCACGGTTGCTCGACCTGCCGCTTGCCTCGGACGAGCTGCACGGCGAGGCCGTCGGGGGTGGGCAGCCGAGCACGTGGGACCGCGTCCCGGGCGCAGTCCTGTTCTTCGCAAGCCAGCGATTGCCGTTGCCGGCCGGGGCGGTTGTTGTGCACGAGGAACTTTCGGTGCGGCTGAGCGGGGCGCTCGAGACAACGGTGCAGGTCCCATGGTGGGTCGATGCCGACCAGGTGACGCACATCGCTGCTGACTTCGGCAGGCGCAGTTGACACTCGACGACCGGGTGCTGAACTGGGTTGTCGCGCACCGGGAGCCGTGGCTTACCGATGTCTTCACCGTGATCACCAATGCCGGCGGGATCGTCGGCATGTTCATCCTCTCGACCGCGCTCACTGGGGGATTGCTGATTCAAGGTCGCCGAAGTCAAGCGTTTCTGGTCGGCGGCGCCATGGTGTCGAGTTGGTTGGTGATGAACCTCGCCAAGCTGTTGTTTGCGCGCGAACGCCCGCCGTTTCCCGCTCGTATCGTCGAGGAGGTGACGTATTCGTTTCCTTCGGGGCACGCGATGCTGTCGGCGACGCTCGCCACAGTTGTGGCCGCTGTCGTCGGACGGTTGTACGGCCGAACGATTCCCTGGGTCTACGTCGCGCTCGGCGCTGTGGTGCTGTTCAGCGGCCTGTCTCGTGTCTATCTCGGCGCCCATTGGTTCACCGATGTGCTCGCGGGATGGCTTGTGGGATGGGGATGGGCAATGCTGTGGATTCGGGGAACGGCCCGCCTGCCCCACAAGAATTGACTGCCCAGGCCAACTAACGCTTAACTCATCTCGTGCCCAACAGACTGTCCGTGGAAGAGCGGCGAACTCACCTCATCGAGGCAGCGATCGGTCTTGCGGAGCGCAAGGGCGTGGCGGCAGTGACTACCCGTGACGTCGCACAGGCGGCAGGGGTTTCGCTCGGCGTTGTGCACTACTGCTTCGAGAACAAAGACGCGTTGATGACCGAGGTCGTGAAGACGCTCACCACCGAACTGCGCGATTCGGTCGACGAGGATCCACAGGTCGTCGAGTGGTCGGAAGAGGGCATCGAGGCCCTCCGGTCTCTGGTTCGCATGGCGCTCGCGGTGATGTGGCACGACGTCGAGCGCACGCCGCAACGGCAGCTCCTCACATACGAGATCACGACCTACGCCTTGCGAGAGGGCGAAGCGTCCAGCGAGCGGTTGGGTATCGCCCGCGAGCAGTACGCATACAACGACGCGACACTGCGGAGCGTCCTCGAGAAGGTATCGGCGCTCACCGCGACAACGTGGACGTTGCCGGTCGACGTGCTCAGCAGGCTGCTCTTGTCGATGATCGACGGTCTGGTCTTGCGGTGGCTCGTCGAGGAAGACAGCGCAACCGCGAATCAGCAACTCGATCGCATCGCGGAAATTCTGGTCTCGCAGGCATCCGCTTAGGTCGAGCGGCTTAGTTCAAGCCGGACTGCGCGCCTTTGCTGCCGCGGCGGGATGCGCGGCGTTGGATCCAGAAGATCGTTGTCGCGAGTACGCCGACGCCGAGGCCTGCGAGGCAAGTCGGCAGGGCATCGCCGAAACGGTCC
>JBBSKP010000366.1:0-3420 GCA_038256175.1 Mycobacteriales bacterium
AGGTGCAACATCAACGAGGTCTCGGCACGTCCGGCGTGAGCGTCCGCATCCTCGACCGAGCATGCGAGCCACGCCACATCGCGACCTTCGAATCGCAACTGGCGCACGGCCTCAACCAAAGCTTGACCGTTTCCACCATGACCGTTGACGAAGACGATCCGGTGCGCCCAACCCATCGCCGAGCGCCCGAATTCGAGCAACAAGAATTCGAGCGCGGCCCGGCCGATGGACACGGTGCCTGCGAAACCTTCGTGTTCCCCGCTGGCGCCGTACGCAATCGGCGCGGCCAACACCGTATCCGGCAACGTGGCGGCAACCGATGTCGCAATCGTCGTATCGGTATCGAGCGGCAGATGTGGGCCGTGTTGCTCCGTCGATCCGAGGGGCACGGCAAGCGTCGTCGGCACGCCGTCGAGTTCTGCCCACGTGCGCCGTCCCAACCCGGTCATAGCCGGAGACTATCGCGGCACAGCTTTGTGAGGAGATGCAGCGTCGTGAAGAGATTCGTCGTCAGGTCGACCAGCATGGCCGCGCTCCAATCGTCTTCTGGTGCGGGCGTTGTCCCGGTTGCCGGTGCGCAGGACTAGACGATTGTGGCGCCCATATCGACAACGAGTTGGGTGCCGGTGACCTTGCGGGACGCGGTTCCGGCCAGGTAGAGAACGGCATCGGAAATGTCGTCCGAATCGGCAAGCCCGCCTTCGGTGAGGACTGACGCGAAACTCGGAAAGTACCGCGGATTCCCCTGTATCACCTTGACGGCGTGCGGATCGGTCCCCATGGGAGTGAGCACTCCGTACGGATGGATCGAGTTGACTCGAATATTGAACTCGCTCAACTCAATTGCCGCGGTCTTCGTCAGCCCGACGAGGCCGTGCTTCGCGGCCGAATAGTGCGCTTGCAGTGGGATGGACTTGATGCCCGCCACCGAGCTGACCGTGATGATAGAACCGCCGTTGCCGGCCGCGATCATCGCAGGTACGGACGCCTTCAGCGTCTTCCATACACCCGTCAGATTGACGTCGATCAGCGTCGACCACTGCTCGTCGGAAATTTCCCACAACTTGCCCCAGTTGCAGATCCCGGCGTTGGCAATCACGATGTCGAGCCGCCCGAACTGCTCGACGCCTTCATCGACAACGGCCTTCAATGCCGCGGAATCCCGGACATCGGCCTGGACCAGAAACGCCTTACGGCCCTCCGCCTCGATCAACGCGCGGGTCTCGTCGAGATCTTCCGGCGTGGCGGGTGCGTAGCCGTTGTCCGGTGACACCGGTGCGCAGACATCGACACCGATGATGTCCGCGCCCTCACGGGCGAGCCGAACCGCGTGACTGCGCCCCATGCTTCGAGCGACACCCGTGATGAAGGCGACCTTGCCTTCGAGTTGACCCATGCTCTAGTTCCTTAGTTCGTACCGAGTGCCCGGGTGAATCCCGGAGCGATAACAAGGTCTGACGGTGTCAGATCCGCGACCGACGAGTGACCCAAACCTAATACAGCAGAATCGATTCCGCCGCGCAGGATGTCGAGCACGTTCTCGACTCCGGCCTGACCGTTGGCCGAAAGACCCCACAGGTACGCGCGCCCGATCATGACAGCCCGGGCACCGAGCGCGACGGCCTTGACGACGTCGCTGCCTCTCCGGATACCACCGTCGAGCAAGATCTCGATCTGGTCCCCGACCGCTTCGGCGACCACCGGCAACGCACGGATCGGCGCCGGGGTCCCGTCGAGATTGTTGCCACCGTGGTTGGACACCGAGATGGCTGTGACACCGGCGTCGACCGCGCGCTTCGCGTCGTCGACCCGCATGACGCCCTTGAGCATGAACGGCCCGCCCCACTGCTCGCGCAGCCAGGCAACGTCTTCCCAACTCGGCAACGGCGTCTGCATCCACTCGCCGTACGCACCGAAGAATGTCGGCGCATCCTGGCCTGGCACAACGAAATTCGGCGTCGTCAGGTCCGGAATATGCATGGTCTTGGCGAATCTGCTCAACCAGCGCGGACGGGTAATAGCTTCCGGTGCAAAGCGCACCATTGCCTTCAGGTCCATCTTCTCCGGAATGGAGGGTGAACCCCAGTCGCGGCCCTGGGAGAAGGACCAGTCGAGGGTCACGATCAGCCCTACCGCACCGGCGGCACGCGCACGCTCCATCCGAGCGATCATCACGTCGCGGGTGCCGGCCCAGTACATCTGGAAGAACGTCTGCGGGTTCGCCGCCACAACCTCTTCGATCGGCTTGCTACCGAACGAGCTCAGGCCGACAGCGGTTCCGCGGGCAGCGGCGGCGCGAGCAACGGCAACTTCCCCGTCGGGATGCACGGCCTGCACGCCGGTCGGTGAAATGATCACCGGCATCGAAATCGGTTGCCCCATCACCGTTGTCGACAGATCGCGTTTGTCCGACAGCCCGGCGACGTGCGGCGCGAAGCCGAGCTCACCGAACGCGGCGAGATTGTCATCGAGCGTCAGACCCTGCTCGGATCCGGCGATCAAGGCCGCATACACGGACTTCGGCAATCGCTTTTTCGCTCGACGCTGCGCCTCCGCAACTGTCTCGAACCATTCGTTCTTAGCCATAGGTACTTCCTCTATTCCATTCCCGCAAGCGGGTTCTCGTCACAAATCTTGGCCGGCGGGCGCATCATCAGCGTCAGCGGCACCGATGCACGCGGCGTCTTCCGCTGGCCGGTCCGCGAATGATCGACATTCGACTTGGGTATCTCTCCGGCGGCGGCCAACGCCATTTCACCGTTGCCCAACACACATTCCGGGTCAGGACCATCCATCGGCAGCCCAGTGAAGAACTTGGCCGCCATGCAACCACCCCGGCAGGAGTCGTAGTGATTGCACTTCGTGCACGCACCACCGGTCTGCGGGGAGCGCAGCTCCTCGAACAGGTCCGAGTGCTGCCACACCTCTTGGAATCCGCCCGGCGTGGTCACATTGCCTGCGAGGAAGTTCTCATGGATCGCGAACGGGCACGCATAGACGTCGCCGATCGGATCGATCAAACACACCACGCGACCGGCGCCACACAGATTCAGCCCAGGCAGCGCATCACCGAACGCCGAGAGATGGAAGAACGAATCACCGGTCAGCACGCCGTCGCCATGCGCGACCAACCAGTTGTACAGGTCGCGCTGCTGCGCCTGGGTGGGATGCAAATCGTCCCACACATCCGCGCCGCGCCCGGAGGGGCGCAGACGCGTAATGCGCAGCGTCGCACCGTATTTGTCGGCAAGTGCCTTGAACTCGTCGAGCTGTGGCACGTTGTGCCGTGTCATGACGACCGAGATCTTGGCGTCTTTGAATCCGGCCTCGGCCAGGTTCGCCAATGCACGAACCGCCATATCGAACGATCCCGGCCCACGCACCGCGTCATTGACATCCGCGGTCGCGCCGTCGATGGAG
>JBBSKP010000367.1:0-3420 GCA_038256175.1 Mycobacteriales bacterium
CAGACGCCATATCCTGGATTCGCGCACGCCGTTCTCCCGCACAAGTAGCCGACCGACCTTAGACAAGCCAGAACGCTACTGGGACAACGGCGTGCGCTCATATCAGCACCAAAACCACCCACGGTTAGAGCACAAGAGCCCCGTCATCTCATCACCTATAGACGTGGGTACTCGGTCCCCAATCGATAAGTACCCGCCACGACAGCTGCGCAAACGTTTCACACGCCGCACTACCGGGCACTCGGATTGCGAAACGCAACATACTCGAAGGGACGGCTGATGATGACGGCAGATACGAGCATCCTTGACGGGATCCGAGTTGCGATTATCGCGACCGACGGCGTCGAGCAGGTCGAGCTGACGGATCCTCGTGATGCGGTCGAGAAGGCCGGCGCTACAACGCAATTGATCTCACTCGAAGATGGCTCGATTCAGGCCATGAATCACGACACCGAGAAGGCCGACAAGTTCCCGTCGATTCGGCCATCAGGGACGTCTCGGCCGACGACTTCGAGGCACTCATCCTTCCCGGCGGCACCATAAATGCGGACAGGCTACGCCAGGACGAGAACGTGGTCAGCTTCATCAAGAGCTTCTTCAAGGCCGGTAAACCCGTCGGAGTCATCTGCCACGGGCCGTGGACGCTTGTGGAAGCCGACGTCGTGCGCGGGCGTACCTTGACGTCGTATCCGAGCCTGCGCACGGATATTCGCAACGCCCGCGGCAACGTCGTCGACGAAGAAGTGGTCACCGACCATGGCCTCGTATCGAGCCGGAACCCCGGAGACCTGCCGGCATTCTGCAAGAAGATCGTCGAGGAGTTCGCCGAGACCCGTCGCATGTAACTCCCCCGTGAGCACTTCCGGAGCCCCTGACCTCCTACAGTGCTCACGAGCCGTCATTCCGGCGCTGGCACGGCGTCGGTCCACGGGCGTATCGGAGCGCGAAGCTCGGTCAGGTCTGATCGATTTCCAGGTCGACGAGAAGCTCCGCGGCGATCCGCTCCAGTTCGCCTCGCACGTCCGCGAAATCGACCTGCGGCGGAACGCGAACCTCCACTGTTGCTTCGAACAGCAGTCCGCCCGCCATCGGCGCTTCCCGCGTATTTGTGGTCATCCGCTCGATGCTCAGCCCAAGCGCGGAGAGAACCGACGATAGTTCGTGCACGATTCCCGGATGGTCGTTCCCGAGGACTGCGATGGTCAACCGCGTCGACTCGTGACCGGCGTCGACGCCGTTGTCCGTCCCGACATACACAGAAACGTCGAGTAGCCCGTCGAGAGTTCGCATGGCCGCCACGAATTCGTCGATCTGTTCCGCGGGAATGCTCACCACTACGATTCCGGCGAACTTTCCAGCAAGTTCTGCCATCTGACTTTCCTGCCAGTTGCCACCATGGGATGCGATGACGTCGGCGAGCGAGGAAACCAGTCCAGCGCGGTCGTCACCGATGGCTGTGAGTACAAGATGGGGCACGTCGGAATCGTAGCCGCCGCCCCGAGAAACTCGATTACGCGGCGCTCTGCGCGGCGAAGTCCGTCGTGATCGCAAGCTCTAGCGCGGTGCGATTCGACTGGATGACCTCGATATCCGCCGTCAGAACTTCGACGAAATCGGACACCGATGCACCCGTTCGCTCGGCGGCAGCGACCATTTCCCGTACGGCTCGAGCGATACGGTCACAGATCTCCTCGACGAATCCGTCGCGATCGGTCAGGCCATACGCGTCGAGGAATTCACAGAGGCGCCGGGCCACGTCCGGTTGGCTCGTCCAGTCCCGGTGTTTCGCATGACCGGGCGCGTGCAGGCCGACGACATGCCAAACTGCGTAGGCGAGATCTGCGCGACGAGTCGTCGGCCCGGCATGGTCCCAATCGATCAGGGAGTGGACGCGGCCGGTCGAATCGGCGACAAGATTCGCGAGGCTTACGTCGTTGTGGCCGATGATCTCCCCTGGACGCAGATCGCGGCGACCGCGCGCCAGAGTGTTCCCGCTGCCGGCCGGAAACTCTCCGCCGCCTCGTGATACCGGCGCAGCAAACGCGCGATCCGGACGAGGTTCGACTCGGAACGGCCCCAGGTGGGCCAACCCGCGACGCCGCCACACGTCTGTCCGTCGATAAAGGTGAGCACCTCGAAGCCGTCCTGGTCGACGCCGAGAACTCGCGGCGCGCCATCGAATCCCACCGACTCCAGGTGCTTCAACAACGCATGCACTGCGGGGCGTCCACGGGCCAGTTTCCCGACGGACAGTTCCGCCATGGCGGTAGACCTTACCTCCCCAGCCGCTTACCAACCGTTGGCCCCGACAGGTGTTCGATCGACGCTGGATGGTGGTCATTCGTGTCCTCACTACGAGTCGTAGTTATCTCTTGTGAATGACGTTATGCAGCGCGAACGCTCGTCGGGAGGTTCGGAACGGCACCGTAGTTACTAGAAGTGGCACCGCCCCGGAAGTGTCAACCGACCGCGCGCTCAGTTACCGTCGAACGGTGATCGTCGATCAGTTCCGCCTCTCCGGTGCCTGGAATTTTCGCGACCTCGGCGGGCTGTGGACCGATGAGGGTCGAGCGATAAAGCCCGGCGTCCTGTTCCGATCGTCGGAGCTGTGTGCCCTCGACGACGGCGGCCGGCGCACCCTGCTCGATCTCGGCGTCACCGACGTCGTCGACCTGCGCGGCGCGCATGAGGTCGCCTACAACGGTCCCGATGCACTCCCCGAAGGTGTGGCGCTGCACGCGGTACCGGTACACGACCGCGGAAACGACGACACGGCCCCGCACGAGCAACCACAGAAACTCACGCCGGACATCGCCGAAGCCGCCCTCGAGTACGCGTACACCCGCTTCCCCGCCCTCGAGGGCGGACAGATTGCGCTGGCGCACGCGATCCGGCTGGTCGCCGATTCCACCGGCGGAGTGCTAATCCATTGCGCGGCAGGCAAAGACCGCGCCGGTTGGATCACGGCCGCGCTCTTGCGCGCCGCCGGAGTGAGTGATGCCGAGTCCTCGCCGACTACCTCCGCAGCAACGAGGCAATCCCGCCACTGCGAGCCGTCGTGGTGGCGCGAAACGGTGATCTGACCCAGGTGTCGGACAAGGTGCTCGGTGTCCACGAAGACTTCATCCGCGCAGCATGGAACGTCGTCGACAACGACTACGGCGGCTTCGACAACTATCTCGCGGAGATTGGCATCGACGTGGACGTGCTTGCCCGCCTCCGGTCTCGGCTGCTCGACTGAGGGCCTCCGGCCTCGTGCGTCTTTTAGGAGGGCGTGCTCTCCTGTGATGTCTCAGGACATGTTGAACAAATGTGTCTCAGGACTTCGTGGACGATTTTTTGGTGAGCAATTGTGAGGTTACCGTTCTGTCGAGGGTCAGGGTGCGTGCGAGGCGGTCATCGACCATGATGGTGACCTCG
>JBBSKP010000368.1:0-3402 GCA_038256175.1 Mycobacteriales bacterium
ACAACCACCCCTGCATCTGCCCGATCTGATTCTGCTGGGTCGTGAGGATGTCGAAGGCAAGGTTCTTGATGGCGGGGTCGGCCGTATTCGTCATCGCGACCGTTGCCATCTCGACGGCTTGTCCGTGATGCACGGTCATGTCCTGTGCAAAACCGACATCGACGGAATCCGGTGCGGGCGCGGAGTCGTTGTCGCCGAACGGGATTCGAAGCAAGATTCCGATCGCGAAACCGATCGCAATTGCTCCGATCAGTCCGAGTACGAGTAACGCCGTTCGCTGGCTCGGCTTCGCCGGCTGCTGTGGCGCAGCCGGCGAAGCCTGGGAGTCAGTCATTACGGCGCCGGAGCCGGAGCGGGTGCCGCGGGCGGCACACCTGCGCCCGGCGGAAGGCCGGGAACGTCGCCGCTACCGGGAAGCCCGGGCATACCTGCGCCCGGCGGCAGGCCCAAGCCGCCGCCTAGTTCGGTCTGGTCCGGGACCAAGCCCTTGCCGTCCATGGGGATCGCGTCGGGGCCGGGCGGGTTCGGGTCGAATGCCGGCGGATTGTCGGGATCGAACGCGCCTGGAACCGTGGCGCAGCTCGCGCCGACCTCTTTGTAGGTGTACTTGTTCAACCGCAGCGCAGCGATGAACTGTGCGATGCGCTTGTCGTCAGCGCTGTCCAGCTTCAGCTGGTGGCCCCACGATTGCAGCGCGATCGGCGTGTCCAGGCCGGGGTACGGCGACAACATCATGTACGGCTGGCCGTCGACTTTGCTCTTGAGCTCGTCGACACCCGCAGCGTCGAGCTTGTCGGGGTTGTACGCGATCCAGACTGCGCCGTGCTCGAGCGAATGCACGGCGTTCTCGGTGCGAATCGGCTTCGAGTACACGGTTCCCGTACACGTCGCCCAGGTCTGGTCGTGCGGACCACCGGACGGCGGGAAGTGGTCGTAAGCCACGCGCTGGTTCGGCTGCACGTGCAAACCAGCCGGGTAGTCCGTGAAGACGACACCGCTGATGTCCTTGGACGGATCCTGGTTGCTCTCGGTGGGCGTGAACTTCTCCGCCTCACGCTTTTCCTGGAACTTGGGCACCAAGTTGAAGGCGAGCACACCGATCAGCGCGAGGACCACCACGACAGCGCCGATGGTCATCCACGGGATCTGGTTCGCCTTCGCGAGTCCTTTGGCGCCGGGCACGCGCTTCTTCTTCGAGGCAGCTCTGATTGCCTTCGCCGATTTGGCCCCGGTCTTGCTCTGGGGATTGCGACTATCCGAACCGCTGGGCATACCTGCACTGCTCTTTCGCCGTGTGGACATTCTGGTACCTATCACAGGGGCGTCAAGCAAGCGCGCAGCCGGCAACCCTGGTAAGCGCCCCCACTCTACGGTGAAAAGCTTCGTCGTTCCGTTCGCCCTCGAATGGACCGCGGTAACCGGACGCATCCCCGCAGCCCATAGGATAGACACCTGTGACTCCAGCCGACCTTGCCGAACTCCTTCGTGGAACCGCCGCGAAGGTGCTTGCCGAGCGTGGATTAGATCCCTCGGTACTTCCGCATGAATTGAAGGTCGACCGCCCGCGCAACCCTGAACACGGGGATTACGCGTCCAATCTTGCGATGCAGATCGGCAAGCCCGCAGGGGTGAATCCGCGCGAACTTGCAGGTTGGCTCGCTGAAGCTCTCCTCGCCACCGACGGTATCGACGCTGCGGACGTCGCAGGGCCCGGGTTTCTCAACATCCGGCTCGGCGCATCGGCGCAGGGTGCGATCCTGCAGAACGTGCTGGCGGCGGGCGCGGCCTATGGCGCAGGCACAGCCTTCGGCGGACGAAAGATCAACCTCGAGTTCGTCTCGGCGAACCCGACCGGTCCCATTCACCTCGGCGGGACGCGGTGGGCCGCCGTGGGCGACGCGCTCGGACGGATTCTCGCTGCACAGGGCGCTGATGTGGTCCGCGAGTACTACTTCAACGATCACGGCGGCCAGATCGACCGGTTCGCCGAGTCGCTGATCGCTGCGGCCAAGGGTGAGCCTGCGCCGGAGAAGGGTTATGCCGGGGCGTACATCTCCGACATCGCCGCATCGGTCGTCGAGCAGCGTCCCGACGCGCTGACGCTGTCGCCCGAGGATCAGCACGAGCTCTTCCGGGCTGCCGGTGTCGAGCAGATGTTCGCGCACATCAAGAAGACGCTGCACGACTTCGGTACCGAGTTCGACGTGTACTTCAACGAGAGTTCGCTGTTCGAGTCCGGCGCGGTGGAACGGTCGGTCGAAGAGTTGAAGGGCACCGGCAACCTGTTCGAGGCCGACGGTGCTTGGTGGCTGCGCACAACCGACTTCGGTGACGACAAAGATCGTGTCGTCATCAAGAGCGACGGCAAACCTGCCTATGTTGCGGGCGACATCGCGTACTTCCGCGACAAGCGAGCACGCGGCTTCGACCTGTGCATCTACATGCTCGGTGCCGATCACCACGGCTACATCGGCCGGCTGAAGGCGATCGCTTCGGCGTTCGGTGACGACCCCGCCGTTGTCGAGGTTCTCATCGGGCAGATGGTCAACCTGCTGCGTGACGGCGTCTCGGTCAAGATGAGCAAGCGGGCCGGCACCGTGATCACCCTCGACGACCTGGTGGAAGCGATCGGTGTCGATGCCGCGCGCTATGCGCTTGTGCGTTCGTCGGTCAACTCGAGCATCGACATCGACCTCGCGCTGTGGGCAAGCCAGAGCAACGAAAACCCGGTCTACTACGTGCAATATGCGCATGCGCGGCTGTGCTCGCTTGCTCGCAACGCGGCTGATCTCGGCGTGAGTGCCGAAAACCCTGATTTCGGGGTGCTCACCGAAGACCACGAGGGCGAATTGATCCGCACCCTCGGCGAGTACCCGCGGGTTGTCGCTAGCGCGGCGAATCTGCGTGAGCCACACCGGATTGCGCGCTATCTCGAAGACCTGGCCGGGGATTACCACCGCTTCTACGGTGCGGTCCGCGTCTTGCCGGTCGGCGACGAGACTCCTGGCCCGATCCACTCGGCACGACTGGCGTTGGGCAACGCAACGCGCCAGGTGCTGGCGAACGGGCTTGCCTTGCTCGGCGTCAGCGCGCCGGTGCAGATGTGAACAGGCACACGATGACAGAGAGCGAGGCGGTTCTGTGAGCGCCCATCCAGCAGGACAACGCCACGCCGATCTGGCCCACGCGCCAACCTTGGCGGAGCGCCCGTCGACGACGGCCGAGCTGACTTCGCTTCCGCCGCACGTATATCCGCGTGGTGCGGTTCGTGGTGAGGACGGCGTCGTTCGTCTGGCCGGTGTGTCCGTACAGGAATTGGCCGAGCGATTCGGCACGCCCCTGTTCGTGATCGACGAGGACGATTTCCGATCACGATGCCGGGACATGCGCAGCGCATTCGGG
>JBBSKP010000369.1:0-3397 GCA_038256175.1 Mycobacteriales bacterium
AACGACCAAGTAGAGCGAAACTGCCACGAGCCCAATGGACTTCCGTGGTCCGATCCATGTCGAAACGAGACCGAGAACCGGTTCTTTGCCCGTAAACAATCTTTCGAAAGGGGCATTGTGGGGTCGTGGAATTCCACGTTGCCGGACTAGCGTTGATGCCACCTTCCAGGAAGCGCAGGTGTCCGCGATGACGGTAGAGAAGATGAGCTCAGCGAGGATCTCCCCGCTGCCGTAGGCGGAATCACCGAGCACCTCGAACCGGGCGCCGGAATCGTCGTCGGTGCTGTCGGTTTCTCCGCGCAGCACGTTGCTCATTTTCATTGTCTTCGCGCTTATCGGCCTGATCGTCCGCGCAACGATCGAACACATCGACAACCGCTTCATCACGGTGGCGTTGGCCGCCGCGGTGACTCTCGCCTACTACGTTTCGTTCGAGGCAACCCGAGGCCACACACCGGGAAAACAGTTGCTGGGCTTGCACGTTCGCGGTGCACGCAACAAACCGAAGCCGTCCGTTCGAGAGTCGCTTCCTCGCAACAGCTTCCTCGTTCTGGGCGCGCTGCCCAGCATTCCGATTGTGGGAAGTTTGCCCTTGTTTATCGCCGTTGTTGCGATCGGCACAACGATCTCGCGCAGCCCGACGCGGCAGGGAGTGCACGACAGATTGGCTGACGGCACGCAGGTCGTCAAGCTCTGAACCGGACCTTTCATGGCGACGAGCGTCACCGGGTGAAGCGTCGCGCGACGTTGTAGAAGCGGGTGTTCTGGTATTCCTCGAGCCCTTCTGCGCTGCCCTCACGGCCGAGGCCGGACTGCTTGATGCCACCGAACGGGGCTGCAGCATTGGAGGGGACGCCCTGGTTGATTCCGACGAGACCCGTTTCGAGGCGATCGGCGACGTTGAACGCGCGATCGATGTTCTCGGTGAAGACGTAGCCGGCGAGCCCGAATTCGGTCGCGTTGGCGCGGCTGACGGCCTCGTCTTCGGTGCTGAATCGCTGGATCGCGGCAATCGGTCCGAAGATCTCGCTCCTGGCAACATCGGAGTTTTCGGGAACGTGGTCCAAGAGCGTCGGGGCGAAAAAGGTGCCCGCAGTATCGAAAGCGGTGCCCCCGGTGCGCAGGGTGGCGCCCTTGGCGACGGCGTCTTCCGTGAACGCCGTCATCGCAGCGACCGCGCGATCGTCGATCAGCGGACCGACGGCGGTCCCATCGCCGAACCCGCTGCCGACGACAGTGCTAGCGAGGCGGTCGGTGAACGCGTCGACGAACGCGTCGGCGATGCCGTCCTGCACGTAGATGCGGTTCGCGGCGATGCACGACTGGCCGCCGTTGCGCAGCTTGGCCGCGAACGCCCCGGCAACGGCACGCTCCACATCGGCATCGTCGAAGACCAGAAGCGGGGCGTTGCCACCGAGCTCCATCGAGGTGCGCAGCACATTTTCGGACGCGATCTGCAACAGCTGCTTGCCAACCGAAGTGGAGCCCGTGAACGACACCTTGCGAACGCGTTCATCACGCAGCACCGCGTTACTGAACGCCGACGAGTTCGACGTGGTGACAACCTGGAGAAGCTCCGCTGGAACTCCTGCCTGCTGGGCAAGCTGAACCGCGTAAATGGTGGTCAGCGGGGTGAGCGTCGCCGGCTTGATAATGACCGGGCAGCCGGCGGCCAGTGCTGGCGCGATCTTGCGTGTCGCCATTGCCAACGGGAAGTTCCACGGCGTGATCAGCACCGCCAGCCCGACAGGACTGCGGCGGGTAATGATGTCCGATCCCCCGTCGGGCGCCTCGCGAAAGTTGCCACCCGGACGGACAGCTTCCTCCGCGTACCAGCGGACGAAGTCCGTTCCGTATTTGACCTCGCCGCGGGACTCCCCGAGCGGCTTGCCCATCTCACGGGTTATCAGATGCGCGAGCTGCTCGGTGTGGCTGACGAGCAGCTCCCACCACGCATGCAGCACATCCGCGCGTTGTCGGGGCGTGCTGCGGGACCAGGACCGGCCGACCACGTCGGCGGTGCGGACCGCGTCCAACGCGCCGGCCACGTCGATGTCCGTGACGTGCGCAACAGTGGCCCCGGTGGCAGGGTCAGCCACGGGGATCCCTGTGGACGGAAGGCGCAGGCCACCGATGACGTCATCGGCGAGGTGCGACGACGCCAACAGGGTCGATTGACTCACCGGTTCTCCTCCGAGGCAATCGCCTGCTCGATCGCGGCGATGAACGTGACGAGTTCGCTGTCGCTGATGATGAACGGCGGGCTGATCTGCAGGTTGTTTCCGCGCAGCGGTCGCGAGATGTAGCCGAGCTCGATGAGCCCGTCCGCCACACGTTCGGCAACCACGTGGTCGGCGAGGGTGACGGCGCCCAACAGACCCCCGACACGCACGTCGACGACCGCAGGCTGGCGTTCGGAGAGACCTGCAAGCTCGTCGCGCAGCACGACCTCGAGCTCCTTGACGCGAGGCACAAGGTGATCGCGCTCGAGAATGTCGAGATTGGCCAACGCGACGGCGGCAGCGGTCGCGTGACCTGCGTACGTCGCGCCGTGGCGGAAGATCGGGGTGTCCGGCGAGTCGACGTAGAAAGGCTCCCACATGCGGGGGCTGACGAGCACCCCACCGAGCGGCGCGTAGCCCGAGGTGACGCCCTTCGCGAAGGTGACGAGGTCTGCCTCGATGCCGTACCGCTCCGCGGCGAACATGGTGCCTGCGCGGCCGAATCCGGTGATGACCTCATCGAGGATCAGGAGGATCTCGTTCTCCTGGCATAGCCGTTGTATCGCGTCGAAATAGCCCGGGGACGGCGGGTTCACTCCGCCGGTGCCCTGGATGGGCTCGGTGACGATCGCGGCGATGTTTTCAGCGCCGATCTCCGCGACGATCCGCACGATCGCATCCGCATCGTGCAACGGCACGCGCGCGGTCTCCGGGACGAGGGACTCAGTGCCGTAGCCGTCGCGGTTGAATTCGAGGCCGGCGATGCTCGTGCCGTAGGCGTGCAGACCGTGGTAGCCGAACTCGCGGCTGAGGATGACTTTCTTGTTCGACCGACCCTCCCGCTGCCAGTGCCGACGCGCGAGTTTGCAGGCCACGTCGATAGCGTCGGAGCCGCCCGAATTCAGGATGACCTTGGCGCGATCGATCGGGGCGATCGAGGCCAGACGCTCGCCGAGTACTAGCGCCTTGTCGTTCGTGAAGCGGCCGAAGATGTGATAGGTCTCCAAGCGCTGCATCTGCTCGAATGCGGCCTGCGCGAGTTCCGGATGTGCGTGGCCGATGTTGGCGTGCCACAGCCCCGCGGTGCCGTCGAACAGGCGGCGGCCGTCCGTCGTGAAGACGTAAGCACCTTCGCCCCGGTCGACGACCAGCTGACGGCCGATCACCGACGCCGT
>JBBSKP010000370.1:0-3394 GCA_038256175.1 Mycobacteriales bacterium
AAGGTAGCCCGGCAATCTCGGGAAACAACCTTCTCGTATCGGAAACTGAAGCAGCCGATAAGAATTGGAAACTGGGCGACACCGTCACGTTGACCAGTTTCGACGCCAAGCAGGTCCCGACCATCGTGACGGGGATATACGAGGACAATCAGATCCTCGGCAAATGGTTGGTATCCGAGCAGGTGTACCAGCAGGTGACGCCGCCGAACCTGATGACGAACGTCGTCGTCCTGGTCAAGGCCGCACCCGGAACTGACATCGCTGTTATGCGAGCAGATTTGGAGAAGGCGACCGACCCGTTCGTCATTGTGCAAGTGCAGGATCGCGAGCAGTTCAAGGGAACTCAGGGGCAGCAGATCGACACGCTGCTTGCGGTGCTCTACGGGTTGCTTGCTCTGGCGATCGTGATCGCGATCCTGGGCATCGTCAACACGCTTGCATTGTCGGTGGTGGAACGACGGCGCGAGATCGGCATGCTGCGAGCTGTTGGCATGGCGCGGGCACAAGTGCGGCGCACGATCTACCTCGAGTCGGTGTTGATCGCGGTGTACGGCGCGATTGTCGGTGTCCTGCTCGGCCTTGGGCTCGGCGCGGGATTCATCCGGACCTTGCGGGATCAAGGGCTCGGTGAGATCGCGGTGCCGTGGGGTCAGGTGGTGGCGATGCTGATCGGCTCGGCCATTGTCGGCGTGCTGGCAGCGCTGTGGCCAGCGGTTCGGGCCGCACGGACTAAGCCGCTCGAGGCGATCGCTGATCTGTGATCAGTCGAACAACCCCCGGATGTCCTCGGGGGTCAGGGCGGAACTCAGCATGCTGTCGGCGTCCATCACACTCGAGAACAGTTTGGCCTTCTTTGCTTTGAGCGCCATCACCTTTTCCTCGATGGTGTCCTTAGCGATCAGCCTGTACACCATGACATTTCGGGTCTGACCGATGCGATGGGTGCGGTCGACTGCCTGGGCTTCGGTCGCAGGATTCCACCACGGGTCGAGCAGGAAGACGTAATCGGCTTCGGTGAGGTTGAGGCCGAACCCGCCTGCTTTGAGACTGATCAGGAACACCGGAACGGTGCCGCTCTTGAACTGTTCCAACACGGCGGCGCGGTCGCGCGTGCTGCCGTCGAGGTAGCAGTACGGTACTCGTTCGGCGTCGAGCCGTTGGCGGACCTTGGCGAGGAAGCTGGTGAACTGGCTGAAGATCAACGCGCGGTGGCCGCCGTCGATCACGTCGTGGAGCTGATCGGCCATGGCGTCGAGCTTGGCAGACGGGACGCCGTCGTAGTCGTCGTCGACGAGGCTTGCGTCGAGGCTGAGCTGACGTAACAGCGTCAGGGAACGGAAGATCGTGAATCGGTTCTTGTCCATGTCGTCGATCAGGCCGAGAATCTTCTGTCGTTCGCGCTGCAGGTGTGTCTGGTAGAGCTTCTGGTGCTTGGGGTGCAGCGCGAGTTCGAGAACCATCTCCTGCTTCGGTGGAAGATCACCTGCCACTTGGTCTTTGGTGCGCCGCAGGACGAGCGGCTTGATCCGCCGTCGCAGCTGCGCGAGCAGACCGGTGTCACCCTCCTTCTCGATGGGACGACGGTAATACTCAGAGAAGTTCTTGGCGCTCGGAAACAGGCCTGGAGCTGTGATCGACAGCAACGACCACAGTTCCATCAGGTTGTTCTCCATTGGCGTGCCGGTAATCGCCAACTTGAACGGGGCCTGTAGCCGGCGCACGCACTGGTATGCCTTGGATTGGTGATTCTTGACGAACTGTGCCTCATCCAATATCAGTGCTGACCAGGGCAATTCGGTGTACGCGTCGATGTCGAGCCGGAACCGGGTGTAGGAGGTGACGACAACATCGGCATCGGCCACTACGTCGTCGAGTACGCGGCCACGGCGGGTTGCGGACTGGCCGATAGAAACCACTTTGAGCCCGGGCGCGAACCGCGCGCATTCGGCGGCCCAGTTCGGTACGACGCTCGTTGGCGCGAGGATCAAGAACGGTGCACCGCCGGGATTCGCCTGCCGTGCATGGCATATGAGCGCCAGCGATTGCACAGTCTTGCCAAGTCCCATGTCGTCGGCGAGAATTCCGCCCAGTTGGTGATCCCAGAGGAACGCGAGCCAGCGAAAGCCGTCGAGCTGATAGGCACGCAATTGTGCAGCGAGGCCAACCGGGGGTTGTGCGGACTCCACCGAGCCGAGCGTGAGCAGACCGTCGACCTGCTCTTGCCACGCGTCCGCCTGTTGGTCCACGACTCCCAACGCGACCAGCTCGTCCCACAGGCCGGCTTGAAACCGGCTGATCCGCAACGGTCCGTCGGGCCGATCTTGAAGGGACCGGGCTTCTTCGATCAGTCGTTTGAGGGACTGGAGTTCAGGCTTCTGCAATGAGAAGTACGCGCCGTCTGGCAGCAACATGTGCGGGATGTCGTTGTTGAGCGCGGTGAAGAGATCCTTGAACGGAACCTCCTGTCCTTCAACCGTTATCGACAGGCCCAGGTCGAACCAGTCTTGGTCGACCATTCGCGCCGTTGTCGAGAACCCGATGCGTAGCGAGTCGCCCGCTTCGCGATAGTCCGCCGGAGTTCCCTCGATCGCCACGGCAACGGAGTCGAGACCGTCCAGCATCGGAAGCACTTCGGTGGTGAAACGCATCGTGTCGATGCCGCTCAGCTCGGTACGAGGCGACAGAATCTTCGACTGATCGAACGATATGTCGAGTTCGGCAAGTAGCTGTCGCTCCCGCTCCACATCACGGAACGAGTTGCCGGCACCTCTCGGATCGAGTGGCGCGCGAAGTTCGTGCTCGCCGATCGAGTACGCCCACTCCCAGTCGACCGTGAGGTGGTGGCAATCGTCGTACGTAGCGAGCATTGCCAACTTTGGATCGGAAACATCTGGAGGAGTGAAGGTTCCGTCGCTGGAGATCACCGTCGCCGATCGCCGCAGCGACGAGTAGTACTCGGTCATGAAGACGGTTTGCTCGCGCAGTGGCACCTGGAGCACCTGACCGTCCAATGCCATCTGTTGCAGTCGCGGCGGAACGTGGGCCGTGAGCTTCGCCAGCCGTATTCGCGAGCCATCGGTATTGACCACACCATGGGCCGACGTACCGATGAATCCGACAGTCGAAGGGTCTACCGTCACTCCGTCGATCCGGATAGCGGGAACGATGACGAGTTCACCGGTTGCGGTGCAGCTGAAATCGAGGCAGAACTCCGCGGTGCCGTAGTCGGCGATCGGTCCGAGTGCGCTCTGCTCGTGCACCAGCGCGATACCCACGCGCGCCGCTTCGTCGAGCAGCGGCCATAGGCGGCTGCTTCCGAAAGTGTTGAGGTCGAGCGACTTTACGTCGTGGTAGTACAGCGGTCCGGTATTTGCGGACTGATACACCGCGTAGA
>JBBSKP010000371.1:0-3220 GCA_038256175.1 Mycobacteriales bacterium
AGGTCTCAATCGCACCGCGTCGTTGCGCATCGCGCGGATGCCGCTCACTCGCGCGGGTGCTGTTCACTCGCGCGTGCGATGCGGACAATGCGGCCGGCCGCTCGAGCACTCGCGCGCATGCTGTTCGCTCGTGCAGGTGTAATCCCCAACGTGTCAGCCTGTGGTGAGACAAACCGCGCGCTGATTGTGGGTGGGGAACGGAGTGATGATGTCGGACGAGTTTACGGCGCGGCCGCGCGAGACGAAGCAGCATAAGTTCACGCCCGCGGAGCGGTTGCAGCTGCTCGAGATATGGGATCAGCAGTTGGATCATGGGTCGAAGTCCGCGTGGTGCCGACGGATGGGCATCAGCCCGACCACTGCGGCGAGGTGGAACCGGGAGCGGCGCGAGGGGATCCTCGTGGTTGATCCCCAGCGAGAGACGAAGTACGTTCTCGCGAAGCGAGAGAGGCACGAGTTCGCGCGCCTGCAACGCGAGAACGCGGACCTCATTGACCGCTTGGCGCAGGCCGAGAGCGCGGTCGAGGTGTTGGGAAAAGCTTCCGAGCTCTTGGCCGCACTGGCCAAGAGCTCGAGCCTTCGAAAGATGCCGGAATCGACGCCGGAATCGGCTTTGATCCCGGAAACCTTCCGCGGGACGAAACCGGCCGGATCCGATACGACACCGTCACAGCACTGATCGCGGTCGGGATCAGCGCCCTGATCGCGTGCGCGCTGACTGGCTATTCGAGAGCGTCGTACTACCGGCACCGGACCGGGACAAGCGTTCCGGTCGTCGCGGCGCCGGTCCCGCAAGCGAAGCGGCACCAACCGGCCGCGCTCGGTGCCGACGAGCGGGCACAGATCCTCCACCTGCTCAACAGCGAGGCGCACGCAGAGCTCTCGCTCTGCCAGGCCTTCCACCGGGCTTGGGATGCCGGCGACTACGTTGCGTCGAAAGCGTCCTGGTATCGGATCGCCCGCGCCGCCGGTCAGGTCAAGGAACGCCGCCGCCAGGCGACGGCGTCACCGAAGAAGGTCCCCGAACTGACCGCCACCGGGCCCTCGCAAGTCTGGTCCTGGGACATCACGAAACTCCGCAGCCCGGTCCGCGGTGTCTGGTTTCACCTCTACGTCATCGTCGACATCTTCTCTCGCAAGATCGTCGGCTGGCGCGTCGAGGACCACGAAGACCAGCACCTCGCCGAGCAGATGATCGAGGACGCCGTTACCGCCAACGGACGCCGCCCCCACTACCTCCACGCCGACAACGGCGCCGCGATGAGGAGCACACCCGTCGCGCTATTGCTGGACAAGCTCGGAATCGGAGCCTCGTTCTCCAGGCCCCGCGTCTCGAACGACAACCCGTTCTCCGAGTCCGCGTTCAGAACCCTGAAATACGACCAGGCCTTCCCCGATGTCTTCCACGCCCTCGAGGACGCCGAAAGCTTCTGCCGCTGGTTCGTTCACGAATACAACACCAACCACCGCCACTCGGGCATCGGCTGGCACACACCGAACACCGTCCACGAGAAGCGCACAACCGTGGTCTCCGCCGCCCGACGCCAAGTCCTTGACCACGCCTGGCGACAGAACCCCGAACGCTACGCCCACCGGCCCAAGCCGCCAACCATGCCCCGAACCTCCGGCATCAACGACCACCGCACCCACCGAAACCAGCGCGAACTGTCTCACGCAGGTTGACATATGCCGAATCGCACCCGCATGGGTGAACAACACTCGCGCGAGCCGCAAAGGGCCGGTTTCGACGGGGCCGATTTCGACGGGGTCGCTGCGCGACCTGCTCTACCTGCGGCGGGGCAGAACCGTGCAACACGTGACGCTCCCCCTGCGTACCCCCACCTTGCGGGTATGGCGCCATCCCCGTGCAACCGGTTAGCTAGGGAGTCAAATGGGTATACAAGAACGTTGTCCCCCAAATACCTCCGCCAGACCCGAATTCTGGCGTAGCTGAATACAACCCGAGGGGGGATCTGTGGCTTACCTGACAGACATCCTCATCGTTCGCGGAGTACTTCCGATCGAGCACCTCGACAACCTCTCTGCAGACGAAGACGATGAACCACTCATTCGTGCTCTCGTTGCCCAGGGAGTGGTGTCTGAGGTGCAGTTCGCGTCCGCGCTCGCTGAGAAACTCAATCTTCCATTCGTCGAGCTGGTCGACTACCAGGTCGACCGCGTCGCCATAAGCGTCGTGCCGGCGAGCGTCTGCCGCCGCTACAACGTGCTCCCCATCGCCATCGAAGACGGCCGGATGCTGCTCGCGATGGTCGACCCCGGAAACGTGTTCGCCCTCGACGACGTACGCGCCGCGGCACGGATGAGCGTGATGCCGGTGGTCGCCGAGAAGGCCGACCTGCTCGCCGCGATCGAGCGCTACTACCGTGCCGACGGCGAGCTGAGCGACCTCACCAACGCGCTCGAGGAGGAGAGCGGCCCGGTCGACAGTGACGGCCTCGGCGACGCGGTCGACGACGACGTGCCGATCGTGCGCTTCGTGAACCTCATTGTCAGCCAGGCGATCCAGGACCGGGCATCCGACATCCACATCGAGCCGGCCGAGCGCGACCTGCGCGTGCGGTACCGCATCGACGGCGTGCTGCACGAAATGCAGCGCGCCCCGAAGTCGATCCAGAACGGCGTGATCTCGCGGCTCAAGATCATGAGCGATATCGACATCGCCGAGCGTCGCAAGCCTCAGGACGGCCGCATGTCGGTCATGCACGCCGGCCGCAAGATCGACCTTCGCGTCGCGACGCTGCCCACGGTGTGGGGCGAGAAGATCGTCATGCGAATTCTCGACAACGCCGAGTCCGACATGAAGCTCAGCGACCTCGGCCTGCTCGAGCGCAACGCCGAGGCGTACCGCAGCTCGTACACGAAGCCGTACGGCATGATCCTCGTCACCGGTCCGACCGGTTCGGGCAAGTCGACCACGCTCTACACGACGTTGCACACCGTCTCGCGTCCCGAGATCAACGTGATCACGGTCGAAGACCCGGTCGAGTACCGCATGGCCGGCATCAACCAGGTGCAGGTGAATCCCAAGGCCGGGCTGACCTTCGCGAGTGCGCTGCGTTCCATTCTGCGTTCGGACCCGGATGTCGTGCTGCTGGGTGAGATCCGCGACCATGAGACCGCGCAGATCGCGATCGAGGCCTCGCTCACCGGCCACCTCGTGCTCTCGACCCTGCACACCAACGACGCCCCGAGCGCCGTC
>JBBSKP010000372.1:0-3207 GCA_038256175.1 Mycobacteriales bacterium
CGGTTGATCACCCGACGCGGCTTCGGGTTTCACAGTCCCGACGCCGTCGTCGCCCTCGCCATGCTCAGCCTCGGAGGAGTCCGACCCCAACTACCCGGCCGAAAGACCCACGGTTAGAGCAGAAGAGCCTCTTTTAGGAGGGCGGGCCGTCCTAAAAGACTCACGGGTTAGGAGGCTGCGCGCGCGCTCTTCGTGCGCTGCATCTCGGCAAGCTTGGCGTCGATGACGCGGAACGTCTTCTTGCTCGCGACGATGCTGAGATGGCCGTCCCGCACCTCGACATGCTGCGCATCTGGATCGAGCATTGCCCGTCGCTCAACAAGCCCGTCCTCGCCGGAGATAACCGAGGTAAACGGGATGTCGACGGGGAACTTCTGGGCAAGCTCGCGCGCGGTGCGCTCGTAGCAATCGCCAGACATGCAATCGTCCGACATGAGCTGCCCCGATCCAGTCCTGTTCAGGCGGGCCATGAAACCTACGGGGCGAAGCAGCACCGGGGAAACCGCGTCTCGGGCGTCGACAAGCGGCGATGCGAGCGTGATGAGGCCGGCGACAAGATCCGGTCGTCTCGTAGCGAGCGCGCGGCCGAACATTCCGCCGCGGCTGTAGCCGACAATCGCAATCGGGCGACCGTGCTTCGCAACTTCGGCTTCGAGAATGCGCTCGAGTCGTCCCAGCGCCGCATCGGTACAGCGGATGTTGGAAATGATTTTGCTGTCGATGGTGACATGTCCGGCGCGGCGGAGGTGACGGCGAAGTGGTGTCATGAACCAGTCGCCGACGACGATGCCCTGGACGATCAGGACTGGCACTTTGGAGTCATCGCTCTTCGCAGGCTGCCGAACAGGGCGACCGGCGTACTTGACGGCGTGTGCCAGGGCGAGCACTTCTTTGACCTGCAGCATCGGGCTCACGGAAAAACCAGCACCCGGGGTCGTGGCAGCCAAACTCGTACTCCTTCTCATCGTTGAGAAACGGCATACGTCACGGCAAAGGTCACCGTCGGCCGAATGCAGAACATCGATCCTCGCATAGATTCTGTGCCGTACGAGAGTCTGCGCCGCGGATTGCACTGCTGACCTGCAGGTAGTTCGCTCAAAGATCTCCGCGACCGAAGCGAAAGTCGGGACTGATGACTCGTGCAGACGGCTGCATGACTTCCAACATTTCGAACCAGATCGTCGTATCGGGCTTCCCCCATTCGTAGAGGGGGTAGAAGGTGGTCAGAGCGGCCACCGAGGAGGAGGAGAAATGCCCGAGTACCTCATTGCGTTCAACGCCGAGTGGGTTCCAGACCTGACCGAGGAGGCGATCCTCGAGCGGGCCGAAGCGAGCTCGGTGCTGTCCGCCGAGATGGAAGCGGCAGGAGTGTGGGTTTTCGGAGGCGGCCTCGACGACGACTTCCTGGTTAACGGAGTCGACCTGGTCGACGGCAAGCCGGTCATCCTCGACGGCCCGTACGCCGAGACCAAGGAGCACCTCGGCGGCTTCTGCGTCGTGGAGGTGCCGGACGACGAGACCGCCCGTCACTGGGCGGCCAAGATGGCCGTTGCCTGCGGTTGGCCCCAGCAGGTGCATCGGTTCGGGGTCCCGCCGCACCTGCGAGAGGAATGACCGAGCGGCTGAAAGCCGGAAAATGTCGATAATGCGCTGAACTGCGAAGATGCGGGTTCAAAGATGGTGGCCAGGGCCGGGATCGAACCGGCGACCTTCCGCTTTTCAGGCGGACGCTCGTACCAACTGAGCTACCTGGCCGGACGGCACCGGAACATCAATGCCAATCGCGTTGCGGTGTCACCCGCATGTATTGCGACCCTGACGGGACTCGAACCCGCGACCTCCGCCGTGACAGGGCGGCGCGCTAACCAACTGCGCCACAGGGCCTTGCTTGTAAATCCTGTGTCTTACGTTTACTGCTTCACTGGTCTTGCATCAACGGTCTAACGTACCCCCTACGGGATTCGAACCCGCGCTACCGCCTTGAAAGGGCGGCGTCCTAGGCCGCTAGACGAAGGGGGCCCGCCGGATTGCTCCGACCAGTACCTCCAACGGCGTTCCGTTGGGAGCTGGGATAGCTTAGGACAGAAGTCGACCAAATCCCAAACCGACTGGCTAGCCCCCTAAAACAATGCCTTCGAGGGTCGCGTGGGTTTGCCATCCGGAGCTATGCCACTGGGCGAGCCACTGGGGCGTCGCATTGGCCTCCAGAACCATTTCCAGAGCGTCTTCGAAGTGCTGGCGGATGTCGTGGTGCTCGGTGAGCAGATCGGCCATGTACCGCTGTCCGGCAAGCGTCGCCGCGAGGATCCTGGTGAACTTTGCCGGATCGGCGCCCTCGCGGAGCAGCCCGTCGCTCTGGGCGCGGACCGCGAGCTTGTAGGTCGCGTCGCCCCACACCTTTCCGCCGCCCATTTTGACCTCGTTGTAGAACTCGGGCTCGATGATCAGCCGGAATTCGGCCTGGACGACGACGTCGGTCTGGAATCGGATCGCGATCTCGTCGATCATCGCGTGCAGGACCTCGAACGGCTCCAGGTCGGTGCGGGCCATCCAGCGCTGCGTCGTGTCGGTGTACCGCTCGATGGCGGCCTCCATCACCGCGCGCGCGAGGTCCTCCTTCGAATCGAAGTGGAAGTACATCGCACCTTTGGTGGCGTTCGAGCCCTCGAGGATCGTGTTGAGGGACGCGGCGGCATATCCGCTTCTCCCGAATTCGATCGCGGCCGATCCTATGATCGCCGCGCGGGTACGGCGCGCCCGCTCTTGCTGCCGTGCCATGCGCTACTCGCCTCCGAAAGCCCGACGTGCACAACTCACGCGCCCGAATAACCGGACCGGTGTCGCATCATCTGTATTGAATCCGGATGAGCTTCAAGTTTCAATAGCTCCGCCTATGCGATCGGTTTGAAACTATCTTTGAAGCCCAAAACACACCGGGTGGTATAGTTTCAACTTGCTCGGGTGCGCTGCAGGGGGTGCGCACCCGGGCGGTCTTCCCGTCTCCACACTCCTGCCTCTTGCGGCGCTACCAATCATTTTCGGGCTTGACCAGGGCAATTCCAGTCGCGCCTGCTGAAACTCAGCCTTATCAACACTGCTTTGCATGATCAGCGTCGCATATCGGGAATCATCGTCGGACAATTCCACGAAGAATTCAGCGCGCCTTGCAGTTACATTGCAAGACGCGCTGACTATTCGGGACCTACC
>JBBSKP010000373.1:0-3202 GCA_038256175.1 Mycobacteriales bacterium
CAGGCAGGTGTCGAGCAGGAAGGTCTCGAGCCGCCCGGTCGCAAGCGCTGTCCGGTGGGCAGTGATGCTGCCGATCACGCTGAGCAATGCCGCGGCGATCATCGAGCAGTCATCGGCACTCGCGTCGGGCCGCAATAGCCGAACCGGCCGCGCGATCAGGTCGTTGACCGCCGCATAGATCGCCCGCAGCCGCTCGCGTTCGGGCGGGTCCAGGTAGCGAGCTTCCCACCGGTACAGACCGCCGCTGCGGCGATTTTCGATGGTGACGCTGATCAGTTCGCGCAGCATCGCTGACAGGTGCTCGGCAGGCGGCAGGGATTCGTCCGCGCTCTGTGCTGCTGTCAGCAGGGTGGTCACCATCAGTTCGGCGGTGGCGGCGAACAGTGCGTGTTTGTTCGGAAAGTGGCGATAGAGGGCGGGACCGGAGATTTCCAGTTCGGCTGCGATCTCGTCGACGCCGACCGAGTGGTAGCCGCGCTCGCTGAAGGCGCGTGCGGCGATCTTGACAATCTGGGCTTTCCGGTCGCGTGGCCGCCGTCGGATGGGCGCCGGTGGACGCGATTCCGCGGTATCGAGGCGATCTGTGCTCACTGTTGCCCTCCTTCCGGTCATGATCGTGCCATCGCTACGAGCTGTCCTGCGTATTCCGGGCACGCCGCGCCCGGTGGCCTCGGTCGCTATTGACAGACGGCCAATCCGCCAATAAGTTAACCACGATTCGCAAGAAATGGAAGGGCCGATCGAATCGGCTTCATGGGACGGATTGAGGATCTGATGCTGCGTACGCGTTTTACAGAGGTGTTCGGGGTCGAGCACCCCATCGTCCAGGGCGGGATGATGTGGGTCGGCCGCGCCGAGCTGGTCGCCGCCGTAGCCAACGCAGGTGCGCTCGGATTCATCACGGCGCTGACCCAGCCCACGCCCGAGGACCTCAAGAAGGAAATTGCGCGGACGCGGGAGCTCACGGACAAGCCGTTCGGCGTGAACCTGACAATCCTGCCGTCGATCACGCCGCCCCCATACGAGGAGTACCGGCAGGCGATCATCGACAGCGGCGTCAAGATCGTCGAGATCGCCGGCGGAAATCCCGCGACGCATCTCGCGCACCTCAAGGACCACGGCATCAAGGTCCTGCACAAATGTACGAGCGTGAAGCACGCACTCAAGGCACAGCAGGTCGGTGTTGACGGTGTCAGCATCGACGGCTTCGAATGCGCGGGCCACCCAGGTGAGAACGACATTCCCGGGCTGATCCTGATTCCGGCGGCGGCACGGCACATGGAGATCCCGATGATCGCCTCCGGCGGCATCGCCGACGCACAGGGTCTCGTCGCGGCGCTTGCGCTCGGCGCGGACGGCGTGAACATGGGCACCCGGTTCATGTGTACGCAGGAATCAGGCGTTGCGCAGAAGGTGAAGGACCAGATCGTGGCCAACAGCGAGCTCGACACGCAGCTGATCTTCCGCACGCTGAACAACACCGCACGCGTCGCCGACAACGAGATCAGCCGCAAGGTCGTCGAGATCGAGCGCAACGGCGGTTCGTTCGACGACATTCGCGACCTCGTGTCCGGTCAACGTGGTCGCAAGGTATTCGAGAACGGTGACCTCGACGCCGGAATCTGGACGACCGGCCAATCACAGGGCCTGATCCACGACATCCCGACCGTGGCGGAACTGGTATCGCGCATGGTCTCCGAAGCTGAGGATCTGATCACCAACCGGCTCGCCGAGATGGTGGCCGAGCCAGCGGTGGTTCGAGCATGAGCGCGCCGGCGGTGGAAAGCCTTCGGGTCGAAAACGTCGACGGAGTACTTCACGTCACCATCGCGAATCCCGCGCGTTTGAACGCGATCGACTACGACGCAATCGTCGGTCTCGGGGACATCTTCCTCGAGGCAGCACAGGATCGTTCGGTTCGCGTCGTCGTCCTGACCGGCGAGGGCAAGGCGTTCTGCACGGGCGCCGATCTCGCTTCGAGCGCGGGGTACGCCGCTCGGGGCATTACGCAGGACATGATCATGGACGCCGCAAGCCGGATGGTGAAAGCGATCATCGACGCGCCGGTCCCCGTCATTGCGCGGATCACGGGTGCCGTTGCCGGTGTCGGGGTGGCGCTCGCTGTCGCCGCCGACCTCACCTACGCCAGCGAAGACGCGTATTTGTTGCTTGCATTCGTCAATATCGGTCTGATGCCCGACGGTGGCGCCGCGGCGATCATCGCGGCCGCGGCCGGTCGTGCGGTGGCAGCCGAAATGGCTCTCCTCGGCGAGCGGATGCCGGCGGCGGCGGCCAAACAAGCCGGGATATTCACCGGGGTCCTGCCTGCTGACGAACTCGACGCCAAGGTCGACGCGGTCGCCCAGAAGCTCGCGCACGGTCCTCGCCGGGCGATCGAACTGACAAAGCAGGCGCTCAACCGGGCGACATTGACCGCGTTGGATCCCACATTGGTGTTGGAGAAGGTCGGGCAGACCGAGCTGCTGGAATCTGCCGACTTCATCGAGGGCGCCACGGCGATGCTGATGAAGCGCAAAGCCAACTTCACGTCCTGATCCGGAACGAACGGAAGGCCTTTGCTGAACATGACCACCGACCGCACCGCCGAGCCGCTACGTTCGCGTCGCAATCACTGGAACAACCAGGTAGCGACCCACGCCCAGATGCGTCCGGATGCAACAGCATTCCGCTACCTGGGCAACGACACGAGTTGGCGACAACTGCACGAGCGGTCCGAGGCCCTCGCCGACGCTTTGGCGCGGCGTGGTGTCGGCAAGGGCGACCGGGTGCTCATCCTGATGCTCAATCACCCTGAGTACGTCGAGTCGGTACTGGCGATCAACGCGCTCGCCGCGCTCGCCGTTCCGGTCAACTTCCGGCTGACACCGCCCGAAATCGGGTACATCGTCGCCGACAGCGGTGCGAAGGCGATCATCACCGATACGCCGCTTGCACCGTTGGTTGCGGCGGTGCGGGCGCAGACCACCGGCCTCGACACCTGTGTCGTGGTCGGCGGCGAATCCGATGGGGGAACGCTCGGCTACGAAGAACTTGTCGCCGAGCAGGGGAGCGGCCACGAGCCGCTCGACATTCCCGAGGACACCGCAGCGCTGATCATGTACACCTCGGGAACGACGGGGAGCCCGAAAGGCGCCGTGCTCTCGCATGTGAACATGCAAAGCCAGGCGTTGACGGCGATCCG
>JBBSKP010000374.1:0-3198 GCA_038256175.1 Mycobacteriales bacterium
ATTTGATTCGATCCCGAATCCCGAATGCCGTCGCGCAGTCCTCGACGTAGGCCTGCAGCTCGTCGCGCGGCGAGAAGAAGTGTTTCCACTCCGAGTTCGGGGCGAACGAATACGAGTAGAAGTGATTGGGCGTGTCGACACCACAACCCGGATATCGATTTTCGAACCACGTACCGCCGACATCAGCGTTCTTCTCGAACACCCGATAGTCGATCCCGAGCCGGCGCAGCTTCGCCGCGAGGCATACTCCCGACACGCCAGCACCAACGATGATCACGTCGTGCTGAATCGCCGGGGCGCTGCCGCCGGGCCAGTCGACGTCGTTGTGTTCGAACCCCATGTCTTGGCGAATCAGGGCGATGTACTCGTCGGGAACCTGCTCGCCGAGGAAGATCGAGATCAATTCGCCGAACGCTTCCGCGCCCGGATCGTCGATTGCCGGAGTTCGCTGTTCGATGCTCAACCAGTCGTCGACAGCCTGGCGAATCTCGGCACACACAGCCTCACCGAAACCCGCATTGGGGTCCGCGATCAGGCGAACATCGCGCACGGGCTGATACGGCGGCTCGAGCCACTTGCGATCTCCCGTCATGTGGAACAGACACATCACGAGCACCCTCAGGTCAGCCTCGGCAAGTGCTGCGGTGCTTCCCGTGTCAGTCATCTCGAGCACACCTGGAACCAGAACGTCGCCGAGTCGTCGCCTTCAAGATCGGATCGATCAAGCGACGTTCACCGCCGCGAGAGTGCTGAGGTCGATGCCATAGAGGTCGGCAACGTTGCCGCACAAGATCGCTTCGGTCTGCTCGACAGTCAGTTTCTTTGTTTGCTGGTCGAGCATTTCTTGCGACCACGGCCACGTCGAGTCCGAGTGGGGGAAGTCGTTCGCCCACATCAGGCGTCGCCAGTTCATCTGGTCCGCCTGAGAGAACGCCGTCCAGTCGTCCTGGAACGTGACGTAGATGTGTTCGGCAAAGTACTCCGACGGCAGCCGGCTCAGGGACACGCCTGGTTGCAGCCAGTTGCGGTGGCGATTGTACGCGTGGTCCATTCGATACATGTAGTGGGGTACCCAGCCGGCGTCGGCTTCGACACACACCACCTTCAGGTTCGGATGACGGTCGAAGACCCCGCCGAACACCAGGGTTCCCATGATGTCCTGGATGCTTCGGATGATCGACATGAAGCTGTTGAGCCGCGGGCCGCGCCACCCGCCTCCCTTCGCGGTCAGGATGTGGAAGCTGAGCGGCAGACCCAGCGCCACTGCTGCCTCCCAGAACGGATCCCAGATCGGATCGTCGTAGTCCTCCTCGGTACCGGGTTGACCCGGCATCATCACACCGCGCAGCCCCGCTGCCTTGATCGCTTCGATGTCGGCAATGCCCTCCTCGACCGATCGCAGCGCCGTCTGCCCACAACCGAGCAACCGGTCAGGTGATTCCGAGCAGTACTCGGTGATCCACTTGTTGTACGCGTTGAAGCACGCCCGCTTGTAGTCCACGTCCGGGTGACCGCACAACACCATGCCAACCGTCGGATAGATCACCTCGGCCGCAACCCCATCGCGATCCTGATCCGCAAGCCGCTTCGTTGCGTCGTACCCCGACTGGTGAAGTTCGTCGAAACGAACCCCCTCCTGGACCAGTTCCTCCGCCGGCTTCCCCGCAGCTGCGACGAGACCCATCGGAACAGTCGACTTCATACCCGGCACCACATACACATCGCCACGAACTGGATCGTTGATCATGTTCGGGGCCTGATCTCGGTAGGCCGGATCGATGTTGGCGATGTAGCAGTCAGGTGGCTCGGTGATATGCGAGTCGGCGCTGATCACCGGAAAGTTGAACGACATGACGATCCCCTCGTGTTGGTTTTCGCGAACCTTAGACCGTCGATCGCCGACGAGACAAGACGCAACTTGTGTTCCATGACAACCACCGAGCGCGGGCGTCGCATGGGGAGCGGGTGCTCAGCGGCCGACGAAGTGCGGGCGTCGCTTTTCCATGAACGCGCGGGGACCCTCGACGGCGTCGGCGGACGCCATGACCGTGCGAGCGGCCCTCGATTCGAGTTGGTAGGCATCATCGAACGGAAGACCATTGGAGCTGATCATGACTTCCTTTGCCTTGCGCATGGCGAGCGGCCCGTTCTCCGCCATCCGTTCCGCCAGCTTCCTTGCCTCGTCCATCACCTCATCGGCGGGAACGAGACGGTTGACGAGCCCCATTTCGGCAGCCGATTGGGCACTGATCCGGTCACCGACCAGCACGATTTCGGCGGCCTTGGCCCACGGCACCTGACGCGCGAGCTTGACCAGCCCGCCGCCGGCTGGAATGATCCCGCGAGCCACCTCGGTGAGACCGAACTCGCTGTTGTCGGCGGCGATGCGCAAGTCGGTTCCGAGCACCAGTTCGGTGCCTCCGGCGAGAGCGAACCCGCGAACGGCTGCGATCACCGGTACCGAGAAATCCGTGCGTCGCAGAAGTGCCTTGTCAAGCAACCTGAGGTCAGCCTGAAGACGTTCGTCCCATTCGTTCTCGGGCGGCCGGGCACCGGTGAACAGCGGGATGAGCTGTCCGAGGTCGGCACCTGTGCAGAATGCTCGTTCGCCGGCACCGGTGACGATCGCAACCCTGATTGTGGGGTCGCCCGCGAGTTGGTCCCAGGCGTCGGCCAGTCGACACACGAGTTCCGGGTTCAACGAGTTCAGTTTGCTCGGCCGATTCAACGTCAGCGTGGCGATACCGCCGTCGATGTCGACCAGCAGGGCCGGCTCTGTCGGGTTCGCTGGTTTCTCCGAGTTCGTCATGGTCATTTTCCTCCTTGGAAGCGTCCCACCAGCAAGAGGCAGAGCGCGTTGGTTGAGCACCCGGCTGGTGACGAATCAGCCCCGCACCGCCCGGGCTGGGCCGGTCAGAACTGGTACGCAGCCAGATCGGGTTCGGCCATCACCTCGCGGAACCGCGAGAACTTCCATGGCCAGGCCGCCGGAATTCCTCGATCGTCGAGATACCAACTGTTGCAGCCAGTCACCCAGACGGTTGACTTCGCAGCCTCAATCCGGAGCTCCTCGTGTTCGCGCATCGCCCGTTCGGTTGCGTGGATTTCTTGCGACGCTCCGGACTGCAACCGTGAGACCAGTTTCATGATGTACGCCATCTGGATCTCGGCCACCTGGATGAGTGAGAAGTTGCCCAC
>JBBSKP010000375.1:0-3191 GCA_038256175.1 Mycobacteriales bacterium
TCAGCATCTACATCGTGGACTGGAACGCAGCGGGCGCCACGTGGGTTCAGGAACGTAAGGAGTGGGTCAACACATACGAACTGACCGGCATCCGGTTCGACGTGCACGGTCTGAACCGGGTTCTTCGCCTCGATGATGCGTCGGGCCGCAAGATCGACTCACTCAAGCTCAAAGGCGTACAGGCCAACCCAGCAATGTGGAACCTCGTCTACAACGGCATCCTGCACAGTGTGGCCTCCGGCGATTGCGAGATCACTGACAAAGCGCGGGCCGTGCTGAAGCTTCCGCCTGACCTGGGTCGATAGCCACGATCCAGCACCCTGGTTACCGCCGCTCGTGAGTCTTTTAGGAGCGTCCGCGCTCCGAAAAGACTCACGGCTTAACTACATCCCGACGCTGCCGGCTTGCCTGCCAGCCGATCGTCGATCCAGCCGAACGCTGGGCTCAATCCCGACAGTGCGACGACCAGATGTTCGCCGAGGAGTTCGTCGAGCCGAACGCTCGCGCCGCGCGCACACCATTCGTTGTACAGCCGCTCCGCACCTTCTCGTGGAATCCAAAATTCTTGCTGACCTTGATAGATGTAGACCGGAGCTTTCGGGGCTTGCCCGCCCATTCGCGTTTCGGCCAGCACGCGTTGTGCGATGGGGCTATCGATCACGTTCGGGACGTCCGACAACGCCTCGACCGGAATGGGCGCAACGACACCTGCGGGCGCGAGGGCAGTCAGGCATAGGTCTTTCGCAAACGACCCGAGCCGCCAGCCGTTGTCGTTCAGCAAGCCGAACAGTTCGGGATACTCCCGCGCGACCCCCATCGTCGCGGCAAGGAACACACCGGATGCCAAGTTTCTGCCGTTCATGGAACCCAGCAGGATGCGGTAGTCGACGGGAGCGCCGCCGATCACCGCGCCGACAAGGTTCAACTCCGGCGCATAGGTGGGCGCCAATTCCGCCGCCCAACCAGACGCGATCGCACCGCCGGAATAACCGGTCGTCGCGATCGGAGACCGCGGCGACAGCCCTAGCCACGGTGTATTCACTGCTGCGCGAAGCGAATCCAGCACGGCATGGCCGGATATCCGGCCGGCGGCGTACGCCTGGTGTGGGCCCTGATGGTCGGTGACGACGACGGCGTAGTTCCTCGACAGCAGCATCTGGATAGCGACGACTTCGATCTCGGTGCCGCGTTGCAGGTTCCACGACGGTACGCACGTCAGACCGAGCGAATCGATTGCGGTGTTGTACGCGACGACCGGCCGAGGTCCGGGGCCTCCCCACGGCGTTTGCGGAACCATGACGGTGGTGACGATCGGCAAAGGACGATCTCGCGAATCGGTTGACCTCACCAAGAGTTGCGTCGCGAACACCGGTGTGAACAGTGGGCCGACCGTCACAGGGCGACTGTTGAGAACGGCCCCCTTCGGGGCGCCCTCGAATCCGGGGAACGGCACAAACCAGGGATCGGGCAGCGGCGTCGGGTACAGCGACGCAGGGTCTCGCGGCAGCGGAGGGAGGAGCGGATCGGCAGTCGCATGCGCCACCGCCACAACACTGAATGTCAGCGAAACTGCCAGCGTGACAGCCCATCGCCGCAAGCGTGACACACCCATATGCACCAACCTTCTCCCCGAAATGTCCAGTTTAGGACTGGCCGGCACAGGCGGGATCGAAATCGTCCGATCGGGCCGCTAAGTCTGCAAAGAGCGCGTTTGCAAACGGGGCACACGTCCGTACGCTGGTCTTATGTCCAAGACCTACGTCGGGGCTCGGCTGCGACAACTGCGCTCCGATCGGAGCATGAGCCAGGTCGCGCTTGCCCAGATGCTCGAGATCTCGGCGAGCTACCTGAACCAGATCGAGCACGACGTCCGCCCGCTGACGGTGCCGGTACTCCTGCGGATCAGCGAAGTCTTCGGCGTCGACACGACCTTCTTCTCGTCGCAGGACGACACCCGGCTGATCGCGGAACTGCAAGAAGTTGCTCTGGATCAGGAGATGGGGATCGACGCCGACGCGCAGGAGATCGTCGACATGGTCGCCGCGCACCCGAGCCTGTCGCGCGCGATGGTCAACATGCACAGGCGATACAGGAACACCACAGCACAATTGGCGGCCGCGACCGAAGAACGCTTCGCCGACGGCTCCGGCAGCGGATCGATCAGCAAGCCCCACGAAGAGGTACGCGACTACTTCTATCAACGCCAGAACTACCTACACGAATTGGATACGGCCGCAGAGGAACTGACAGCAAGGATGCGATTTCACCGCGGTGACATCGCGGGTGAGATCGCGCGCCGCCTCACGTCGATGCACGACGTTTCGATCATCGAGCGCATCGACCTCGGCGAAAACGTGCTGCACCGATACGATCCTGAGAATCGTGTCCTCGAGATCTCGCCACACTTGTCGGGCGGGCAGAAGATCTTCAAGTTCGCGGCCGAGCTCGCCTACCTCGAATGCGGCGAACTGATCGACAAGCTCGTCGCGGAAGGCAACTTCACCTCGGAGGCATCGCGAAAGCTCGCGCTGCTCGGACTTGCGAACTACTTCGCCGCCGCAGTGGTGCTCCCGTACGGCCAATTCCATGAAGTAGCAGAGGATTTCCGTTACGACATCGAACGCCTCTCGGCCTTCTTCTCGCAAAGCTACGAAACGATTTGCCACCGGCTCTCCACCCTGCAGCGGCCGAAACTGCGGGGCGTCCCGTTCTCGTTCGTCCGGGTGGACAGGGCCGGAAACATGTCGAAACGTCAGTCCGCCACCGGTTTTCACTTCTCGTCGAGCGGCGGCACGTGTCCGCTGTGGAATGTCTACGAGACATTCGCCTACCCGGGCAAGATCATGACGCAGATCGCCCAGATGCCCGATGGGCGAAAATATCTCTGGGTCGCCCGGACCGTCGAGCGGCGGGCCAAGCGCTACGGCCAGCCCGGCAAGACGTTTGCCATCGGCCTCGGCTGCGAACTGCGCCATGCCGGCAGGGTTGTATACGCCGACGGCATCGACCTCGACGACGCGGCAGCCACCCCCATCGGGGCGGGCTGCCGCGTCTGCGAGCGCGCCAACTGTCCACAACGCGCATTCCCGCCGCTCGGAAAGGAACTCGACATCAGCGAACACCGAAGTTCGGTGTCGCCGTATGTGTTAGGCCCGTAGGGCTCGTGCGCACTTAAGGAGTCCCGGGACTCA
>JBBSKP010000376.1:0-3169 GCA_038256175.1 Mycobacteriales bacterium
GCTCACCAATCTGACGGTCGGATAAGCCGGCGACGATTCCGACTGCAATGTCGGCCCGATCGGCGAAAGTCAACGTCCTGCGCGTCACCCAGCAACTCCCTTATCGAACAGCGATGTTGCTACGACGCTATGACACCGCCGTGTTCTATCGGCGCTAATTGACGACCACTCGAAAGGACCGATATTCATCGAACGATCGGCGCGCACTATCGCCGAACTCTCGGCCTCGCGTGAATTAACAGGAAATTATTGGGCTCGCCATTTCGGAATTCACACTCGCGCCATGTAGAGGTCGTCCACGTCGGCTAGGAAAGCAGCTTCGATCGCGGCGCGCTTGAGCTTGAGCGAGGACGTCAACAACCCGTTCGCGGTGGTGAAGTCACCCTCGACCAACCGGAATCGGCGGATCGACTCGGCGCGGGAGACGAGGCTGTTCGCATCATCGACCGCGGTCTGGAGTTCGGCGAGGAGTGTCGGGTCCGTGCGCGAGTTCGATGCCTCGTTCGATGTCCGCCACGCGGTGAGACCTGTCTGATCCAAGGTGATCAACGCAGTCACGAACGAGCGGCCGTCTCCGAGCACGATGGCATTGCTCACGAGCGGGTGCAGCCGAATACGGTCCTCGAGCGGGGTCGGGGCAACGTTCTTACCGCCGGAAGTCACGAGGATCTCCTTCTTTCTGCCGGTGATCCGCAGGAATCCGTTCGCATCGATTTGGCCGATGTCGCCAGTGTGCAGCCAGCCGTCGGCATCGACCGGGCACTGAGCCGCTTGGGCACCCCAGTACCCGGGCGTGACGTTGGACCCCCGGACGAGAATCTCGCCGTCCTCGGCGATACCGACGGTAGTTCCAGGGATCGGGCGGCCGACGGTTCCGAGCCTGTTGTTTTCGGGTTGATTGACCGTGACCGCGGTGGCTGTCTCGGTCATCCCGTAACAGTTCAGGACCTGGACCCCGAACCCGGCGAAGAAGCCGGCGGTCGATTGATCGAGCGAGGCTCCACCTGAGATGACGTACCGCAGTCGTCCGCCGAGCTGATCGAGTACTGTTGCACTGTAATGCCTTTCGCTCGTTGTCACGCCGTGCAGCACCGCCAGGCCGCGCCCAACGGCGTCGTTCTCGGCCTCGACCGAGAGGTGCTGCCGACTTGCCTTGCGAATCTTCTCGAGTGCGTAAGGCACAAGCGCGAGGAACGTCGGGCGCACCACCGGGAGCACTGGGAGTAGATCAGGAATCCCGGGCAGCAAGTAGGTGTGCGTACCGCCCACCAGGCACGCGAACAGGATTGTCTGGCCGAAGACATGCGCCAACGGCAAACCCAACGCGGTCACCGCTTGGTCGGAGGATGTTCCACCGAACATCGACGATGTGTGCAGCACTGTGTTCGCCGCGGAGGCATACATGTTGCGGTGGCTGAGCTTGCAGCCCTTGGGCAACCCGGTCGTCCCGCTCGTGTACACGATCATGGCGAGGTCATCTGCTGCCACCCACGCGATCCGGGCATCCAATCCAGGGACCTCTGCGTCGGGCTGCCACGTCGCGACGTCGTCGAACAACCAGATGACCTCACCACCCGCCGAGGTAAGACGCTCGGCGTCGGTCGAGGTTTCCGCTGCGAAGTGCTCGGCGCCGGAATCTTCGAGGATGTGCCGGATTTGGTACGGCGAGGACGTCGGGTAGATGGGAACGACCACTGCGCCGATTGCCAAGGCTGCAAGGTCGAGTAGCGCCCACTCGAGTCCTGTCCGCCCCAGAATCGCGATGCGATCACCGGGTGCCACTCCCCGTTCCATCAGCGCGCCGGCGATGGCACGCGTTCGATCCGCCAACTCGGCGCAGCTGAACTCGCGGCCATCGACGGTGCACAATGACGGCCGGTCAGGGCGCGACTCGGCTGCGTCGAGAACTATCGAATAGAGACTTCTATCAGCAGGTAATTCAAGGCCGATACCGGAAAAAGAAATAGGGGTCATGAGAAACAATTGTCCGCAAATTACTCAGCTCCGGCAATGCGGATAGTGCGAATGCACGAGTGGCTATTTCTATCGCCACAATAGAAGAGGAAACTCCGCCCGACTCGCCGGGCTCCCCCAACCATCGCCGGAAGGAAGCGCGCACTCTGCCGGGCGGCGTGTTGAACAGTTGGGAACATTTTGCGGCTAGTCGCCCAAATAGTAGGGACGCGCGGCACGATGGGTGAATGTCTGCCAATGAGCCATTCCTTCCCGTCACTCACGTCGGAGGAGACGACATCGACGCCGCTGATCCGGGTTTCGGTGCGCCAGGGTCGTCCGCCGAAACTGCTTTGTCCGACGAAGAGATCGCCGCGGCAGAGGAGGCCTTCGAACAGCGCATGGACGCAGAGCGGGGCAACGAATCGCTGTTTCGAACACCTTCAGCCCAGCAACACCACGACCCGCCATCGGAATAAGGTCGGGGCCGACCGACGCTTCGGCTCGAGGGACGCGATTCATATCCCTGCGACTTGGCGCCCTATTCTTCGAGCCCTATTCTTCGAGCCACAGCCGACGCCGACACACGCGCAGTAGCAGCGCCACCTCGGACCGGCCAACATTGTCAGGAGGATCTGATTCGAGCACATCCTTCAGCCGGCCGAAATACGTCATCGCATTGAGCCCGAACTCGCCTTGAATGTCCTCGGCCGATCCGCCACCTAGGTGCGACCAGCGACGTTGAAAATCGAACATCCTGGCCATCTCGTGATCATCGGCCGATGTCGTCGCTCCGACCACGTTCGTTTGCTGCATGCAGCAATCCAACGCTGTCTGCACGGGCCAGGCAACGGACTACGGGACAACACAATTGCCGATCCAGGCGAACAGAATCCAAATTGCCGGACTCCACGTACATGGTTCCCGACGGCGTGTTCGAGCGGTAGGTGGCTGCGACTGACCAGGGCCGATCGTCGATTCTCGGCACAGCGTGACGCCTTACGCAACGTTGGCCGCGGGCGATGTATTGCACATATCGCACGCGGCCAATCGTTTGCTGCATCTCCGCAGCTCATCACTGCTCCCCCGACTGGACTCGAACCAGTAACCTGCCGATTAACAGTCGGCTGCTCTGCCAATTGAGCTACAGGGGATTGCACTTGTGGCCGCTTCCGTCTCCGGGAGGGCCGAGGAGAAACTTTAGCGTATGCCCCGA
>JBBSKP010000377.1:0-3156 GCA_038256175.1 Mycobacteriales bacterium
ACCGGTGAACGGCTTCGCGCCGTAGCCGGTTCCGGTGCGCAACAGCTCCATCGCCTGCGGGCTGATGCTGGCCGGAACGTTCGGGCTTGTCAGTCCCGGCACATCGAGGTGTCCGACCATCACGCCTGCACCCGAATCGATCAGGTCCCGAAACGGCAGTAGGTCAACGGATTTCAGCTGATCGAGCGGTGGCGTGGAGACGACGCCGGTGTGCGAATCGCCCGACCCGTGCCCATGGCCCGGAAAGTGTTTGATGACCGCGCCGATGCCGGCGTCATGCATTCCGCGGATGTACGCGGCGGCATACTGCGTCACCACTGCGGGATCGGCGGAGTACGAGCGATCACCGATGACGCTGTTGTCAGGTTGGCTGCTGACATCGACATCGGGCGCGAAGTTCACCGTCACGCCGAGGTCCTTCAGCGCCTGACCGCGGGCAAGCGCGTGCTGGTAGGCCTCATCGACCGACATCGTCGCTGCAGTTTCCCGCGCGGACGGTTCTGCACCGATGAGGTTCTTTACCCGAGAGACCCGTCCGCCTTCCTCGTCGATCGTGACCATCAGCGGTACCTTCGACGCCGCTTTGACGCTGTCGATCTCGTGATTGCCGAGCAGTGATTGCTGTGTCCAGCCGCCGACGAAGATTCCGCCGATCTGTTCGGTCGCAACGATATTCGCTGCGTCGGCGGTACCTGTCACGCCGACCGTGAGGAGCTGAGCCAGCTTCTGGCGCGGGGTCAACGATGCGAGCAATTGCGTGCCGCACTGATCGGCCGCCGGTCGCGTCTGTTCGGCTGGGGGGCTCGAAGTCGCCGCAGCTGTTGTGGAACTCGGTCCCGAGGCGGTGTTGTCACTCGAACACCCACCCGTTATCGCAGCACAAAGCACCAATGCCAAGCCAACTGTCTTCCGCATGGTGCTCGACGGTATCCGACGCGGGATCGTGGGCCCACCGCATTCTCTGCCGAAGGCGTCCGGGGTAGGTAATCTCGAGCTAGCCTGGAATCGGAGGTTCGAACGTGCCCTGCGATCTGATGCTCATCGCCTATGACGGCTCCGACAATGCCAAGCGCGCAATCCAATACGCCGGGCGATTCCTCGCTGCGGATCGCGCGGTGGTGCTCACAGCGTGGGAACCGATGGTGCGGCAAGCGGCGCGGATGTCGGGACTCTCCGGCGTCATGCAGCCGGATTGGGTTCCTGACGAAGACATCGAAGACGTCGCACTATCGGATGCGAAGGCGATCAACGGCGAGGGCCTCGAGCTGGCACGAGCCGCAGGCCTGAACGCCGAGCCGCGCACGGAAGAGTGCACGTCCACGATCTGGAACACGATCGTCGATACCGCCGACGAACTCGATGTCGACATCATCGTGGCTGGCACCCGCGGCGCCACCGGCATCCGCGCACTGCTGCACAGCAGCGTTGCCGATCACGTCCTTAAGCACTGCCACCGCCCCGTGCTGCTCGTACCGCCAGTGCGCACGGCAGAGGTGCGGCAGTAGTAGCAACGAGCCCTCCTCGATAATACAACCTGAGAGTTGTATCACGGGCTCATGTGGACGGTGATCCTGCTCCATGAAGTCGATGAATGGTTCATTGCCCTCGACAGCGACACCAGCGAGTCAGTGGCAGACGCGATCGACGAACTGGAGAGCAAAGGCCCGCTGCTCGGTCGCCCGCTAGCCGATCGAATCAAAGGTTCGAAACTCCACAACCTGAAAGAACTCCGCCCACCGCCACAAACGTCCGCATCCTGTTCATCTTCGACCCGCTGCGCCAAGCCGTCCTACTTGTCGCTGGCGACAAGACCGGTCAATGGGCGCAGTGGTACGCCGACAACATCCCGAAAGCCGAACGGCGATATCAGGACTGGCTAGATGGAATACCTACATGACAGGAGGAATGACCATGACAACACCGAAAGGCCGGAACTGGCGTGACGTCCGCGCCGCCGCCGTCGACCGCGGACAGATCACCGAAGAAGGCATCGCCAAGGCCGGGGAACGCCGCGAGGAGTTCTCGCGGGCCTATCGGCTTGCTGAGGTGCGCAAGTCTCTGGGCGCCCGCCAGATCGACATTGCGTCGCTGATCGGCGTGTCGCAGGCGATGGTGTCGAAACTCGAACGCGGCGACATCGGTCACACCGAGATTGGGACGCTGCGGTCCTACATCGCCGCCTTAGGTGGTCGGCTGGAAGTCCGGGCCGACTTCGGTGACGAGATCCTGACAATTCAGTAGGGAGACGTTGTATGCACTGCTACTGAGGCTGGACCGAGCCCAGCGCGGCGGCATGAGCGGCATCGGCGTCGTGGTACTTGCCGATCGAGTACAGAAAGACGGCCTTCATGTCGTTCACCACGCGGATGTGCTGGCGAAGGACATCGATCAATTCGTGACCCTTGCTCGAGAACTTGCCCGCTAGCGCGAGCCCCGACGGCAGGTCGCCGAAACCAGTCGCAGTCGTCAGCCACTTCGCCTCGCGCAGCGCGGTGTCGAGCACGTCCAGGCGATCGTCGCAGGCCTTGACAAGATCGACTGCGATGTCAGGATCGAGCCGTAGGCGACCTGCTTTTGCCTCCCCGGCAAGATGCTGCCACCGAGGAACCTCCCGGGCCATGTCGTTACCCATACTCGGCATCTCGACCGTCACGTCCGGTCCCTTTCCTTAGCAAACAAGACTTGTCGTCTCGTAGTCGGCTAATGCGGCAAATGCGGTTCGAGAGCGACCGCGGCACGGGTGACCACTGCACAGGTGTCCTCTTCTTGGAGCTTTGAGCCCTTCTTGTCGGCGCGGATCAACAGCGCACCCTGAGCGATGCCCAATGCGATATCGCACATCTCCCGGCGGGTCGCGTCATACTTCTCGTGGTACATCACGCCCCGCCTGGGGCCGACGGTCACGTCCTGAAACGCCGTGTTGTTCGGGTTGTTCTTCACGTCATCAAGGGTGTACTCCGTCGAGAATATGCCGATGTAGTACCACGATCCCGACCAACCGCAAATCTTCCAGCCGTCCTGATGAACGCCGGCAATGTCGCGCGACGCCGTGGCGGGATCAAGGCCGATCGCGCTGAGCGCATCCGCCGGCATGGTGCACGGATCCCATAGCGCGGCGTCCCTGGGTGTCGGTTCGGCTGAGGGCTTGGCCTCGCC
>JBBSKP010000378.1:0-3155 GCA_038256175.1 Mycobacteriales bacterium
ACGCGACGCCCACTGCTCGCCAGGTCACGCCCTCGGGTCCCTACGATCCCAGATGCATATTGGCGCAAGGGAACCCGATCTGCGCGAATGGCCCGTGGGTCGCGGTCCCCAACGCCCCCCAGAATCCGCTTCCCAGCGGGCCGGCGGACAACCTCTCGAATCCGGCAAACCCCTTGAGTCCCGAGAACCCGTCGAACCCCCAGAATCCGCTGAACCCGGCAAACCCGCTGAGTCCGCTGAACCCGACCAGTCCGACAAACCCCATGAACACCGCCTGAGCCACGCTCAGGCAGCTCTGTCAGTTCAGCGGATTGCCCAAATCCAGTCGCCGATCGGCGCCGGGGGCAACGCGCGCACCGCGGCCATCACGGCGTTGCAGCCGTCGGCATCGCGCGGTACGTATCCGGTCTGGCACACGAAGTTTCCGAGCTTGTCGTAGTGCGCCGTACGATCGTAGAGATTCCAGGTCAAACCATCTCCTGTTGCGCTCCACAGACATTCGTCCGGCGCCTTGCCCACGCACGGCCCCTCCACGCCCCAGGGCCCGACCGGATGCGCAGATGCTGCCGGCGTCATGCCGAGCGACAGCCCTCCGGCCGCCGCAATACCAAGCAGCATGCGGGTCAACGATTTCGTTGTCATGGAGAGTCCTCTCTGTCGTTCCACCACCTAAACACAAAACAGCTTCGCTGCTCGGTGAATCGGGGCAGGCGTAACGCCCACCCGCGACTACCAACCCCAAAGACAAAAAACTCCTGAACCCAGGGGGTCAGGAGTTTCCTATGTCTTGCGATTTCACACTGTGTCCGAGGGGGGACTTGAACCCCCACGCCCGTTAATAGGGCACTAGCACCTCAAGCTAGCGCGTCTGCCATTCCGCCACTCGGACATTTTCGCGCGGCAACCTCACCGCGCTGAGCAAGGCTATCCGATTTGTCTCCACGGCCAAAATCCGCTCTCCCGCGACCACATCGACAGAGGTCGAGATGGTAGGAAAGAGCAGTGTCGCCAACAGCCGATCGGCCTGGTCAATCCGTGCAAAGTCATGCGGAGTCGGAGGTCGTCGACCTGGTCAGCCGCCTGATCCGATTCGATACTTCGAACACGGGGGAGCCTGAGACCACCAAGGGTGAGCGCGAATGCGCGCAATGGGTCGCGGAGCTGCTCGAGGAGGTCGGGTACGAGACCGAGTACGTCGAATCCGGCGCGCCCGGCAGAGGAAATGTTTTTGCGCGACTGCCCGGCGCCGACACGTCTCGGGGGGCGTTGTTGGTGCACGGTCACCTCGATGTCGTTCCCGCGGAGCCGGCCGACTGGAGCGTGCACCCGTTCTCTGGAGCGGTCGAGGACGGATATGTGTGGGGTCGCGGGGCCATCGATATGAAGGACATGGTCGGCATGGCGATCGCGCTGGCCCGCCAGTTCAAGATCGAAGGCACGGTGCCCCCTCGTAAATTGGTGTTCGCATTCCTCGCCGACGAGGAGGCCGGCGGGAAGTACGGCTCGCACTGGCTCGTTGACAACCGTCCGGATCTCTTCGAAGGCGTGACGGAGGCGGTGGGCGAGGTGGGCGGCTTCTCGTTGACCGTCGCTCGGCCCGACGGCGGCGAACGGCGGCTCTACCTCGTCGAGACCGCCGAAAAGAGTCTGGCGTGGATGCGTCTGACTGTGAAGGCTCGAGCCGGCCATGGATCGTTTCTCCATGACGACAACGCCGTGACCATCCTCGCCGGCGCGGTCGCCCGACTCGGGACGCACACGTTCCCGCTGGTGATCTCGGATTCGGTGGCGGAGTTCCTCGCGGCGGTAGGGGAGGAGACCGGGTTGGATTTCGATCCGGCCTCACCGGACCTCGACGGCACGCTGGCCAAGCTCGGCAGCGTCGCACGGATTATCGGCGCGACGCTGCGGGACACCGCAAATCCGACGATGTTGAAGGCCGGCTACAAAGCAAACGTCATCCCGCAAACAGCCGAGGCTGTCGTGGACTGCCGGGTGTTGCCCGGTCGTCAGGCGGAGTTCGAGCGCGAAGTGGACCGACTCATCGGCCCGGATGTGCAGCGCGAGTGGATAACCAAGCTGGAACCGTACGAGACGACGTTCGACGGTCACCTGGTCGATGCGATGAACGAGGCGATTCGCGCGCACGATCCGGACGGTCGCACCGTGCCCTACATGCTTTCCGGCGGAACGGACGCGAAAGCTTTTGCCAAGCTGGGGATCCGGTGCTTCGGATTTGCACCGCTACGCCTGCCGCCCGAACTCGATTTTGCTGCCCTTTTTCACGGCATCGATGAGCGAGTGCCGGTCGAGGCTCTCAAATTCGGTACACGCGTACTAGACCACTTCCTGATGCACAGCTAACTGAAAGGTAAACGCCATGTCCCACAACCCATACGACGCGCTGCCCACCCTCCCGACCTTCACGCTGACGTCGAAAGACATCACCGATGGCGAGTCGCTGAACAACGATCAGGTCAGCGGAATCATGGGAGCCGGCGGACGAGACATCTCGCCGCAACTGTCCTGGTCGGGCTTCCCGCCCGAAACCAAGAGTTTCGTCGTCACTGTGTACGACCCGGATGCGCCCACTGCGTCCGGCTTCTGGCACTGGGCAGTCGCGAACATTCCGGCCTCCTCGACGTCACTCGCGAAGGCGTCCGGCACCGATCCGGCACTCGGGCTGCCGCAAGGTGCTGTGACCTTGCGCAACGACGCCGGTCAGAACCGCTACGTCGGCGCGGCACCGCCGGCCGGTCATGGACCGCACCGCTACTTTGTCGCTGTACACGCGGTGGACGTCGACAAGCTCGAGGTCGATGCGAGCTCGGCGCCCGCGTTCCTCGGTTTCAACCTGTTCGTCCATGCGATCGCACGGGCATACATCGTGGGAACGTACGAGGAGAAGGCGTAAGCCGACCAGAGGATCTGACTGAAATAACATAAATATGTGTTATTTCAGTCAGAGCTGCTATGTTCCTGTGCGTGCCACATGACGCGCAGCTGATCTTCACCGACCACGTCGGTCGGTTCTACGCGCGCCAGTACGGATTTCCCCCGATGGCGGGACGTCTGCTCGGGTATCTGTTCGTCTGCGATCCGCCGGAGCAAACGATCGATGAGCTGGGCGATGCCCTGCTGGCGAGCCGAAGCGC
>JBBSKP010000379.1:0-3143 GCA_038256175.1 Mycobacteriales bacterium
ACTCCGTGATCGCCGCCTAATCTGGACGACGTGACCTCCCTGGACCTGCATTCGGACCCGATCGACCTCACGGCTGCTCTCGTCGACATACCGAGTGTGTCGCAGGACGAAGGCACGATCGCCGACGCTGTCGAGGCCGCGCTGCGCGAGCAGACCCAAGGGTTCGAGATTCTCCGCAGCGGTCATTCGGTGCTTGCGCGGACCAATCGGGGGCTCGGCAGTCGCGTCATCCTCGCCGGCCATCTCGACACCGTTCCGATCGCCGACAACGTGCCGAGCCGGCGCGACGGGGAACTCCTGCACGGCTGCGGAACCGTCGACATGAAGTCTGGCGACGCGGTGTTCCTGCATCTCGCCGCGACGATTACGGATCCGGCGCACGACCTGACCATGATCTTCTACGACTGCGAGGAAATCGCGGCGAAGTTCAACGGGCTCGGCCGGATCGAGCGGGAACTACCCGACTGGCTGGCCGGCGACGTGGCGATTCTCGGCGAACCTTCAGGTGGGTTCATCGAAGCGGGTTGCCAAGGGACGCTCCGGGTTCGGCTGACCGTTGCAGGTGTCCGCGCGCATTCGGCGCGATCCTGGTTGGGGAACAACGCTATTCACAAACTCGGACCCGCGTTGGAGCGGCTCTCGCAGTACTCCGCGCGTTCGGTCGACATCGACGGATGTGTGTACCGCGAAGGACTTTCGGCCGTTCGGGTAGGTGGGGGTGTGGCAGGCAACGTCGTACCGGACGCCGCCGAACTCGACGTCAACTTCCGGTTCGCACCCGATCGCAGCGTGGCTCAGGCCACCGACCATGTCCGTGCGGTGTTCGACGGTCTCGAGCTGGACGTCGCCGTAACCGACAGCGCCGCAGGTGCTTTGCCGGGGTTGTTTGCGCCCGCCGCCGCAGAGTTGATCGAGGCGGCCGGTGGCGAGGTTCGAGCGAAATACGGTTGGACCGACGTCTCCCGATTCGCGGCGCTCGGTATTCCGGCAGTCAACTACGGGCCGGGTGACCCGAACCTGGCGCACAAGCCGGAAGAGAACGTCCCGGTCGCGCAGATCACCGAGGTTGCGAGGGTGCTGCGGGGCTACCTGACCCGCGCCTAGCATTGGTGGATGAATGGTGACGAGCTCCGCGCAGTTCAGGCCCTACTGAAGGATCGCTACCGGGCCGAGCCGGACGCCGCGATGATCACCCTGCACGCCACGGGCGAACTGGACGGCCTGGGAATCTCGTGCAAAGTCGATACCGGACGAGCGCTCGTCGAGGCGGGATTGCACCCAGCGACAGGCGGCGATGGGTCCCTCGCGTGTTCGGGCGACATGCTGTTGGAAGCTCTCGTTGCGTGCGCGGGCGTCACTTGCAGAGCCGTCGCGACGTCCCTCGGCATCGACGTGCACGGCGGAACTGTCCGAGCGGAGGGTGACTTGGACTTCCGCGGCACGCTGGGGGTCGACAAGTCGGCGCCGGTCGGGTTCCGCGATATCAGGCTGACGTTCGACCTGGAGACCGATGCCGACGCCGACCAGTTGGCGACGCTACTACGCCTCACCGAGCGCTATTGCGTCATCTACCAAACGCTGAAGAATTCGCCGCAGCTTGCTGCCGTCATGGCCTAATAGAGCAGCTAGAAGAGAGTTACTGGGTTGGCGTTCATTAGGCCGTGGATGACAAGTAGCGGCCACATGGCTTGATAGCGCACCCAGAGGAAGCCGAGAAACAGTCCAGTGATCCCTTGATTGGCAATCACGTTGGCAAGGTCAAGGACGAGATTGCCGCTGCCTTGGATCGCAATGTGCCATGAGGCCCATACGATCGAAGTCAGAATGATTGCCGGCCATACGCCACCGAGGAAGTTGGTCCATCGGGTTTGTAGCCACTTCCGGTAGAAGAACTCTTCGACAACGGCGTTGAGAACGAAACCGATGGCTATCAAAGAGGCCAGCGTCGGGAGATCGGTGTCAAAACTGTTGTCGGGGTGAGCGGTTGACAGGACCAAATAGGTGATAACCCAACCGGCTGCGGGTATCAGTGGCCGCCAGCTGTGGCGGTGCCCGCCTTCGATGGCCGACTCGGATCGGCCTGATAACGCCGCGGAGATGTCACCGGGGGCCGATCTAGCCCGCCGCCGGGTGGCAGCGAATAGGGCTATCGGTGCACAAACAAGCAGTGCCAGTTTCAGAATGATGTAACGAGGTTCGGCGGGCCCGAGCAGTTCCAAGAGAATCGTGAACCCGATCGCCAGAGTGAGGAGCGTGAAAGCTTCGGCGCGAACGCGTTCGGTCGGAGCACTGCGGTAGTCCGGTTCAGTCTGTCCACGTGGCACTAACATTATGACTACAACACCAACGACGGCGGGCAGCCACGGTTGCCATATCGGGATCGTGTCGTTGCTATCTGCGGTGTAGCGGATCTGACCTCGATTGCCGAGGGCAACGATGAGCAACGCTGCAATGTAAATCCCGACTCCAACTGCAACAACGGCGGAACCCACGAATGGGCGAACCTGATTGTCGTTATTGCTGACAGCGGCGGAATCAGCAGGATTGCTGGTCATAGCACGAACCTATCGAGGCTAAGTCGAAGGTCGGCAGACGGGGCGAGAGTCTTGACCGCAAACACGATCAACTCCTGCAGGGATCTTGTGTCGGCGAACGTTTTCGCTTGAATCCACGGACGAATTGATGTTCGGCGGGGGTGTCGAATGACGACGGTGCGCGGTGACGTCATGAAGGAGCGGCGCCTCCGCTTGTCTTCGTCGGCACCTTCTTGGCAGCCGCCTTCTTCGCACCAGTCCGTGGCGAAGGTGTCCTGCGCGGCACGGCCGTAGTTGCCTTGGCGACTTCGGCTGGCTTGTCCACCTTGGGGGGCGTCGTTGGCTGGATCGGTGATGCCGGTGAGCGTCCTCGTTGCACGGCGATCGGGCCAGTCGTTGATGTGGGTGGCGATTCCCACCTTGCCGGTATGTCCGTCATACACGGGCTCGTCCCGCCGCACCCAGGGCCGTTAGACGGTATGAGGGTCTGGGCTGGGGCCTCGACACATGTAACCGTGGGTTGCCGGTAGGAGTAGGTCCTGGCCGGTAGAGCCACAAGATGTGGAGGCCCCAGTGATGTATCAGCGTACGAGTGTCGGATTGGATGTG
>JBBSKP010000380.1:0-3097 GCA_038256175.1 Mycobacteriales bacterium
CAACCTGATCGCCTCGGCAGTGAGGTCGGTCCGCTGCAAGTCATCACCCGATGTCGCGGTGTAGCCTTCGTTGAAAATCAGATACAACACATGCAGTACGGCCGTGAGACGCTCACTACGTTCGGCCGCCGCCGGCATCCGGAACCTGGCTCCCGCCTTCTTCACATTCTGCTTCGCCCGGCTGATCCGTTGGGCCATAGTTGTTTCCGGGACGAGGAAGGCTCGGGCAATCTGGTCGGTCGTCAATCCGCCGACCGCGCGAAGAGTCAACGCTACCTGCGACGGTTCCGTCAGCGCCGGATGGCAACACAGGAACAGCAAGGTGAGCGTGTCATCGTCGTCGGCCGGTGTAGGTGGCTCGTCGGGTTCCTGCGCAAAGTTGTGCGCTTCGCGATTGCGCCGGGCTTCGTCACTGCGGAGTTGGTCGGTAAGCCGCCGCGAGGCAACCGTGATCAGCCAACCACGCGGGTTGGTCGGTGCTCCCTCGTTCGGCCACTGGACCGACGCGGCGAGGAGCGCCTCCTGCACGGCGTCCTCGGCGGCATCGAAGTGGCCGTACTTGCGGACAAGCGCGCCGAGCACATGTGGCGCGAGCTGGCGTAGTTGATCCTCGAACTCCCGCCCGGCGCGCACGCCTGCCATTGTGCCCGATCACTCGCTCTGCAGAACCGAGAGCACGTTGCCCGCCGGATCGGTGAACCACGCGATGTTGGGGCCCATGTCGTGCTCGAGTCCGCGCATGACGCCCTTCTCGTCCTGCTCCATTCCGTCGTACCGCGCGATCGTCACCCCACGCTCGACAAGCTGGTCGATCGCCTTGTCGATGTCGTCGACCTCGAAGTTCAGAATCGTGAATGTCGCCGGGACGTGGTCGTCCTTGGGGTAGATGAACACATCGTTGCCCCCTGCCAGCTGCAGCGCGATGTTTCCCATCCCGGCGTCGCTCACGCGTATGCCGAGTGTGTCCCCATAGAACTTCTTGGCAATCTCGATATCGTCGACCGAGAAGCCGGTGAATGCTTTGGTGTCCGCGAACATGATCGTCCTCCTTCGTCTGTTTCCCTTACGCCGGAGACGTCGGAGCCGAATCATCGGCCTCGACATAGACGAGTATGTCGAGGCGGGGAAGTTGGCGTCGACGTCTCAGGAAAGCAAAGAGGAGATGGCTATGAAGTACATGCTGCTGATCTATAGCAACCCCGACAGCTGGGCCGCGCTGTCACTCGAACAACGCATCGCGGTCGGGCGAGGGCATGCAGAGCTACACCAAGGCCTGGTCGATTCGGGACACCACGTTGTCAGCGAAGGATTGTCCGACGAGATCAACACCAAGACCGTGCGCGTTCGGGACGACACGGTGCTGACGACCGACGGTCCGTTCCTCGAAGCCAAGGAGCACCTCGCCGGCTTCTACGTCGTCGAGTGCACCGATATCGAGGAAGCCACCACGATCGCGGCCCGGATACCGGATGCCGCGATCGATTTTGTAGAAGTCCGGCCGGTCTCGGCGGGGCCACAGCCGGAATGAACGTTAGATAGCTTCGGCCCGCCAGAAAGTCGCACCGTCACGCTTCTCGACATCGCCACTGACAAAGCTGGCTACTGCCGAGGCGGCAACGGTCGGATTCTCGAATCGGCGACCCTGCATCGGGCCGTCGACGATCTCCATCTGTTGCGTGCTCTGCTCGAGCAGCGCAACGATGCGGTAGCCCTCGAAATCGGCGACGAAGCGCTCCCTGTACTCGGGTTCTTCCTCGACGACCGCCGCGGCTTTCTTCTGCGCTCGCGGAACAATGGTGGAGAGTGCGTCGAGGTCGATTTCGACCGGCGCGACGGACGTGTCGGCGCTTGCCGAGATTCCCAACAGGTCCCAGCGTGCACGCCGGTGCGCTACTCGGTCGATCGCGATCGAGATATGACCGGACGGCGTACGACCCGGCCGCTCGGCCAACCATGCGTCGACCTCGCAACGAATGTCGGCTGCGATCTCCTCGGCCGGCATGATGAACGTCTCACGTGGGTTACTGCCGATGTCTACGAAGGCCCAGTACTGCGCGCCTGCGTCGGAGTTCAGCGCGGCGTCACGCCTGCTCGCGCTCCAGTTTCCGCCGGCCTTGGCACGCACTTGCACCATGTAACTGTCGCCGCCGGTGCCCCATACGCGAACCGCGCCGCGGGTCGAGTCGGCAACAGGTACAGCCCGTCCACCCCGTTGAACTACGTCGGTGATAAATGCTTGGAGGCCGAGGGTGGCGGTCTCTTTCATGAGGTGCAGACTCCGTCCGGAGTTCGTTTCGCCCCGTGCGCGGTTGAGGAGCAGTGTGGCGACGGGCAATCCATGCACAACTCGATGTCCGTTACAGTCTACGGCCCGTACATCCCTATCGCGCGATCCGTCTCCGCAGTGGGCAGCTAGGCGCGTAAGTTCGGGCACGACGACGACGGTCACAACCTCGGGGGAAGTCATGCCGCGAAAGCGTTCGCTACGTCGGTCCATCACCACGCTTGCCCTGCTCGCAGTGTCAATACTTACACCACAACTGGCATCGGCGACTCCCGCCGCTACTTCGTATTCGCACGCCGGCCGCTGGCTCACCGACGCCGGCGGTCGCGTGGTGATCACCAGCGGCGTGAACACGGTCAACAAGCGGGCGCCGTACACGCAGGAAGCCATCGGTTTCGGCGACGACGACGCCGCCTTCCTTGCCGACAACGGATTCGACAGCGTCCGCGTCGGGCTGATCTGGAAGGCCATCGAACCGGCACCGGGCGTCTACGACGACGGCTATCTCGCCAGTATCCGGCGCACCGTGGAAATGCTTGCGTCCCAAGGCATCGCGTCGCTGATCGACATGCACCAGGACATGTACAACGAAAGGTTCCAGGGCGAGTTCGCCCCCGACTGGGCAGTGCTCGACGACGGACTACCCGCACAACCGCGGCTGGGCTTCCCGGGCAACATGTTCGGCCAGCCGGCGCTTGCGCGGGCATACGATCACTTCCTCGCCAACGCAGCTGGGCCGGGCGGGATCGGCCTGCAGGACCGCTTTGCCGCTGCCTGGACGCATGCCGCCGCATACTTCGCAGACGCGCCCGG
>JBBSKP010000381.1:0-3094 GCA_038256175.1 Mycobacteriales bacterium
GTTTGCGTCGTTACCATCACGTCGGCCCCGAATTCACCAGCCGAACGACAGGCAAGCTCGATGTCCGATATCGATCGACGCTGGCGAACCGGCCTTTTCGACGGCGTTCGGCACACCACGACGTACGGATCCCTCATGGATCGCGATGCGCGGCACCTCTGGCTCCGGTACGCGTTCGGCCTGGCCAGCTCGAACATGTTGGCCGCGTTCGACATTTCCGTCGTGATCGCGCTGCTCACGCGTAGCGAGGACGGGCCGGATCTAGTCACACGAGGCAACGTGGTGCTACTCGTGGTGCTTGTCGTAATCAGCGCAGCCGTTGGCTCCATCGGCGGCGTGCTGATTGTTGTCCCCGCGCTGAAGTGGTTCTCGCGCGACGTGATTCCGACACCGAGGCAGCAGTATGCGGCGATGCAGATCGCCTACCGCCAAACCCTCCTCCATCTCACCATCTGGTGGATCGCAGGCGCGGTCTTCATCTTGATCAACCGTTCGGCAGGGGCCCAGATCACCGCGTTGATCGCGCTCGCCGTGCTGTTCGGCGGTGCGGCCACAGCGTGCATGGGATACCTCGTCACCGAACGAACCCTGCGACCAGTCATTGCGGCCGCGATGGCCGCGGCCCCACTTCGCACATCGGCACCCGGCGTACTCGCGCGCCTCATCATCACGTGGATGTTGTGCTCGGCTCTTCCGGCGGCTGCGATCGTGCTGATCGTCGTCGCGGACTACACCGGGTGGATCATCCCGACGGGAACCTCGATCGCCGCGCCCGTACTGATCCTCGCCGCACTGTCCCTTGGGATCGGTTTCCGTGGCATCAGGTTGGTCGCGCGCTCGGTGTCGGATCCGGTGCGCGAGGTGAGCAACGCGATGGGTGACGTCGAGCAGGGCCGAACCGACATCGAAGTCGGTGTGTACGACTCGTCCGAAATCGGTCGACTGCAAACCGGTTTCAATCGGATGGTCGCCGGACTCGCCGAGCGCGAACGCATCCGAGATCTCTTCGGACGCCACGTGGGTCACGACGTTGCGCAGCGAGCGCTCGAGCAGGAGACACTGCTTGGCGGCGACGTCCAGCGGGTTGCAGTCCTGTTCATCGACCTCGTTGGATCGACTGCACTCGCCGCAACGAAGCCCCCGAACGAGGTCGCAGCCGTGCTGAACGACTTCTTCCGGATAGTCGTGACCGCTGTCGACGACCACCAAGGACTGATCAACAAGTTCGAAGGCGACGCCGCGCTCGCGATCTTCGGCGCACCCCTTGTGCTCGACGATCCGGCAGGCGCAGCCCTCGCGACCGCGCGCACGCTTCGCACCGCCTTGCGATCCCTCGATCCCGTCGACTTCGGAATCGGCGTGTCTTTCGGATCTGTCTTCGCCGGCAACATCGGCGCTGAGCAGCGCTACGAGTACACCGTGATCGGCGACCCCGTCAACGAAGCTGCCCGGCTCACAGAACTCGCGAAGAGCCGGGAGACACGCATCCTGTCCGCACACCGGGCAGTCGAGGCCGCCGACGCGAGCGAACGCGCACTGTGGAACGACTGCGGCAGCGTCACATTGCGGGGTCGCAGCGAACCGACTTTGCTCGCGGAACCCGCCGTCGCCGCGCTGTGAAATCGTTCCGGGCAATGCAAGTCGCCCAGGGAAAGTAACGTCGGTGCCATGGCAACAGCGTCACTCGTCGTCGGGCCGCTGTTGCGGTACGTCGACACCACTCGAGCGACAGTGTGGGTAGAGACAGATCGTGCGTGTTCGGTAGAAGTACTTGGGCATCGCACGCAGACGTGGAGCGTTCACAACCACCACTACGCGCTCGTGGTGATCGAAGGCTTGCAGCCCGGTACTCAGACGCCCTACGCCGTGACGCTCGACGACGTCCCGGTGTGGCCTGATGCGGCTTCGTCGTTCCCGCCGAGCGTGATGCGCACCTTCCGTGACGACGAGACATTCCGACTTGCATTCGGCTCCTGCCGGCGGTCCGCCCCGTTTGTAGGCGAGGCGTTGAAGAGTTTCGGAGCTGATGCGTTGGCCGCGCTTGCCGAGCGTATGGCCGTGTCGGACTACGAGACCTGGCCAGACGCCTTGTTCCTCGGCGGCGATCAGGTGTACGCCGACGACCCATCCGACACGCTGGGCGAGCGACTGCAACACGCACAGCAAGACCTGCCGCCCGAATGGAACGAGGTGCGCGGCGAGATCGGCAATTTCGAGCAATACACCTGGCTCTATGCGGACAGCTGGCAGCCCGAGCCGATCCGCTGGCTGCTCTCCACCGTTCCGACGTGCATGTTGCTCGACGACCACGACCTGCGCGACGACTGGAACACCTCGCAGACCTGGCGTGACACCGTCACCCCCCAACCGTGGTGGCCCGACCGAGTTCGCGGCGCGTTTGCGTCGTATTGGATCTACCAGCATCTCGGCAACCTCTCCCCCGACGAACTGGCCAAGGACAGCACCTGGGTGATGGTCACCTCCGACATCGACGACGACGAGCGGTCCCGCCGAATCGACGAGTTCGCATGGCGCTCGGACGCAGAGCCCAGCAGCTCGCGATGGAGTTTCTTCCGGGATTTCGGCAGCGAGCGACTGGGCATCCGGATGTTGGCAGTGGACGCCCGCTGCTCCCGGAGGCTCGACCCCGACAATCGGGCGATAGTCGATCGCGTCGAGCGAGAATGGTTGCACGAGAAGGCAACACATCCACGTCCAGGTGAGCGGATCGATCATCTGCTCGTCGGGACAACCCTCCCGTTCCTGCTAGCGCAGGGCATCCATCACCTCGAAGGGTGGAACGAGGCCGTCGCCGCCGGCGCCTGGGGTAAGAAGCGCGGAGCCCGGCTCGGCGAGAAGATTCGTCAGGGCGTAGACATCGAGCACTGGTCGGCGTTCCGCAGTTCGTTCGGTGCCGTGGTCGACATGCTCACGGAGATTGCTCAGGCCGACCAACCGCCTGCGTCTTTGCTGCTGCTCGGCGGCGACGTGCACTGTTCCTACACAGCCAAGGCCACATTGCCTGGTGTCGATCCAGCCCGCACAGCCATCTACCAGTTGACCATGTCGCCGTTCCGGAATCCGTTGGAGACGA
>JBBSKP010000382.1:0-3088 GCA_038256175.1 Mycobacteriales bacterium
AGGAGGTCATGGCGAAGTGAGCCCCGACAACCGCTCGCCATTCGTGGTTGCGCACAGGGGAGCGTCTGCGGCGCGTCAGGAGCACACACTCGCTGCCTACGAGCTCGCCCTGCAGGAGGGCGCTGACGGTCTGGAATGCGACGTCCGGCTCACCCGTGACGGCCATCTTGTCTGTGTGCACGACCGGACGGTCGATCGCACGTCGACAGGTTCCGGTCTGGTCAGCGAGATGACCTTGGAAGCGTTGCAGCAACTGGACTTCGGTGGCAGCGCGGAATCGGCAACGGTGCTCACTCTCGGTGAGCTGATCACGCTGGTGTTGGACTGGAAGAGCCGGCCGACCAAGCTGTTCATCGAAACCAAACATCCCGTGCGATACGGCGGTTTGGTCGAGCACAAGCTGTTGGCCGAGTTGCAGCGGTTCGGGATTGCGTCGCCTGCGTCCGCGGATCATTCGCGTGCCGTGGTGATGTCGTTTGCGGCGACGGCTGTCTGGCGGATCCGCCGCTCGGCACCGCTGCTGCCGACCGTGCTTCTGGGTGACTCGTCGCGCTATCTGGGCGGCGGCGCGGCAACCACGGTCGGCGCGACGGCGGTCGGTCCGTCGATCAAGACATTGCGCGACCATCCGGACCTCGTCGACCGGGCGGCTGCCGCGGGCCGTGCGACGTACTGCTGGACGGTCGACGACGCCGATGACGTGAAGTTGTGCCGTGAGCTCGGCGTCAGCTGGATTGCCTCCAACTATCCGGGCCGTACGAAAACGCTGCTCGCCGAATCGGCCTGAGTCTCAGCAGTCGCAGCAGCATCCGTCGCAGTCACAACAATCGCAATCGCAACAGTTGCTGCACGATCCGCCGCGGCACCAACCTTGCCGGGGCTGGCCGGTCCACGGATCGTGATACGGGTCGCGGCAACACAATTGGCCGGTGCAGCAGAGGCCGGTCCAGAGCGCGCACCCCTCCATGGTTCCGCGTCGATTCGGTGGCGGTCCCTGTGGCGCACCGGGCGGCTTCTCCCACGGCAGGAAGGTGCCGAACACTCGATCGACCGAGATCTGCAGCTCATGTGCCAATAGCAGGTGAGCAAGTTTCCCCTCGACGAAGTCCGCGTCGCGCAGCGCGAGCCGTACTCCGCATGCAGCGTCGTCGCACAGCCGCTTTGCTTCTGCCAGTTCGGTTCCCGTTGCCGCGATGGGATTCCATGCGCCGGCCGCCGCGTCGTCGGCGAGGTCCTCGACGGCGTCGAGCAGGTGTGCAAGGCGACCGAAGAGTCTGCCCACTTCGCGCAACGGTTCGGCGTTGGCCGGTCGACCGGCGAGAATTGCTGTGTGGGCGAAGGCTTCTGCCGTGGCACGTTCGGTGGGTGCGGTGATGTCGAGCAGCGAGGTGCCTATCCCTGCCGCAGCTTCGACGTCGGCCTGACGGTCGATCGCGTCCAGCAATACCGCGGTGTCGAAGCCCAGGTCGGAGCCTGCGCGGGCACCGCCCCGATCCCACGATGCGGCAACGCGTGTGGCTGCGGCGGCCATCGGACGGCGCGCGAACACACCGTCTCGATCGGCGATGTGATCGCGGACCTTGGCCGATGCGAGGACCAACGACACCGTCGCGGCGAGCCGGGCTCCTTCGCCGTGTGCCACCGATGCGGTCCGCATACCGCGCAGCGGGCAGGGCCCTGCTGTACGCCGGAAGCCCGCGGACTGCTGTGACTGAGCTTCGACGAGCACCGAGATGATCAGGCCGTCGTAATTGGTGGCGACCCGCGCGAGCTGACCGTGGTCGTTTCGCAGCGCGAGGCAGAGGCCGCACAGGTGCGCCATCCACTGCGTCCGCATGCCTTCGGACAGCCGGTGGCGACACGGCCTGACGATTCCGAACATTGCACTCCGTCCCGCGGTAGTGACGATTCGCGAATAGTAACCAGAGATCGGGGCAAACGTCGGGCCACGCGCAGTGTAGGTTTTTGCGTCGTGGCAAAGAAGAGCAAGCGCAACAGTCCGAAGCCGGGTAGCAATCGGGCCGAGCGGCTCGCCGAGCGCCGGGCGGCGTTGGAGCAAGCCGCGTCCGCGGTGACGCGTCCCTTCGAGGGACTCGCCGCAGAGTGCGACCTGGTCGCGTTGCGTGAATTCGTGCCTTCGGCCACGGCATCGTTGCCTGTGAAGGGTGCTGGCGCGGTCGTGCTGGCCACCGTTCTTCCCGGTGCGGTAGCGGCGCTTGTGCGCAACGAGGGCGACGTAAAGACCGGTTACGTCGCCGTACAGGTGCAGTCCCAGTCAGCGGATCCTGTTGCGGATCTGGGTGCGGCGGTGCAGTGGGCCCAGGCCGCCGACGCCGGCGAATCGCTCGTCGCCGCCGAAGTGGGTCCCGACAGTCCACGGCTTGCCGACGTCATCGACGCGAACGCGGCCCTGGACATCACCGTGCACCAGGACTTCAACTGGTGGCTACCGGAAGGTGCCGAACCGAGCCCCGAGGTTGCCGCGACCGTAGAGCAGGCCAACGGCGCGATCATGCCGTCGGCTCGGCTCGAAGGTCTCGCTGCGGCATGGTGGGTCGACGCGGGCGACAAGGCGCACCTGCGTTGGGTCCGCCCCGAGGGTGAAGACGAACTGATGTTGGCGCTTGCCCGGCTGCACGCGGCAGGCAACCTGCATCTCGGCGAGGGTTCGCGGTTTGCGGGATCGTTCCGCACGCACGGGCTGCTAGTGCCCGTCTTCGACCTCGACCCGGAACAGCACCCGAACGAATGGATCAGCGCCGCAACAGAATTGGACGAACGCTTGGTCGCGGCCGTTGCGGTCGACGCCCCGCTGACGTCCGACGAGCGCAGGGCACGCGACGGCCTCCGGAGCCGCCAGGTGACCCTGCGCTGACGTGATGAGCTAGATCGAGCCGCCTGCGGCTGCGGGTGCTCCGCTGGTGTCCTTCGGTGTGCCCATCTCGCGAGCAACGAACTCCTCGAGATCGAACAGGTTCGAGCCGGCCCGGTCGGCGAGGGTCAGCATGGTCGTCACACTTGCGACCTCTTCGACCTGCTCCTTCAGGAACCACGGCATGAACTGCTCGCCGAGGTACTCGCCCTCTTC
>JBBSKP010000383.1:0-3086 GCA_038256175.1 Mycobacteriales bacterium
CGGATGCCGGCGGCGGCCGAACGTAGTGAGCGTCTCACGGCCGTACTGCATGTGTTGTATCTGATTTTCAACGAAGGCTACACCGCGACATCGGGTGATGACTTGCAGCGGACCGACCTCACTGCCGAGGCGATCAGGTTGGCGCGCAATGTGTTCCGTCTGCTGCCGGATGACGGCGAGGTTGCCGGGCTGCTCGCGCTGATGCTGCTGACCGACGCGCGTCGACCCGCACGCACAACCGCAGACGGATCGCTGGTTCCGCTCGCCGAACAGGATCGTTCGTTGTGGAATTCGGAATCGATCGCCGAAGGAGTCGCGATCGTGAGCGACGCGTTGGCCCGAACGCCGTTGGGGCCGTACCAGGTTCAGGCGGCGATCGCCGCGGTGCACGACGAGGCATCGTCTACCGGCAGCACCGATTGGGCGCAGATAACCCAGCTTTACTCAGTGCTGGAACGCATTTCGCCCGGTCCGATGGTCACGCTCAATCAGGCGGTTGCGGTGGCGATGGTGGACGGGCCGCGTGCGGGACTCGATTTGCTCGTCGCTCTCGACGACGACCAACGTCTTGCGGACCATCACCGACTCAGTGCCGTGCGCGCGCACCTTCTCGAAATGGCGGGCGACACTGCTCCGGCTGTGGAGTTCTACCGCGACGCCGCCCGGCGGACAACGAGCTCGCCCGAGAAACGGTACCTGGAGCAGCGAGCCGATAGGCTGCGGACGTGACCACTCCTTCGCCGCGCGTGACGATTCAGTACTGCACGCAGTGTCAATGGTTGCTTCGAGCAGGCTGGATGGCGCAAGAGTTGCTCAGCACCTTCGGCCAAGAGCTCGGCGAGGTCGCGCTCATCCCGGGGACCGGTGGTGTCTTCCGTATCGCCGTCGACGACGAGTCGATCTGGGATCGCAAGGAGCAGGGCGGCTTTCCGGAGATCACGGTGCTCAAGCAGCTGGTGCGCGACTGGGTCTCACCGGAACGGGATCTGGGTCACTCTGACCGTAAGTAAGTCCCATTTGTCCAAGCCCGCGGTTCGGGGCGGTAGGAGTATGGAGCTATGACGCCTCCGAAAGTGAACCGCATTGTCGCCGACCTGGCGACCGACGACATCGGCGCGATGACGACCTTCTACACGACTGTGGTCGGCCTCGAAGTGGTCATGGACCTGGAATGGGTTGCCACAGTGGCGAGTCCAGAGCGTCCACAGGTACAACTGAGTTTCATGACCCACGATGCATCGGCGGCGGTGCGCCCCGAACTATCGATCGAGGTCGACGACGTCGACGCGGCACACGCCGCTGCTGTCGAGGCTGGAGCCGAGATCGTGCACCCGCTTACCGACGAACCGTGGGGCGTGCGGCGTTTCTTCGTGCGCGATCCGGACGGTCGCGTCGTAAATGTGCTCAGCCACCGCTGAACCATTCTTGTATGATTTGCCGATCGGCGTGTGCGGCAAGCAAGGCCGCCAACAGAATGCGTGCTTGGCTCGGTCGCAGGTCGTGGGACACAACGGCACCCGCTGCCGTGAGATCGCTGCCGCCACCGCCGCCGCCATACATCGCCGCCGCCGCGCCGTCGTGCACTCGCGTCGACAGTACGACGCTCACACCGGCGGCCACGGCATCGCGGACCGCTTCGACGATGGTGCTATTGGCATTTCCGCTGCCCATCGCCTCGAGTACCAACCCCTGCGCACCTGCGGCGACGAACGCGTCGATCGCAGTTCTATCGGCGCCCGGATACAGCGCGGCAATGTCGACCCGAGTACCGGCAACGGGCCGTGCGGGCAGTGTCGGCCTGGTGCCTGCGCGTGCCGGTCCCGCGAACGCTGCGAGTGCTGTGGTGTGGACCTTGCGTGCACCCCTTGCGGCATAGCTGTTTCTGCCGAAGCTAATCAGGACGCCGCGATCACGGGAGGCGGGATCGCACGCACAATCGATTGCCGCGGCGAGATTCGAGGGTCCATCGGTTTCGGGGTGGTCGGCGCTTCGTTGTGCGCCGGTGAAAACCACGGGCCGGGGATCGGAATGCTGCAAGTCGACGAGCAGTGCTGTCTCTTCCATCGTGTCGGTGCCGTGCAGTACAACCACCCCGTCGATCGCGTCGTCTTCCAAAGCAGCACAGATCGTTTCGCGAATCAGATCCATGTCCGCGAACGTCATCGCAGCACTGTCGACCGACATCAGATCGTGCAGGCGTAGGGTCACGCCGTTCGATGCGCCATGGAGGAAATCGTGGCCGCGCATACTCGGCGCAAGTGCACCGTCCTTGCCGACCGTGCTGGCTATGGTGCCGCCGGTCGTGATCAGCACGATGGTTCGCATGGCCGGGTCCTGCGTCATTTGCTGAGGTTGGCCAGATACTCGGGCTGCAAGATTCGGTCGAGCTGATCGCGGTCGAGCAGCTTCTGCTCGAGCACGAGATCGGCGACATTGCGCCCGGTGAGCAACGCCTCCTGGGCGATTCGGGTCGCAGCGGCGTAGCCGATGAAGGGATTGAGGGCTGTCGCGAGGCCTATCGAATTTTCGACTTCCCGGCGCAAGTACTCGACATTGGCCGTGATCCCGAGAACGCAGCGCTCGGCGAGTACGCGGCACGCGGCGCCGAGATGGGCCATGCCGTCGGACAACGAATACACGATGACCGGCTCGAAAGCGTTGAGCTGCAACTGCCCAGCCTCGGCCGCCATCGTGATGGTGACGTCGTTGCCGATCACCTCGTACGCGACCTGGTTGAGTACCTCGGGGATGACGGGATTTACCTTGCCGGGCATGATCGACGAACCCGCCTGCACGGGAGGGAGATTGATCTCGCCGAACCCGCTGCGCGGACCGGACGACAAGAGTCGCAGATCATTGCAAATCTTCGAGAGCTTGACCGCGACGCGTTTGAGAACGCCCGATAGGTGCACGAACTGACCGACGTCCTGCGTTGCCTCGACCAGATCCGTCGCCGTAACCAGCGGCAGCCCTGTGATCTGCTTCAGGTAGTCGCAGGCAAGCTCGGTGTATCCGGGGGGAGCATTGAGTCCGGTGCCAATTGCTGTGGCGCCCAAGTTGATTTCGTGAATCAGGAGCGATGCCTC
>JBBSKP010000384.1:0-3074 GCA_038256175.1 Mycobacteriales bacterium
CGGGCCACCGGCGTCCCGAGCGTGACGTTCGAGTACACGTGGGTGACAACACCGGCCGGGTCGTAGTGGGCCTCGGTGTCGCCGATGACCCAGATCATCTCGGTCTTCAGGTTGGTGTTGTCGCGTTTCACGCTCGCGATCCGAGCGCCGTTCGCGTCGTACCAATACTCTTCGCTGCCCGTCAGCGCGTTCGCAACGTATCGCTTGACGCGACGCAGCCGATCCCGGCCATCGTAGACGTACTCGAGTCGTTCCATGCCCGCCCCCGTGCACGCAGCGACGGCGCCTCCCCGACAACGTCGGGTCATGTTCCCGGCGAGGTCGTATTCGAACGCCGCATACGTGGCGGAACCTGTCAACGAGTTTGAGACACCGGAGAGCATTAGTTTAGTGAATCGATCGCCGGCTGATCAGCGCCTCCCGTCTTGGGCTTGTTGATCCACACTGCCGTCGGCAGCGCAGGCGGGCGAGGTGCGCCGTGGACGAAGCGCTCGGGATGCGCGCGGTGTGCAGCGGCGAGGACGACGGCGCGGGCGTCGGTGCGTTGCTTGGCGCGGCCATAGTGGACGTCGGCGGGCGTGTGCAGGCCGATACCGCTGTGCCGGTGCTCGTCGTTGTACCAACGGAAGAAATCGACGCAATACGAGCGCGCGTCCTCGATGCAGCCGAAGCGCTCCGGGAAGTCGGGACGGTACTTGAGGGTCTTGAAGGCAGCCTCGGAAAACGGGTTGTCGTTGGAGACGTGGGGGCGCGAGTGCGTCTTGGTGACGCCGAGGTCGGCGAGGAGCTGCGCGACGAGCTTGGAGCGCATCGAGCTGCCGCGGTCGGCGTGGATCGTGAGCTGGCCGCGTGTGATGCCTTGTCGCTCGCAGGTCTCGCCAATCAGCTTCTCTGCCAGCGTCGCGCTCTCGCCGTCCGCGACCATCCAGCCGACGACGCATCGGCTGAAGACGTCGATGATCACGTACAGGTAGAAGTACGACCAGGTCGTTGGGGCCTTGAGCTTGGTGATGTCCCACGACCAGAGCTGGTTGGGCGCGGTGGCGAGGAGCTCGGGCGCGGCGTAGCGCGGGTGCATGAGCTGAGCGCGGCGCTCGCGGACCTCGTGGCTCGCGGCGAGCACGCGGTACATCGTGCGCTCGGAGCAGATGAAGTGCCCCTCGTCGAGCCGCGTCGCGTAGACCTGCGCCACGGCGAGGTCGGCGAACCGGTCCTCGTGAAACAGGTCGAGCACGGCGCGCTTCTCCTCGGGCAACAACGAACGTGGCGACCGCATCCGGTACCGCGGGCCGTACACGCGCGGTGCCCGCGACCGGTAGTAGCTCGCGCGGCAGACACCGAGCGCCTCGCACGTCGCGTCGATGCCGTCGACCGCTGAAGTCTCGTCGACGATCTTCATCATGGCTTCGTCTCGCTCTCGCTCTCCAGCGGAATCCCGAACAGCTCCGACACTTTCCTAAGAAACTCCAACGGTGGCGTTCTCCTTAACCATCGTGAATCCCATCTGTTTTGCTCGTCGATGAAGTTGGTGAACGACGCGCTGCTTGTACTTCTCCTCGTAGTGGTCTTGTCCCGGATCGACGTAGGCCATGCCGAAGCGGAGGGTGTTGTAAAACAGCACGGCCAGCTTCCTCGCAGTCGCGGTCACGGCCTTCGCCTTGCCTGTGCGTGCGGCGAGGCGGCGATAGAAGGCGCCGAGAGCGGTGTGCGTCTTGCCGATGTTGACGGCCGCCATGCGGAGCACGACGGCGGCTCGGTTCGCGGACTTGGGTGTCCGCGAGCTGAGCACTCGGCCGCCGGAGATCTTGTTGCCCGGAGCGAGGGACAGCCACGACGTGAAATGTTTGGCGGTCGGCCACTTCCTCATGTCGTCACCGCACTCTCCAACGAGTCGCAGGACGGTGAATGCGCCGAATCCGTGGATCTGACTCAGGTCCGCACCGAGCAAGGTGTAGAGGGCGGACCGGAGCTCGAACTTGGGCTCGTTCGGGTTGCTGGCGTGACGGACCTTGGGCATCGGCGCAGCCGGGACCTCTCGGTCGTTGTTCAGCTCGCCCAACGCTACCTCGATCTCGACATCGCATTCGTCGACCTTGGCGCGGTGGAAGTCGTAGAGCTCGAGCGACTGACGGAGCGCAAATACATGTTCGGTCCGGTAGTTGCCATCGAGCGCCTTGCCGACAGTCTCGATCGACGCCTTGCAGCGCCGGTCGCGATGCTGGGCAAGGAGCTTGGGATCTCGGATTCCATCGAGGATCGACCGGATGATCTTCATCCCGGTCAGGCCCGTGATGTCGCTGACCACGTGATGCAACTGCACGTTCATCTGCATCAACGCCTTTTGCATGTGCTGGATGTGCGAGGCCGCGTACTCGACGACGCGCTCACGGTGGCGGAGCAGCGCCCTCAGCCGCGCGACTCCATCGCGCGGCCGGAAACTGCCGCGGAGCAGGCCGTATTCGTGAAGTTGCTGCAGCCACTGCGCGTCGTTCACGTCCGTCTTGCGACCGGGCACGTTCTTCGCGTTCCGCGCGTTCACGAGCAGCACCTCGAAGCCACGAGCTTCGAGAATCTCGAACACGGGGATCCAGTACACGCTGGTCGACTCCATCGCGACGGTGGTCACCCCGACCGACTTGAGCCAGTCGGCGAGCGCATGCAGATCACCGGTGAAACTCTTGAATGACCGCACCGGTTGCGGGTCGCGGTCAGGTGGTACTGCAACGACGTGAAACGTCGAGCCGACATCGAGGCCCGCAGCGTTCCGATGTACAGGTGCGAGCGGTCTCCGAGACTTGTTGCGTTGCCCAGCCTTCGTCTTTGCCATCGCGCTCCTCCAAAGAACCGACGAGGAGGGATGGGCGAATTGATCAATTTCCTAAACGGGATCGCCGATCGGCGTCACCACTCACAAGTCCGCAGCCATCCCCGGGCCATGTTTTTTTACGGGCTCGAAGCACCAAAAAGCTGACGGCCGCTCCTCGACGGAGCGCCACGCTACAACAAGGAGTTTCTGGCCGACAGGCCGAGCCTTCCGATAGACCCGGCGCCGCTCCCGATGGTTTTTTTGGAGC
>JBBSKP010000385.1:0-3071 GCA_038256175.1 Mycobacteriales bacterium
CGCGATTCACAGCGGTGGCGACGACGTCGATCAACACCTCGCCATGGCCGGGGCGAAGACTCGGGACGTCGGACAATTGCAGAACGTCAGGTCCGCCGAAACCGTTCATCGTGATTGCGCGCATACCGAGCACGTTAGACCGACGCGGTGACACTTCTTCCCGACGCCTCGCGGGAAGTCATGTGGCCGGGCGTAGCCTGCCTCCGTGACCAATTTCGGAGGATTTCAAAACGAGATCTACTTCGCTGGACTCGGCGGCGCGAAGCCAGACCTGCCGATGACCGCAGCCGGACTCGAAGAGCGCGCAGCGACCGCACTCACCCCTGAAGCGTTCGCCTACATCGCGGGGAGCGCGTCGTCGGAGCGCACCGCTAGGTCGAACCTCGAGGCGTTCGATCGCCGTCGCATAGTTCCTCGCATGCTCCGCGGAACCGCTGCGCCCGACGCGCGCGACCTGTCGGTGGACGTGCTCGGGACGAAGCTGGCGGCGCCGGTTCTGACCGCCCCGATCGGCGTCCTGGAATTGGTGCACGAGCGTGGCGAAGTTGTCGTTGCAGAGGTCACCAAAGAGCTGGGTATCGGGTCGGTGTTGTCGACCGCGGCCTCTTCGCCCATCGAGGATGTGGGCGCCGCGGCCGGGGATTGGTGGCATCAGCTGTACTGGCCCGCAGACGAGGAGGTCGCACAGTCCTTCGTCGAGCGTGCAACCAAGTCTGGTGCGAAGGCCATCGTCGTGACTGCGGATACGGTCAGCCTCGGTTGGCGCCCGCGCGACCTCGAAGTTGCGCACCTGCCCTTCCTGAACGGCAAGGGGATAGCGAACTACCTGTCGGATCCGGTCTTCCGGTCCCGCCTTGCGGCACCGCCGGAGGAGAGCGCCGAGGCGATGCAGATGGCTGTGCTCACCTGGGTCGGAATGTTCGGCAACCACACCGTCCGTCCTGCCGACATCGCGCGGATCCGTGAGTGGACCGATCTGCCGATCGCAGTCAAGGGCATCCTGCACCCCGACGACGCCCGCGCAGTCGTCGATGCCGGAGCCAGTGGCGTCATCGTCAGCAACCACGGCGGCAGGCAGGTCGACGGTGCGATCGCAGCCCTCGACGCGTTGGGGCCCATCTCCGCAGCAGTCGGCGAGCGCGCCGATGTGCTGTTCGACTCCGGCATCCGGTGCGGCTCGGACGTCATGATCGCGCTCGCACTCGGTGCAAAAGCAGTCCTGTACGGACGGCCGTGGGTGTACGGCCTCGGCATCGCAGGCAAGGACGGCGTGAAGCATGCGCTGCGGTGTCTGCTGGCCGATCTCGACATCGCAATGGGTCAATCGGGGTTCGCGAGCGTCGCAGAGATAAATCCGTCAATTCTTGCGAGCTGAAGCGGATTAGGCGCGACTGTCGGGAGAATAGTATGAAGGGGTGCAGGTAGAGCCGTTGGAACAGCCCCGACTCGAGACTCGGTGGTTGAACGCGAACGAGCAGCGGGCGTGGCGCGCGTACATCGAGGGCAATCAGCGATTGCTCGATCAGCTGAATCGGGATCTGCAGACGAAGCACAATCTGTCGATGGCCGAGTACCGCATTCTCGTCATGCTCTCCGAATCGCCAGACAACTCGTTGCGGATGAGCGACCTCGCCGACGGCGTGCTCTCGTCACGCAGCCGGCTCACACACCAGATTCGGCGGATGGAAGCGCAAGGCATGGTCCGCCGAAGTACGTGTGTCGACGACGGTCGAGGGGTGCTCGCCCATTTGACCGACGAAGGCGCCCGACGACATCGTGAGGCAGCACCGACACACGTCGATAGTGTCCGCCGGAACTTCGTCGACCTACTCGACCCTGAGCAGCTGAACGTAGTCGGCGATGTGTTTGCGAAGGTCGACGCCGCGATCGGCCACCACCCCGCCGAATAGGGAAGGCCTGCGCCCTTCGACTAGTATCTGCGACGGAAGCGTGGCAGAGCGGCCGAATGCACTCGCCTTGAAAGCGAGCGTCGTGAGAACGACCGGGGGTTCAAATCCCTCCGCTTCCGCCAAGGTGATGTCGCGAGACATAGGAAACTCCTGCACCCCTGGGTGCAGGAGTTTTTTTGTGTTTGGGGCTGGTAGTCGAGGGTGAGTTCGCGGACGAGTTGTCCGGTGGTGGCGTGGATGATGCGAATGTGTAGGTCCTGGATGAGCGTAAGGACGGGGCTTCGTGCGTGGCGTCGGCCGATGCCGATGTGTGGAGGTGTCCGGGCTCGATGAGTCCGCAGGACAACAACCCCATCAGCGACATGTCGAAGGGTTTTGCTCCACGTCCGGAAACTTTCACTGGGTTGTGGAATGTCGGAAGAAACGCTGCCAACGCTGATGAACCCGACGCGACGGATGATGCCAACAATGACCCAGACGATACCGACGATCCAGATAATTGCTAGGCACGGCCGCCAGTCGTCATAGAATTCCGTTTTACGGCGCCACGTTTCGAAACCCTGAAAGCCCCCGATTTCGGCGCCCCCGACGTCACCAAGAATCTGCGCCGTGTGCACCTACCCAGAACCTTGAGTCAAGTCGAGACACTGGGCGGACCTTCGTTCCTTCTTCCCCAAGAATGGATCCAAAAGTAGGTACGTTTAACGACACATCTTGCAAATTTGCAATTTACGTCGTGCTTTGTGGACGCAATAGACAGAAGGCAGTGCCGGTCTGTTTATTGCGGGCTTTTGCACCTCGTGTGGGTTGTGTCCACACGTCTCGGTGCTACTGGCGTGGTCGCCGGTCAAGGTTGACAGGAGTGCTGAGGTCGTTTGCTCGCCGGGTTGTGGCTAGCTTCTGCAGCTCGTGTCTGTGGGTGCATCAAATTCACTGCGTTTCAACAGATTTCACTAGTGCTTTCAGTGGCACGTTGCGATCCACGCCTATCAGTCGGACCCGCACGGTACTGTAATTCAGATGGGTGCGGCTCTTCTGAAGTGACGTAACCCGCCGTCCCCGCCGCTGTTGGAGTTGCGCGGATTGGTCGGCCTCGATTCTGCCCCTTTCATTCCCACGACACGCGGCATATGTGCAGCTCATGCGCCCTTTCCCATGGGA
>JBBSKP010000386.1:0-3002 GCA_038256175.1 Mycobacteriales bacterium
CTTCGGCGACCTCTTCGGAGACCAGGTCTGACTGCTGGCCGCGCACGAGCAGGATCGGGCCCTCGACCGCGTCAGCCCCTTCGTACATTTCAAGTGCCATGCGGTCCATGCGGTCTTGAAACCCCGTTGGTGACGCACTGTTCTGTTCCTGTCGCCACGTGACGAACTTGGGATCCCAACGCCAGGCCCATCGGCCGTTGTTGCTCTGTCGGAGCACGCGCTCAAGCCCCGCTGACGAGCGTGGCTTGTCGCGGTGAGGGTTGTAGCCGGCGATTGCGGTAGCTGCTTCGTCGAGATCAGCAAATCCGTCGGGATGGGCCGACATGAACTTCATGATGCGCGCAACGCCGTCGAGATTCATGCGCGGTGTGACGTCGACGAGTACCACGCTTGCAAAGAGCTGGTGGTGAGCGAACCGTTGTGCGAGGAGCGAACTCATGCCGCCCATGGAGGCGCCGACGACGGCTGGGGGTTCGGGCATGGTGGCCACGATTTCGACGATGTCACGACCGAAGTCCTGCATGTCGTATCGGCCGGTTGGCGACCAGTCGCTGTCGCCATGCCCGCGTGAGTCGACGGCTGTGACGCGGAACCCCTTGGCTGCGAGCACTTCACCAGTGTTCTTCCAGGCGTGACGGCTCTGCCCGCCGCCGTGTAGCAACAACACGTCGGGGCCGTCGTCGGGTCCCCAGCGGTCGGCGACGAGAGACAGGTCGTCGTGTGAACGGAATTGAATGGGTGTTGTGTGCATCGGGTCTCTCAGGTGGAGGTTTTGAAGTTGGCACGGTCGGGGAGTGGGAGCACCCACGAGGCGGGTCGTCGTTCAAGGAATGCCGTCATTCCCTCCCTGGCCTCGCTGGTTTCGAAGAGTTGAGCGGACAGTTGTGATGTCCACGCGAAGGCGTCGGCGGTCGACATCGTCGGCACATCGTTCAATACCTGCTTGGCCGTCGCCAACGCGTCCGGACTGGCGGCGAGCAGGTCGGCAATGATCGCGTCGATCTCGGCGTCGAGTTGATCGCGCGGGACTGCGGCATTGACAAGCCCAATCCGGGCGGCCTCGGTGCCATCAAAGCGATTGCCACGCAGGAACGTGGACCGGGCGTCGGCGGTGCGGAGCTTGGGGAGACAGACGACGGAGATCATGGCTGGCGCCACGCCGATACGGACTTCGGTGAAGCCGAATTTGACGTCGTCGATTGTGACCGAGATGTCCATCGCAGCGGCGAGGCCCATTCCTCCTGCGACGCAATGGCCGGCGATCCGGCCCACATATGGCTTGGGGGAGTTGGCGAATCGCCCGAAGAGTTGCATCGGGTCGATGAGAGCCCCGGGAACGTCTGTGCTACTTGATCGCTCGGACAGGTTGGCTCCCGCGCAGAACGCTCGCCCTTCGTTGGTGAGGATGATGACGCGGACGTCGTCGTCGGCTTCAGCGGCGTCGAAAGCCGCCACCATCTCCGCGACGAGTTGGCGGCCGAGGGCGTTGCGGTGCTCGTCGTCGCACAGCGTGACGGTGCAGACCCCTCCGCGGGTTTCACTTCGCACGACCGACATCAGGCCGCTCCCGGCGGTGCTTGGAGTGTCGGTCTCACTGGGGACCGCCGAGTGGCGAGGGTTGACGATCTTCGACGATGTCGTTCATCCGGGTTCGCACACGCTCATGCGTGGACTCGCGGTGGGTGAGGATGTAGAAACGCTCGTCGATGATGGCATCGAAGACATCGTTCGCGACGGCGTCGGGCGTGATCATCCCGTTGAACGATGAACTCGCGTCGCGGCGGGCTTGCTTGTCAACCCGGCTCATCATTCCTTGGAGGCTCGCCGATACTTGATCGTCGGCTGTGGCGGTCAGGTCGGGCGGACGGTTGCGCTGGGACTCGAAGATGTTGGTCGACACCAACCCGGGACACAGTACGGACACTCCGATGTCGTGCCCGGCGATCGCGAGGTCGCGTGCGAGGGTCTCACTCATCGTCACCACGCTGTGCTTGGAGACGTTGTACGCGGCCAGGTTCGGTACCGAGATGAGACCTGCCATCGAAGCCGTGTTCACGACGTGCGCCGGTAGACCCTGCTCGATCATCAGTGGCACGAATACCCGGATCCCGTGAATCACACCCCACAGGTTGACTCCGAGCACCCATTCCCAGTCGGCGGTCGAGTGGGTCCAGATCGGACCGCCGATTCCCACGCCGGCGTTGTTGTGCAGAATGTGTACAGCCCCAAACTTGGCGATGGTCAGATCGGCGAGTGCCTGGACTGAGTCGCCGTCGGATACATCGCAGCGAACGCCGAGTACTGCATGGCCGGCTCGGCCGAAGTCGTCAACGGTTTGGTCGAGGGCGCCCTGTTCGATGTCGGCAATCACCACGTTGGCACCAGCCGCGGCGAAGCGAGCCGCGACAGCGCGTCCGATTCCGCTTGCGCCGCCAGTCACCACGGCGACCTTGCCTGCGACATTCTTCATGTTGAGCCTCTCGTGGTTGATCGGGTCCTCGTTGCTGTGGATCTCACCGACGCCTTGCCGCCTCGTAACCCGCCGGACGAAAATCGCAGCGTCATCGCGTCATCCTGCTTCGGTGGAACGGGTGGGTCCCTTGGCGAGTTCGAATCCGCTGTAGCCGTTTGCGGCACTGGTTCGGCACTGGTCGGCGTAGAGCGGAATCCCGCCGGGATAGTTGAGAAGCTCACGTTTCTTGCCAGGAATGTTGGCGCCCATGTACCAGGAGTCGGCTTTGGTGAACAGACTCATCTCACTGATCATCGCGACCTGCTCACTCCATGCCTGTTCGGCCTCCTGGGTGGCCTCGATGCGGGTGACGCCGCGGTCGCGGAGATGGGTGAGTAAGTCGATGACCCAACCGCCCTGGACCTCGGCGCATGTCGGTCCGTTGCAGAAGCCTGACGGGCTTTGTGGGCCGTACAGGTAGATGAGGTTCGGGAAACCGACGCTCGCGAGTCCGAGGTGGGTGTGGACGCCTTCGGCCCACGAGGCTTTC
>JBBSKP010000387.1:0-3002 GCA_038256175.1 Mycobacteriales bacterium
GAAGGCAACAGCTGCGACAAACTGTGGATCCATCGAAAACTCTGTTCTGGCCATCCCTGATCATCACAAGAACGAACCGGTCAGTGTCCACGATGTCCTGAGACATCAATTGCACGCGATGTCCTGAACAAACACACACCCCGAGGAGGGTAAGAATCACGCACGGGGGGTGAAGCCGCGCAGGCGCAGGCTGTTGGTCACGACGAACACGCTCGACAGTGCCATCGCCGCGCCGGCAAGCATCGGATTCAGGAGGCCGGCGGCTGCCAGCGGGATGGCGGCGACGTTGTATCCGAAGGCCCAGAACAGGTTTCCCTCGATGGTGTGTAGTGTCCTGCGCGACAATCGGATCGCGTCGGCGACTGCACGCAGGTCACCGCGTACCAGGGTGATGTCACTTGCCTCGATCGCGACGTCGGTGCCGGTCCCCATCGCCAAGCCGAGGTCGGCCTGGGCGAGCGCGGCGGCATCGTTCACGCCGTCGCCGACCATCGCCACAACCTTGCCGTCGGCCTGCAATCGTTTGATCGCATCGACCTTGTCGGCGGGCAAGACCTCCGCGATCACCTCGGCGATCCCGACCTGATCGGCGACAGTCCGCGCGATCGATTCGTTGTCGCCGGTCAGCAGTATCGGGGTCAGGCCTATCTCGCGAAGCTCGGAAATCGCCTGGGCGCTAGTGGTTTTTACCGAGTCCTCGATCACGAGCAACCCGCGCGCGACGCCGTCCCACGCCACCGCGACGACGGTGCGCCCGGCAGCTTCGGCGCCGGCTTTGCGGGCCGCGAGATCATCGGGCAACGGCTGCGCCCAGTCGGTGAGTAACTCGCCACGACCGGCGATCACCGCATGCCCGTCGACGATTCCTTGCACGCCTTTGCCGCCATAACTCACGAATTCCGTTACCGGAGGGAGTGAACCGATGCGCTGCTGTGCCCCCGCCACGATCGCGCGCCCGACAGGATGTTCGGACGCCTGCTCCACGGCGCCTGCGAGAGTGAGTAATTCGTTCTCGTCGACGAGCGCTATGACGTCGACCAAGGTCATCTGTCCGGTGGTGACGGTGCCGGTCTTGTCGAGGACAACCGTGTCGATACGCCGTGTCGATTCGAGAATCTCCGGGCCCTTGATGAGGATGCCCAGCTGTGCGCCGCGACCCGTGCCCACCAACAATGCGGTAGGTGTGGCCAGTCCGAGGGCGCACGGGCACGCGATGATCAGCACCGCGACGGCGGCCGCGAACGCCGTTTCAGCCGGGTTTCCGGTGCCGAGCCAATAGCCAAGTGTGGCAACGGCGATCGCGATGACAATCGGCACGAAAACGCCGGCGATTCGGTCGGCAAGTCGCTGTACCGGAGCCTTGCCGTTCTGCGCGTCTTCGACGAGGGCGGCCATCTGCGCGAGCGCGGTGTCGCTGCCGACCCTGGTTGCACGGACGGTCAGGACACCCCCTTCGTTCACGGTTGCACCGATGACCGTGTCGCCGGCGGACACCTCGATCGGAACGGATTCGCCGGTGAGCATGCTCATGTCCACAGCAGATCGGCCCTCGGTGACAACGCCATCCGTAGCGATCTTCTCGCCCGGGCGAACGAGAAAAAGTTCGCCTACGGCGAGTTCGATTGCGGAAATGCGGATCTCGGTGCCGGACCGGAGGACCGACACCTCTTTGGCGCCGAGCTCGAGCAACGCGCGCAGGGCCGAGCCGGCTCGCCGCTTCGCCCTGGTCTCGAAATATCTTCCCGCAAGAATGAATACGACAACACCGGCGGCAACTTCGAAGTACACGTTGGCAGTTGCGTCCATGCGATCGACTGTGAAGCGGAACGGGTGTTTCATCCCTGGCTCGCCCGCCGTGCCGAAGAACAGGGCGTACATCGACCAGGCGAAGGCGGCCACGGTGCCGATCGAGATCAGCGTGTCCATGGTGGCGGCGCCGTGCCGGAGATTCGTCCAGGTCGCGCGGTGGAACGGCAGTCCGCCCCACACCACGACCGGTGCCGCCAAAGTCAACGAAAGCCATTGCCAGTTGGTGAATTGCAGGGCCGGAATCATCGCCATCGCAATGACGGGAACGGCGAGGGTGATGCTGACGAACAGCCTGGTCCGCAATGCCGTCAACTCCGGATCGGCGTCGGCGGGTGGCTCGGGCACAGCGGCAGGCAGGCTCGCCGAGTATCCGGCGGCAGCGACCTGCGCGAGCAACTCCTCTGTCGAAACCGATTCGGGGTAACTGACTTTCGCCTTCTCGGTGGCGTAGTTGACGGTCGCGGCGACGCCGTCGAGCTTGTTGAGCCGCTTCTCGATCCGTGCCGCGCACGATGCGCAGGTCATGCCGGTGATGGCAAGTTCGACGCTGCTCATTGGTGTGCCTGCGCTGCGTCGATTGTGAACTCGGCTGTCCGGACGACCCCGCCGTGCTGGAAATCCAGGAACAGGCGATAAGTGCCTGCCGACGGTGCCTGGGCGTGGAAGCCGATCTCGGGACCAGCTGTGTCGGAGGCTTCCGGATGTACGTGCAGATACGCGAGGTCGCCGACGCGCAATGCGACGAGATGGCCGTATGCCCCGAGATACGGTTCCAGATCCCGTATTTGGGCACCGCCTCGCGTGACGGTGAACGTCATCGGGCCACCTGATGTGGTGAGATCGCCCGTGAGTGCGACGCTGTAACCGTCGACCTGGGCTGTGCGCGACGTCGGTGGCATCGGAATCGGATCGACGGTACCGGCCACGTCGACGGTGCGTCCGAGCGTGAGTTGGGCGGGGCTCCCGGTGGCGTCGAAGTCGGCGAAGACGCGGTAGCTGCCGCCCGTCGGCCAAGTCCAGTCGATGCTCCACACGCCAACGGCGTCCATCGTCGGATGAACGTGGCGGAACTCGGCCGTGTCGGATCGCACAACGATCAGATGCAGCAGCTTTTCGTGCTGCTCGTTGAATCGAGTGACGACCGCGCCGTGCTGGTCGAGTATCCGGAAGCTCAGTGTCCCTGGCTGATTGGC
>JBBSKP010000388.1:0-2999 GCA_038256175.1 Mycobacteriales bacterium
GATAGTGCGCCCGAAATTCGACCGTCCCCTCGGTGTCCAGCAGTCCCCCGCCAGTCGTCGAAATGACCTCGAGGAACAGCCACTGCTGATCAGGGTCGAGTTCGAGGCGTTTCGGTCGCGTTTGAGGATGCCACGACCTGAGCAGGTACTCGCGATCCCCGACGGCGAAGGCGGTGTATCGGGAACGCATCAGTTGCGCAGCCGTCGCTGCTGGTTTGTCGCCCGCGAGGATCGGACCGCAGCATTGGTCGTACGGTTCACCGTTGCGACAGGGGCACACGCTGCTCACGGCACCTCCACCACGTCGATGCCGCCGATGGGCACGTCCTCGTATTGCTCGGTAGCCGTATTCCACGCCGTGAGCGTGCGCTCGTGCAGGATTGCGCTGTGCACCAAGTCTGTTCGCTCGCCCTGCGTGAGCAGGACCGGACGGCCAGCAGCCAGCATCCAGATCGCTGTGTGATCGCCTTGACTGCGCAGTGCAGTAAAGAATTCGAAACCACGCTTGCGGGTCGGCGCCGGCTGGTGAGCCGTCGCAATCAGGTGGCGAGCGTGGCGCTCGGGATCGAATTCCGATACCTCTATAGCAGCCACCTCCACTGCCGGCTCCACAGCCGATGATGTTGTCGCCGAAACCACTACCGCGCCATCGGTGTCGCGCGGAACCGGCGCATACCCCGCACCGCGGAGCGCGGCCAAGGTAGTGGTCGCGTCGGCACGGGACCCGATCACCGTCGGGGCGAGCGTCCACAGTCCGAGCTTGGTCAACTTTCGATGGCCGACCAACTCCCGCAACAGCGCCGGATCCTCGCCCACCACAACCGAACCGAGACCGATCACGCCCATGTGCCCGTGGGTTCGAGCGACATCGTTGACGAGATACTCCAGCGGCTGCGGTACGCCCGATTGCGCGATGGCGGTGAGCCCGTCGAGCAGCTCGTCGCGGGTCATGCCGTTGTCGAACCCGGCGCGCACACTGTCGGCGGTGAAGCGCCACATCGTGGCCTGGCCACGAGATTCGCGTGTGGCGACGCTGTCCAGGAATCGTGAAAGCTGCGTCGTCGGCGGACCGAAGACTACGGCCGTGAGGTCGGCACCGATGACTGCGGAGGTGTGGGCGCCGGAAACCAATGAAGCCGTGGCTGTTTCGAGTCCGCCGGTTATCAGTGCACGGCCCAGCGAAGTGGCAGCGCCAAGTGCCAGGACTCCCAGCAACTCCGCCTCGCGTTCGATGCTGCCCAGAACCGTCTCCAGAACATCGTCGGCCGCGAAGGGCACGCGCCACTGCATCAGCTCGTTTATATCCGAGACCGCGGAAACCCCTTGGCCCTGCGGGAATTCGGCGTAGGCGGCGATCAGATTCTTGCGCAGGTGTTCGTCGACGCTGGTGCCCGGCAGATCGTCAAGCTCCGACACCCACCACGTCCGCAGGATCTGCGTACCGCGCAGCCGAGCGTCGGAGTCCAGCCATGCCGGCGCTGCATCACCGGGTATCAAACCAGGGCTGGTCGGCGGTGGTTGCTTCCGCCGACCTTTGGGGGCCGGCGGATCCGCAGGAACCAAGACACCGATTGTGAGCGCCAGCGTTACAGCAAGGGAGATCTGGTCGATGTCAGCGTCGGCCTCTTTAGCGAATGTACGCAGCGCCCGGACCGCGACCGACCCGGTCTTGACCAATGGAATCATTTCTGCGGCAGCAGAATCCAGCAGTCTCGAGATCAGCTCGATCTGACGCATGAGGTGAGTCGCGGCCTCGGCATCGACATGCTCGGCCGACACCGGATGCAGTTCTACCACTGGCGGTTTCGGATGAAACGGCAACCGCCACCCGTCGCCGCGCAGGCCCAGCGCGACTTCCAGCGGCATCGCCGCATAACCGTCGGCGTCGGGCCACAGCAGGCCACGAGCGACGGACCAGTCGCCGACCCGCGTGCCGTTGTAGGAGCCGTAATGAGCCTCGTAGTACTCCAGCGCAGCGCCTTGCGTGGCGCACTCGAGAAGAATGTCGCGCTCATCGGGCGGCGCAGACTCGACGAGAACGCTCACCACCTCGGCGTCGCAGAGGTATGCGGCGAGCCGGTTGACGACCTCGTACTTCGTCCCGTCGCCGCGGATCTTCAGCTTGGCCGCGATCGTGCGCATCTTCGCCAGTGTCGCCTGGTTCAGCAGTGTGCGGATAGGTCGGCCGAGCGCCGTTCCGGAAACCGGGAACCTGTGCAACGTCTCGAGCTCGCCGCCACCGATGGGCCAGACGAGCGCGCTTTCCTCGAGGTCGTCGAGTACCTCCTGCACGGCGTCGACATCGCCGCCCAACCACTGCGCGGCGTTGGCCGCATTCAATGGCTGCTCCAGCAACGAGACGAGAGTGAGAGCCCCGAGCACCTCGACCTGCGGCTGCGAGAGGCGATAGAACGCCTCGGAGATCGAGTCGTGGCTCTGCAGCCGATCGGCCAGATTCGCGATATGCGCAGGCCAGGGCAACGCCACCGCGTCGGGACGGCGACGCAGCACCGTTGCCAACTGGTCCGCGTTGAGCGACTTCAGATAGGCCAGCAGCGGAACGGACTCGTGACCTGGCATAGCGCCGAGGCTAAGGCAGCGGGCAAATGCTGGCGAATCGGGGTCAAACCGCTGGTCGCCCTCAGGTCAGTCTCAGCATGTCCTGGCACACTGGAACTGGACATACCAGGCAGGCAGGGATGACGGAACCGGTCGATCAGATACAGGCGGAAGAACTCGCGCAATTGCGTTCGGAGTTCACTCGATTCATGATGTCGTATCAATTCGGGATCGCCGAGTTGATGACGAAGATCAACATCCTCAAGGACGAGTTCACGCACATCCATCACTACAGCCCCATCGAGCACGTCGCGTCGCGGGTGAAGTCACCGGAAAGTTTGCTGCGCAAGGCGCAACGCAAGGGCGCGCCGCTCACGTTGGACGGCATCCGCAAGTCGATTGTCGACGTCGCTGGCGTCCGCATCAGTTGCAGTTTCATC
>JBBSKP010000389.1:0-2984 GCA_038256175.1 Mycobacteriales bacterium
CCCCTCACGGTGTGCGGAAACGGCGCAGTCATCTACGACAGTGCAACCGACCGCGTGTTGAGTGCGACGTCGCTCGATGTCGAAACCCTGGCGTGGGTCGCAGGCATGGCGTTGCGCGCGCTTCCCGGATGTGGGCTGGCGGCCGAACGGGTCGGCGCGAGCGCACACGATGCGGCGAGCCCACAATTCGTCAGCTCACCCGACTACGAGCATGCGTGGCTGAACCCTGACAACACAGAGGTCTCGACCGCGGAAGTACTTGCCGCGCCTGCGATCAAGTTGCTGATCCGGATGGCGCACGCCTCGAGCGAGTCGATGCGTGCCGCCCTGACTCCCCTTGTCGGTGCGCGCGCCGACATCACTTACTCCACCGACAACGGGCTGATCGAAGTGTCGGCACCCGGCGTCACCAAGGCATCGGGGCTGGCCGCAGTCGCCGACCGGCTCGGAGTGGCGTTCGCCGACGTGGTTGCCTTCGGCGATATGCCCAACGACGTGCCCATGTTGTTGCTCGCCGGGCACGGCGTGGCGATGGCCAACGCGCACGCCGACGCACGCGCCGCCGCCGACGAGATCACGAAATCGAACTCCGACGACGGCGTCGCGCGCGTACTCGAACGCTGGTGGCGCTAGCTGCAGTGAAAACGTCCCCGCGGGGACGTCCCCTGCACCGTCGAATCAGCCAGCTGGCGCAGGTGCCGGAGCCAGTAGCGGCGCCGATGCGTCCTGGGGGTTGTTGTAGGCCTCGTCGTAGGCGTTGTTGTAGGTCTTGAGCAGCGTCGTGACAAAACCGGTGACCTGGTTGAAGATCAGCGATCCGTTCTCGAAGTCTGCCTTCATCCCTTCCGGCACCGGGATCTCGTCACTCGTAGGCAAGCCGAGAGCCCCGCTGTCGAGTCCCATTTGCAGGAACTGCTCGAGAATCTTGCCCACGACGGCCGTCACCTTGCCGCCGGGTGCGGAGTAGATGTAGCCGTTCACGAACTTGGCGTACTGCGCGCCGTTCTTGGCGGGCAGCAAGCCCGACAGCGCTGGCCCAAGCTTTCCGGTGTCGCCACCTTCGGCAACCCACTTCAGTGCGATCGGGTTTTGATCCGTCAACCTGACGAGCTGTTCGACGAGTCCCGGCAGGCCCGGTGCTACAGGAGCATCGGACGATGCAGGTGACGAGGGCAGCCCTGGGTCGGCTGGTTCACCGCCCGGCGCGACTGCGAGCGAGTCGAGTGAGCCGTTCAAGTTCTTCGCTGCGATGTCGCGAATCTCGTCCATCTTGGCGTAGGCAGCCTTACCAGGGCACTCGGTATTGCCGACGTCGAGGTGGGCGAAAATCACCGGCAGCTCGACCTTCTCGCCCTCGGCGTACGGGGTGAACTCGGTTCCTTCCGAGTACATCTCCGTTGTGCCCTTGGGATCGAGGTTGGCCAGCTTCAACCGCCAAGCCAGGAATTTCCCGACCGAATCGAGGGTGACCTGCGGCGGAGCGACGTCCTCGAAGTTGCCCATCATCGTGACGCCGACGGTGTTCTCGTTGAATCCACCCGCGTGTGCACCCTGGACCGCCTTGTCGAGACCGCCGAAGCGCCCTTCGAAAATCTGGCCGTACTTGTCGACGAGGGCGTTGTAGCCGATGTCGCACCAGTCAAGGGTTTGTGCGTGGTACGCGTAGATCGCGCGGACGATTCCGGCGGATTCGGCCTTGCTGTAATCGTTGTTGCCCGCGCTGTGGTGCACGGTTGCGCCGCCGATGTGGTCGTCGTAGGTCGGTTCCTGGCAACGGATCGATTCGTCGGCGCCCCATTGTGCGCGAGTGATCACCTTCGGGCCGCCGTTGGACAGTGGCGAGGCAATGTCGGAAAGCTTGTCGTCGTCGGTCGAGGTGCCTGGCTCGATGAGGACTGCGGCGAGATCGTCGGTTGCGGCGGGGTCTTCCTGGCGCATCGGTGACGACAACGAAGCAGGTGCGTATCCGAGCGGCGCCGACGGTACCGCAGCGGCCGGAGCGGGGGCCGGTGCCGGAGCTGCCGGGCCTGGAACAGGTGCCGCGACCTGCTTCTTTGTGACGAGCAGCTGGACCGCGTTGGTCTGGCCGACGTAGATCGGTTCGGTACCGGACTTGCCGCCGGCAGGGCTCTTGTCGGTGCGTCGGGTGTCGATCTGCTCGGTGGACAGCCACGGACCCCAATCTCCGGTCGGCAGCTTCACTCGCACCTTGGCGTCCGAGGATTCGAGGGTTTTGGCGGTCAGCGCGATCATGCTGAACGGGGTGTCGCGGGTCAGTTCCTTGACCGTCGTGCCGACCTGGCCGGCGACCTCGGGCGGCAGCTCGTCCGCGGCGATGGGCGCGGCCGGATCTGTCGGTAGCGGTTCGGGTGCAGCGACGCCTGCCAGCGCGGCGAGGGCGTTCAGGTCGGGGATCTGCAAGTTTTCCGGCAGCAGTCCCGGCGGAATCGGGAGGTTGGACGGGACCGAAATCTGGGCCGGGATCGGCAGCTTCTTGAGGTCTGCCAGGTGCAGGTCCGGCACGTTGAGGCCGGTCAATTCCTTCAGCGGAATCACAATGTCAGGGACATTGGCGAGGACCACCTGGGCGATCTTTGTCGGAATTGCGACGTTTCGGGTCTCAACGGTCTTGGCGTTGGAATTTGCGTTGTCCAGGCTGAAGGCAGCGAACGGACTCGCAACGGCAAAGGCCGCGACTGCGCCCAGGACGATCGAAGGTTTCGGTCGACGGTGCGGCAAGAGACTCTCCCATGTTGTAGGCGGGCGAACGGCGAACGTGATCCCCGGCGTCTGCAACTCGTGATGCGGCTGTTACTTGTGCAGATTCTGTTGCATTCAGAACGTCACATCAGTCACACTAGCCACAATTGCCCCAAGACTCAACCTCAACTAGAGGGTTCGTGTCGGAGCGTAACCGGGGCAACAGTCGGTTGCTTGGCGACCCGCCGAGCGATCACGGGTGAGTTCGTCGACCCAAGTGGAAC
>JBBSKP010000390.1:0-2968 GCA_038256175.1 Mycobacteriales bacterium
GCGCCCCTCGACAGGCTCCCAGGGTTCAAACTCACGACCGGCCTCGACCGGACCAAAGTCCTTCGACCTCGCAAGACGACCACACCCCATTTTCACCCCGGCAGGGGCGCACGCAAGGGCATCATCAACTCACGAGCGGCGAAGCTGCCTAGATCTTTGCGGCCAGCCTCGTGCCCTGGTCGATTGCCCGCTTGGCATCGAGTTCGGCCGCGAGTTCGGCTCCACCGATGACGTGCGTGGTGATCTCGGCATTCTGGAGGTCGTCGAGGAGATCCCGGACCGATTCCTGACCGGCACAGATCACGACGTTGTCGACCTCGATCACGCGCCGACGCTCACGCTTCTCGCCGAAGCTGATGTGCAGGCCATTGTCGTCGATCAACTCGTAGTTGACCCCAGCGATCTGCTCGACGCCCTTCGCCTTGATCGCGGCACGATGCACCCAACCGGATGTCTTGCCGAGACCCTTGCCCAACTGGCCCTTCTTCCGTTGCAGCAGCGTTACTGCGCGCGGCGACGGGGACGGCTTCGGTGTTGTGAGCGCGCCGGGAGCGTTCTCGGGATCGGTGACGCCCCACTCTTCCTTCCAGTCGTCGATCTTGAGGCTCGGTGAGCCTTCGACGGTGAGGAATTCGCTGACGTCGAACCCGATTCCGCCCGCACCGATTACGGCTACGCGTTTGCCGACCGGCTTCTCCTCGCGGACCAGTTCGGGGTATGAGAGGACCATCGGGTGATCGATGCCGGGAATCTGGGGGATGCGCGGTTTCACTCCGGTCGCGAGCACTACCTCGTCGTAACGCCCGTCGATCAACTGCTGGGCGGTCACCTTTGTGTTCAGATGCAGTGTCACACCGGTGATTTCGACCTGCCGGGTGAAGTAGCGCAGCGTCTCGTTGAATTCTTCCTTTCCCGGGATCCGGCGGGCGAGGTCGAACTGACCGCCGATCTTGTCGCTCGCCTCGAAGAGGTGTACGAGATGGCCACGCTCGGCAAGGCTTACCGCGGCAGAGAGGCCAGCGGGCCCCGCACCGACAACGGCAACCTTCTTTGTGCGTCGCGTCGGCAGCAGATTCAGTGTTGTCTCGTGTCCCGCACGGGGATTCAGGAGGCACGACACCGTCTTGTGCACGAACGCGTGGTCGAGGCATGCCTGGTTGCATGCGATGCAGGTGTTGATCTCGTCGGCACGGTCGCCCTGCGCTTTTGTCACCCAGTTCGGATCGGCGAGCAGCGGCCGAGCCATCGAGATCAGATCGGAGTCGCCGCGGGTCAAGATTTCCTCGGCGGTCTCCGGCATGTTGATTCGGTTGGACGCGCAGACCGGAATGCTCACGTGCTGCTTCAGTTTCGCCGTGATGTCGACGAATGCGGCACGCGGAACCGACGTGACGATCGTCGGCACACGGGCCTCGTGCCAACCGATGTCGGTATTGATGATGGTGACGCCGGCGCGCTCGATTTCCTTTGCCAGCGTGACGATCTCGCCCCACGTCTGGCCACCCTCGACCAGATCTGCCATCGACAGGCGGAACACGATGATGAAGTTCGGTCCGACGGCTGCGCGCATGCGGCGCACGATCTCGATGGCGATCCGCTGGCGGTTACTTGGCGAACCGCCCCACTTGTCGGTGCGCTTGTTGGTGCGTTCGGCGAGGAACTGGTTGATGAAATATCCTTCACCGCCCATGATCTCGGCGCCGTCGTAGCCAGCGAGTTGGGCCAATTTGGCACATTTCGCGTAATCGTCGATCGTCTCATCGATTGCCTTGCTCGACAGCTTGCGCGGCTTGAACGGGTTGATCGGGGCCTTGATTGCCGACGCCGATGCGCTGAAGGGGTGATACGAGTACCGGCCCGCGTGCAGGATCTGGATTGCGATCTTGCCGCCCTCGTCGTGCACGGCCTTGGTGATCAGCCGGTGGCGGTACGCCTCGGTCTTGTTGGACAGCTTCGCCGCAAAGGGGAGTAGCCAACCGGTCCGGTTCGGTGCGTATCCGCCGGTGATGATCAGGCCGACACCGCCGCGCGCGCGTTCGGCGAAGAACGCGGCCAGACGCTTGGTGTCCCAGGCACGATCCTCGAGCCCGGTATGAATCGAGCCCATCACCACGCGGTTCTTCAACGTGGTGAACCCAAGGTCGAGTGGGCTCATGAGATGTGGGTATCCGGTCATGCGTTCTTCAGCCTTTCTGAGCTGGCTAGCGCTTCGAGTACTTCAGAGCACCATTCGGTGAAACCCTCCTCGACGCGGATTCCTCCGCGAAGGACGAGGTATTGGTGCAGTGCGGTCCCGGAGAGCTGATCCGGTGCCGCAAAGTCGCGTTTTTCCATCAATCGGTAGAGCTCGAGGCGTTCGGCGTGCCGATCGCGGTGTCGGGCAACTTCGGCGCTCAGTGCCCCGATGTCTCCGTGCTCCGCGGCGCGGATCTTCACGGCCAGTTCGTCGCGGAGCTGGCCGGGTTGTGTCGGCTCCGCAATCCAGCGTGCGATCTCGGTGCGCCCGGCGTCGTTGACCCGGTAGACCTTCTTGTCCGGCTTGCCGTCCTGAGCAACGGCCTCGCCATCGACCCAGCCGGCGTCGTCCATGCGCTTGAGCACTCGGTAGATCTGCTGATGGGTGGCACTCCAGAAGAAGCCGATCGTTTTGTCGAATCGGCGCGCGAGCTCGTAGCCGGAGCCGGAGTGCTCCGTCAGCGAGACCAATATCGCGTGTTCGAGGGCCATACCGAGGAAACTATATGCAACTAGGTGCCTATGCAACTGAGTGCACGCTAACTTTGACCCGCCTGATACCCCGGTACGACGCGGATTCGTACATAGCTGACCTAGGAGCGTGGGTCGGTAACACGCCGGTCGGGGTGCTCGGCTGAGCGGCAGATATGCGGGATCATGAGGTGTGCCTGGCGATCTCGGTGTTGATGGTTTGTTCGAGGTTCACCCGTCGGAGCGGGTCGAACCGCATTCC
>JBBSKP010000391.1:0-2964 GCA_038256175.1 Mycobacteriales bacterium
CGGGTTTGACGAAGTACCCGATTCGGCTGGAGACCCACTATGGAGTCGGGCCATGGCACCCGTGGGCACAGGTCGGAGTAGAGAACGCCGTCGACCTCGCGGAAGCAACGGGACTGCGAGTGGTTGGCAACACCACCGTCGCGGGACGGCATATCGTCAGGATGCAGCCGACATGACCACCGCTCGAGGGCCGGCCGTAGCAAGCCGGGTCGGGATCGCGCTGGGAACGGCGATCGCAATCTGATTTGTCACCGGCGTGCTCAGTCACTGGATTCAGCATCCGCCAGGATGGTTCGTCTGGCCGGCGCATCCGGTCTGGCTCTACCGCGTCACCCAGGGCTTGCATGTGATTTCGGGCGTCGCCGCGATTCCGCTGCTGCTCGTCAAGCTGTGGGCGGTCTACCCCAAACTGTTCGAGCGGCCGATGCTCGGATCTCCCGTAAGGATGATTGAACGGGTGTCGATCGCTGTCCTTGTCGGTGCGGTGATCTTTCAGCTCGCAACGGGTCTGCTCAATATCGCGCAGTTCTATCCATGGAAGTTCTTCTTTACGACGACGCACTACGCGATGGCGTACGTCGCGATAGGTGCGCTTGCAGTACATCTGGGGGTGAAGTTGCCCGTCATTCGCGATGCGCTGTCTGCGCCGCTCAAGGAAGAGCCTGAGTTCGGGGCACCGAGCCCCCTTGCCCGCCGTACCGTGCTGATCGGTGCAGGTCTGGCGAGCGGCACTGCCGCGCTGGCGATGGCGGGTCAAACGGTGCCCTACCTGCGCTGGCTGGCCGTCCTGTCGCCGCGCAGCGGTGCGGGTCCGCAAGGGCTGCCAGTGAACCGCACAGCTGCCGCAGCTGGCATCGAACCCATGGCCAACGACCCGAATTATGTTCTCACCGTTCGTGTTCCATCGGGCGAACGGACTTTCAGTCGGGCCCAACTGGCGGCGATGCCACAGACGACGGCACAGTTGCCCATCGCGTGCGTCGAGGGCTGGAGCGCATCGGCGCAGTGGTCAGGCGTCTCGTTGCGAGAGCTCATCTGGCAGGCAGGCGGATCCGCGGATACCGATGTCCGCGTGGTCTCCCTTGAGCGGTCCGGCATCTATGGCAGTTCGGTGGTTCCCGCGCTGCACACGCGCGACGCGCTGACGCTGATCGCGCTCGAACTCAACGGAGCGCCACTGAACCTCGATCATGGCTACCCGTGCCGGCTGATTGCACCTAACCGGCCCGGAGTGCTGCAGACCAAATGGTTGTCCCGGGTCGAGGTGGTCGACCCATGATTGTGCGCAGCCTCCGGATCTTGTTGGTCTGTATCGGAATCTGGTCCGCGTGGTTCGGGCTGACGTTGTTGTTCAAGACCGGTACCCCTGAACTGCGCTCGATCGGTGTGTGGTTCGCGGGCGGGATCTTGCTGCACGACGGCGTGTTTGCGCCGCTGTCGATTGCGATCGGGCTCGGTGGGCGCTGGTGGCTGCCGAGGAACTGGTGGGCGCCCACCGCGTGTGGCGCTGTCTGCACGGTGGCGCTGTTGGCGCTCGCGGCTCCGGTGATCGCACGTGAGGGCGCGATCGCCGACAACCCCACCGTTCTCGATCGGCCCTACGCTTTGGGGCTGGCGATAGCGTTGGTCGCGGTGTGGGCGCTAGTCTCAGCGGTGATATTCCGGCGACGCAGGCAATTGCAGACAGGACATCGCTAGACCAGCTCTGCATCGCAGTGAATGTGCAGCAGTGCGGGGGCACACGATGTATTACGTAGTAGTGCCGAGCTCACGCTCAGGCGTTACACGTAATCCGCCTGAGGAGGACGAGATGGACGACACCGCATTGAGAGCCACGCGCCGGTCGCTACACGCGGTTGCGGAGTTGCTGATAGCGGGCCCGCAGTACCACGAACACGGCACGATCCGCTTGAGTGTCACGCCTGGCGGTATCGGTGGGACCAAGTCGCCGATCCGCATCGACGGCACCGACCTCGTCTGGCCCGGTGGCCGATCTGCCCTGCGCGGTAGTTGCGCCGAACTCGCGGCTTCGGCAGGGATCACTGCTGGTGCACCAGTAGGTCTCTACGCGGATACTTCCGATCTCGGACTCGATGAGCCGTTGTCGATCGACCCTGAAGTCGCGTCCACGATGCTCGGCTGGTTCGCATTGGGCGACGAGGCGCTCCGCAGCTTCGCGCCGACGGAGACGCCGATCCTGTGGCCCGAGCACTTCGACCTCGGAATCGCCGTAGGTGAGGTCAACTACGGAGTCTCGCCCGGCGATTCAGGCATCGTGCGCCCGTACGCGTATGTCGGGCCGTGGACGCCGCGGACCGGCCCGTTCTGGAATCAGCCTTTCGGCGCGTCGCGGACGATCGACGAGGTGCCGACAGTGCAAAGTGTTGCCGAGTTCTTCGCCGAAGGTCAACGAGAATCCGTGTAACGCTGCGCGCGTAGGCGGACACTGATGGTCATGACCGAGCCAACCTCATCCGGCGTGCCCGCGAATTACAGCGACTTGCGCGCACTGTTCATCAACTGCACTCTGAAGTACTCGCCCCAGCCGAGTAATACCCAGGGCCTCGTCGACATCAGCACCCGCATCATGGAGGCGCACGGCGTCAGCGTCGAGACGGTTCGCGCTGTGGACCACGACATCGCCACGGGTGTCTGGCCCGACATGCGCGAGCACGGTGCGACAACCGACGATTGGCCGGAGATCTTCGAGAAGGTCCTTGCGTCGGACATTTTGGTTCTTGCCGGCCCGATCTGGTTGGGCGACAACAGTTCCGTGATGAAGAAGGTCCACGAACGCCTTTATGGCGGATCGCACCTCCTCAACGACGCGGGCCAATATCTGTATTACGGCAGGGTAGGTGGTTGCTTGATCACCGGTAACGAAGACGGCGTCAAACATTGCGCGCAGAACGTGCTCTACACGTTGCAGCACATCGGCTACACCATTCCGCCGCAAGCGGATTC
>JBBSKP010000392.1:0-2923 GCA_038256175.1 Mycobacteriales bacterium
CCGGTAGCTACAGCCGACCTTGCCGACGAAATCGGACCCGACATCCGCAGCTGCGATACCCAGTTCACCCAGTTCGGTGGCCGCGCAGTGTTTTCCGGACCGATCACCACGATCAAATGCTTCCAGGACAACCTCCTGGTGAAGCAGACGCTCAGCGAACCGGGCAACGGCGGCGTACTCGTCGTCGACGGCGACGCGAGCGTGCACACCGCGTTGGTGGGCGACATCATCGCAGGACGCGGCGTCGACAACGGCTGGTCCGGTGTAATCGTCAACGGCGCTGTCCGTGACTCCGCGATCCTCGGCACGCTCGACATCGGAGTGAAGGCGCTCGGCACGAATCCACGCAAGAGCACTCAGACCGGTTCAGGCGAGAAGAACGTTGCTGTCGAGATCGGCGGGGTGACGTTCAATCCCGGCGAGATCGCCTACAGCGACGACGACGGCGTCGTCGTTCGCTGAGCGACTAGCCCTGCGTCACGCGGGCGGAGTGACCGGCAAGGGTGACGACATCGCCTGGGTGCAGCTTCCTGCCGCGTCGTAGCTCGACCTCGTCATCGACGCGGACCAGACCGTCGGCAATCATGCTTTTTGCCTCCGCGCCGCTGTCGATCAGGTTGGCCAGTTTCAGGAACTGACCCAGGCGGATGAAGTCGTCGGAGATGGGGACGTCAGGAATTGGGATCTCGCCGCTCGGCATGGCACCAATCATCATGGTTGGACGGGACTACGGTCTAGCGGAGTGCGATGATCACAATGGGACGGAAGGATCAGCCTCGTGACGAGCAGGGTAGACGATCCGGAGGCCCCGCCCGAGCAGCGGCGCCCCCTCGAACGGACGCGTGGGCACGGCAAGCTCTCCGAAGTTCCGCACATCTCCGGTCTGATCATCGGCATATTCGCGGTGCTGTGCTTCTGCTGGAGCATCTCGCCTGTGCTGCGCCACGTGACGCAGGCGCCTCGCGAGTACATCGACTCCTATTACTTCGACGCACCTGACACCAGCCTCTCCTGGGCGTTGGTCCTTGCACTGCTTGCAGGCGCGCTCGCGAGTCGCAAGCGCATCGCGTGGTGGCTGCTCACCATCTACCTGACGCTGTTCGCCATCGGCAACGTCGTCGACGTCATTCAGACCCGTGACGTCGAATCGGGTATCGCATTCGGCGTCCATCTCGCAGTGATCGCGCTGCTGATCGCGGCGCGTCCGGAGTTCTATACAAAGGTCCGCCCAGGCGCTGGTTGGAAAGCGCTCGGGGTGTTGGTTGCCGGCCTGACGCTCGGCACACTGCTCGGCTGGGGGCTCGTCGAGCTGTTTCCCGGCAGTTTGGAAAGCTCGGATCGACCGTTCTGGGCGCTCAACCGCGTCACCGCACTGGTGTTCGTCGACAACGAGCAGTTCGACGGCCATCCGCGACCATTCGTCAACGTTCTACTCGGCCTCTTCGGTGCGCTCGCCTTGCTGGCCGCGGTGATCACCCTCTTCCGCTCGCAGCGGTCGACCAACTCGTTGACCGGCAACGACGAGTCGCTCCTCCGCGCTCTGCTCGACCGCTCCGACGTCGAGGATTCGCTCGGATACTTCGCAACCCGGCGAGACAAGGCCGTCGTCTTCGCGCCGAGCGGCAAAGCGGCGGTGACCTACCGGGTGGAGCTCGGCGTCTGCCTTGCCAGCGGTGATCCCATCGGCATGAAGGAAGCGTGGCCGCACGCGATCGACGCCTGGCTGAAGCTGGCAGAGCACTACGGGTGGACGCCTGCGGTGATGGGCGCGAGCGAACTCGGCGCGACCGCCTACAAACGCGCGGGACTTTCCGTGTTGCAACTCGGCGACGAAGCGATCCTCTACACCCGCAAATACAACCTCAACGGCCCCGACATGAAGCCGGTTCGCCAAGCCGTGAACCGGCTGCGGAAACAGGGCATCACGGTACGCATCCGACGCCACAAGGACATTCCCGCCGATGAGATGAAGGCCGTCATCGCTCGCGCGGAGAAGTGGCGCGATACCGAGAACGAACGCGGATTTTCGATGGCACTCGACCGACTCGGTGACAGCCTCGACGGCGAATGTCTGCTCGCCGAGTGTGTGGACGCCGAGGACAACGTGCTCGGCATGCTGTCGCTGGTCCCGTGGGGCCGGACCGGTGCATCGCTCGACCTGATGCGTCGCGATCCCAAGGGCCCCAACGGCGTCATGGAGCTCCTCGTGTCGGAGCTCGCACTGAACTCCGAGCACTACGGCGTCACGAAGGTGTCGTTGAACTTCGCCGTCTTTCGGTCGGTGTTCGAGGAGGGCGAGCGAATCGGCGCTGGGCCGGTGCTGCGGATGTGGCGCGGGATCTTGCTGTTCTTCTCGAAATGGACTCAGCTCGAGGCGCTTTACCGGTCGAACGTGAAGTACGGGCCGGAGTGGGTCCCGCGATACATCTGCTTCGAGGACAACCGCCAGCTCCCGAAGGTCGGGATCGCGTCCGGGCTGGCAGAGGGGTTCTTGCCGCGAATCGGTCGAACCTCCGCCGCCAAACACACCGGCACGCACGAGTCTGTGCCCGACGCCGTGGCGATTTCAGGTGTGCTGCACTCGGACGGCAGCGCACCGGACTTCCCGAACATCGCCCCGCTCGCCGAGGTCGGTCCACGCAGACCCGACCAGGTTCGGGTGCGGATGAACAAGCTTGCCCGCCTCACCGAGGCAGGCATCGACGCCTATCCCGTCGCCTACCCGCCGACCCATTCCGTCGAGAAAGCCTGCAGCTCTCCCGAAGGCACCCGGGTCCGCTTAGCTGGGCGGCTGTTGCGGATCCGGGACTACGGCGGCGTGTCCTTTGCGCGGCTGCGCGACTGGTCGGGCGACATCCAACTCTTGATCGACCGCGATCGCGTCGGCGCGGAGAAGATGACGGAGTTCGCCACGTTCTTCGAC
>JBBSKP010000393.1:0-2919 GCA_038256175.1 Mycobacteriales bacterium
CACATGCCGCAAAGATCAGGCCTGCGGCCATCACTGCGGCAACGCTGCGTTGTGTTCGTGAACGCATGTCATTTCCCCCTTGTTGTTGGTGCTGGTGATTCAGCTCTGGTGTCGGAACGGAGCGTTCTCTCGGACGGCCGGGTCGACCGCCCGCGAACACTCGTGCGTTCCGTCGTTTGCATGAGCGATGTCGAGATGTCGACGCTCGCCTCGAAGTCGTTGCTCACGGTAGTTCCCGCGAATCGGCGCCATGTGTCACCGGCTCCTGTCCGATGTCATCGGTGACTCTCGCGGTGTCGGTTGGAGCGGTGGCTCCTTCGCTGACCGGTGTGGCGTCTTCGGCCGTCCTGGTGGCAGTCGTTTCATCACCGGAGACCTCGGTGTATCCGCCCGGCGTCTGCGGAACGATGCGCACGATCCTGGCCTTGATCCGCCGAATGCCCGACACCACACCGCCCGGCAGCACGAACGTGAGCACGATCAGGAGAATGCCCAGGATGAGGTTGCCGGTCGGTCCTTCGAGCCACTTCTCCGGGACCCCGGGGAAGCTCTGAGTGGACGACGCCCAGTCCGGCACGAAGACGATCACGAGGCCGCCGATCACCGCTCCCGAGAGCGTGCCGACGCCGCCCACCACGAGCCCGACGATGAACAGGATCGACAGCAGTTGGGTGAAGTCGTTCGGAGATGCGATGCCGGTCTCGGTGATGTAGATCATGCCGCCGACGCCACCGAGTGCCGACGCCACTCCGAACGCCAGCGTCTTGTACAGCGCCAGGTTCATACCGGTGACCGCAGCACTGGTCTCGTTGTCGCGAATTGCTCGCAGCGCACGGCCGGGGCGGCTCTGGATCAGGTTGCTGACCATCTTGAAGCAGACGAGCGTGATGACCACCATCAGCATGAAGACCCAGATCTTCTCCTTCTCGCCGTTCGAGAGGTCTCCGTCACCGAAGTAGTCGCCGATCAGCGGAATCGCCTGCAAGAAGTTCGCGATCGCATCGAGCGGCAACCAGTCGGGTGCGACCAGCTTGGAGTCGACCACCTTGCCGCCGGCGCCGTTGGTGTACTCGGCGATCTGCTCGAGCTGGACGATGGAGGGGAACACAGCTGCGAGTCCCAGCGTGACGAGAGCCAGATAGAGACCACTGATTCGCAGCGCCGGGATTCCGAACGCCATTCCCAGCAGGAAGCACACGGGGACCACGACGATGAGCGTCGAGAGGTAGCTCCAGTTGTAGTCGGCGACCAGGATCGCCGAGATGTACGCACCGGTACCGAAGAAGAACCCCTGCCCCAGGGAGAGCTGACCGTTGAATCCTGCCACGATCTGGAGCCCGAGCACGGCGACGATGTACGAGACCGCCTTCGTGATCCGACCCAGGCTGATCGTGTAGCCGTTGTCGAACAGCTCGATCTGGCCGGTGTCGGTGAACGCGAACGCCACGAGGACCAGCGCGAGCAACCCGAGGGCGATGCCCACCCCCTTGTACGTGCGTTGGGCAGCGGTGCCCTCGTGGAGTTGAAAGATCGGTGAAGTTGCCATGACGTCCTCCTCAGACTCGCTCGACCCGTGGGGTGCCGAACAAACCGGATGGCTTGAACAGCAGCACCAACATCAGGACCAGCACGGCGGCTGCGAGCCCCATCTCGCTCGGGAAAGGTGTGTAGGGAACCACGATCGACTGCACCATGCCGATCGCGAGGCCGCCGATGATCGCTCCCCACAGGCTGTCGAGCCCGCCGAGCGCAGCCGCAGAGACCGAGAAGATCAACACCCGGCCCATCACCGAGGGCTCCAGTTGCAGGATCGGGTTCGCAACATACACCGACGCTCCGAGCGTGCCGACGGCCGCTGCGATGGCCCAGCCGAACTGCAGCGTCGGCCCGACGCGAACGCCGACGAGCTCACTGGATTCGAGGTTCGACGACACCGCTCGGAACGCCAGGCCGATCTTGGTCTTGTTGAGCAGCAGGGTCAGTCCTGATGCCACCACGATCGTGACGAAGACGACGCCGACCGTGTACCACGACAGCGTTGCCTGCCCGAAGGACAGTGCGTTGCCCGACGGGAAGAGCTCGGGGAAGGCTCGGGTGTTGAAACCCCAGATCATTCCCGCCAGCGCGTTGATCCCGAGGAAGAGCCCGAGCGTGATGATCACGAGGGGTAGGTGATCGGCTGGGTCGAACGGTCGGATCAACGTCCGCTCGATTCCGGCCGCCAGCACCGCCGAGATCAACATGCCGACGAACACGGCGAGCCACACGGGAAGTCCCTGCTCGACGGCGAGGACGAAGACGAAGAACGCACCGATCATCGCGAACTCACCCTGGGCGAAGTTGATCAGCGTGGTGGCCTTGAAGATCATCACCAGAGCGAGGGCGATCAGGGCGTAGGTCGCGCCGTTCGAGAATCCGTCGAACAGACGGGCAACGAAGAGTTCCATGATGTGTAGCTCAGACTCCCAGGTAGGACTTGCGGATCTTGTCGTCGTTCAAGAGTTCGCCGGCGGGGCCGTCGAAGGCGATCTCACCGGACTCGATGATGTAGCCCCGGTCGGCGATGCCGAGCGCCAGCTGTGCGTTCTGTTCCACGACCAACATCGTCATGCCGGTGTCCTTGTTGATCTCGGCGAAGCGATCGAAGAGATCCTTCACGATGATCGGGGCGAGACCGAGCGAGGGCTCGTCGAGCAGCAGCAGGTCCGGGCGGGACATCAGAGCACGCGACACCGCGAGCATCTGCTGCTCGCCGCCCGACAGGCTCCCGGCTCGCTGGTTGCGGCGTTCGCGGAGCACGGGGTACACGTCGAACCAGCGATCCATGTCGGCGTCGATCTCCTTGTCCTTGCGGATGTAGGCGCCGACGCGCAGGTTGTCCTCGACCGACAGTTCGTTGAGCGTTCCGCGACCCTGCGG
>JBBSKP010000394.1:0-2891 GCA_038256175.1 Mycobacteriales bacterium
CGGCGCCCGAGAGGATCAGGCCGGGGAGATAGTGGACCCAGGTGTCGCCGGATTCGATCCCCGCCGAAAGGTACGCGCCGACCCCGATCAGTAGCATCGCCGAGCCGAGCCATACCGGGGTGGGTACGCGTCGCTGGAATATCGCTGCGAACGGGGCTATCGCGAATGCGGTGGCCGACAATGCGAGCAGTCGCACACCGGTCTCGAAGGCGGTGTAGCCCAAGGTGTTCATGAAATAGATGGCGACGAAGTTGGCGGTGGCAGCCACTGCGGCGAACGCGATGAACCCGGCGAGGCCGATTGCGGCGAATTCGGGTTGCACGATCATGCGCAGGTCGACCATCGGATGGGGAACGCGCAGTTCCCAAAACACGAAACCGATCAACAGCACGACCGAGGCGACGATCAGCGCAGATATTTCAGGTGAAGTCCACCCCCGTGAGCTGCCCTCGATCACTGCGAGTACGCCCGTGAGCAGACCCGCACTGGCCAAAACGGTACCCCACCAATCGATTGCCTTGGTCTGCCGTTGCTGAGATTCGCCGACGTAGCGGATCGCAAGTGCGATCGCGACAATACCGATCGGAATATTGACGATGAAAATCCACTCCCAGCCGAGTCCGGTGACGAGGACACCACCAGCGATCGGGCCGGATGCCGTGGCCAGTGCCGTCACCGCGGCCACAACGCCAATCGCTTTGGCACGCTGACTCGGCGTCGGGAATGCCGCCGAGACCAGGGGAATTGTCACGCCCATCATCAAGGCGGCCCCGGTTCCTTGTACGGCGCGCATGATGTTGAGCGCCACCACGTCACCGGCGAGCGCGCACCCCAACGACGCCCCCGTGAACAGGAGTAATCCGCCGATGAACAGCTTCTTTCGCCCCACGCGGTCGCCGAATACCGCTGCAGTCAACAACAATGCGGCGAGCGGCAGCGTGTATGCATCGACCACCCACTGCAACGAGGACAGTGAAGCCGTGAACGTGGCCTGTATCTCGGGGAGCGCAACTGCCACGATGGTGGCGTCGAGCAGCAACATGAACGTGGCCAGGCACACGACGATCAGCGTCGCGGTCGGACTCGGGGCGTGTTTCGGTGCCGATGGAGGCGAACTATCGACTTGCGGAAGAACGGTAGACATGCGGGGTTTTCCTTGTCGTCGCGGTTCCCGGCGTCGCGATACGCGCAGCCAGAGTCGGGAAACGTTGTGTCTCTACTGAAGTGGAGATGATTCAGGCGACCGGCACAGGTCAGCCCGAAATGATGCAGGTCGTGGTTGCGTGGGCCACGAGTTTGCCGTCCTGGTTGACGACCCGGCCCTCTGCGGTTGCCGTTTTTCGACCGACGTGGATCGTCGTTCCCGTCGCGGTCAGTTGCTGCCCGGTGACCGGAACGGAGCGAATGTAATTCACTTTGAGCTCGAGTGTGCTGTAACCCTGCCCCGGTCCCAGTGCCGAGTGGACGGCGCATCCCATTACCGAATCGAGCATGGTGGCGCAGACGCCGCCGTGCACGGCGCCGAGTGGGTTCGCGAAATCTGGACGGGTTAGTCAATCGTGCGGAGGTTCGTCCGAATTCGATCTCGACGATCTCGAAATCGAAGAGCTTGGCGATGTTCGGCGGTTGCTCGGGCATCGCGGCCGCCGCTCGGAGAAGCTCAAGCCCGGTCATCTTCGCCATCATCTCGGCAACATCACTCATTGTTTGCTCGCTCATTACGTTCTCCTCGGTTTTGTGGGTATTGGGTGTTCAGATTCGGACAAGTGTCTTGCCGACGTTGTGCCCACGGAGCATGTCGAGGAATGCCTTGGGTGCGTTGGCTATTCCGTCGAGGATGGTCTCGTCGTGGTGCAGATCGCCCGTGCGGATCCAACCGCCGACTTCGTGTAGGAAGGCGTCTCTGAGGTCGAAATGATCGGTGGCGAGTAACCCGCGAATGGTGAGGCGTTTGCCGATGATCATGCGGAGGTTGTGTGGCGCCCGGGGGGGTTCGGTCGCGTTGTAGGTCGAGATCATGCCACTGACCGCGACACGTCCATGGGGGCGCAACGCCGAGATCGCGGCTTCCAAGTGGTCGCCTCCGACATTGTCGAAGTAGACGTCGATGCCGTCCGGGGCTGCCGCGGCGAGTTGTTCTGCTACCGGGCCGTCCTTGTAGTTGAACGCGGCATCGAAGCCCAAGTCCTCCACCAGGTGGCGGACCTTATCCGCCGAACCGGCACTGCCAACTACGCGAGACGCTCCGCGAAGCCGCGCGACCTGGCCGACTACCGACCCCACCGCACCGGCTGCAGCGGAGACGAAAACTGTTTCGCCGGTGACGAATTCGGCGGTGCGAAGCAGACCCGCATATGCCGTCAGGCCGGTCAGGCCGAGTACCCCGAGATAGGCCTCGGCAGATGCCAGGCTCGGATCCAACACGACGGCGTGCACGGCGCCGACTGCTGAGTACTCGCGCCAGCCGAGTGGGTGCAGCACCAGATCACCTGGCGCGTGAGTGTCGACGGTCGATACCACGACCTCGCCGACCGCCGCGCCGTCCAACGGAGCCCCAAGCGCGATCGACGGCGCCACATAGGAATTCGTTTCGTTCAGTCGGCCGCGCATCGACGGGTCGACACTCATCATCTGATTGCGTACCAAAACCTGCCCCGGTTGCAGCGCGGGCACGGCGACATCGACGATCTCGAAGTTCTCGTCAGTAGGCCAACCATGCGGACGAGAGACCAAGTGAACTTCGGATGCGGTGGATGGTATTTCCATCGTGAACCTTCCTTCGAAACGGATCAGGCAGGGGAATATGTTGTGGCGTAGCCGTACCCGGCACGGAGCGGCGACTAGGGTGACGCTGCGGGTCCGCCTTTGTCGATTTCGGCGCGTACCGCCTC
>JBBSKP010000395.1:0-2877 GCA_038256175.1 Mycobacteriales bacterium
GTGATCGCCGGATGCTGTTCGGTCCAGGTCTTCTTGGGACACAACGCATGCGGGCAACACCAGATCCGTTTGTGCCAACACACCACAGTGGCGCGACCCGCGATGGGCAGGTCACGTACCCACACCGCGCGGCGGTCCTTGGCCCGCGCGACAGCACCGCATTCCGGGCAACCCGTGAGTCGACTGCGCGCACAACGTCTACGGCGGGCTCCCGGAGATGGGCAGCCCAGCGCCGTACAGCACCCGAAACAACACCGGGTCGACCATCGCCTTGTTCGAATACGAGGACATCGGCTGGAAATCGATGACAGCGAACAATCGGCGCACCTCGCCGTCGGTAAACACATACGGCACCTGATGACGGGCGCGGACCAGGGTTGCCGCGGCCGGCATGTAGGCCTGCCAGCCGGCGGCTTGGGCATGAGCGGCCAGTTGGCGCAGCACCAACTCGTTGCGCCGCAGGGTGCTCGGCCGCAGGTGACGGCCGTAGAGGAACCCGTCGACCGCTTCTTTGGTGATCGACCCGTCCGAATAGCCTTCCCACCGGCAGTGGTCGGCAAATTGGCGCAGCACCCGTTCCGGGACGGTGAACCGGTATCCGCCGGCGTGTCGCACAGCGACCAGCTCGGCGACCAGGCCGGGCAGGGTCATCTCAGGCATCACCCTCACCCGCCTGAGCCGGTTCGGTGACGTCTTCAACGTCCAACGCGCAACACCGCAGGCGTTCGACGTCGAACCGCAGGTAATAGGCCTGCGTCGTATCGCTCGACGCATGCCCCAACACGGCCGACACCACCGGTATCGACGCGCCGGTGCCGATCATGGCCACAGCCAGCGCGCCGCGCAGCGAATGCATCCCGCAGACCTGGTCCGGCGGGAAGACGATCCCCGCGCGGACGGCGAGCCTTGACAGCCGAGAGGCGATCGACGAGGCGCACCCGAACGTATCGAACGGGTGGCGGTGCTTGACGAACATCTTGCGGCAGACCGTTTCGGGGCGGCCGTGCCGGATGTAGTCGATGATCGCCCAGCCGACGTCGTCGAGCAGCGGAAGACAAAGCCGCCGGCCCGTCTTGTGCTGAACAATCGTGATCGTCTTCGCCCTCCAGTCCAAATCGGACAACTCGAGGTGACGCAGATCCGATATCCGCAGGCCCAGCCGGGCGGCGGTCAGGATCATCGCGAAATCACGCTTGCCGGTAGCAGACTCGCGGTCGATCCCGGCCAGCAGCCTGCGGATCTCATCGACGGTCCACAGATGAGGCTCAGACTCGTGACGCACATGCCGGTGCCGCGGCAGCCTGTTTGCGAGGCAGGTCGGTGTCTGTCCCGTGACGGACAGAAACGACAGGAAGTCCGCCAGGCACGACCTCATGGTCGCAACGGTCTTGCGCCGTAGATGGCGTTGGCGCAGCAGGAATCCCGACACGTCTCGCACGTTGAGTCCCGCGAGATCACCGACACCCATCTCGTCTAGGTAGGCCAGGAGTTGGCTGGCCGCTTTGCCCTTGGCGATCACGGTCGCCTCGGCGTTGCCGCGTTTGCGGCACGAAGCGAGGTAATCGTCCCTGAGCCGACGGAACCCGGTAGGACAATCGTCTTTCGCCGGGATCACCGGCCGGTCGATATCGACCGCCCCGCCGGCCAGCATCTCCGCCATCAACACCACCGGCCGACGAACAGCCTGAACCTTCTTGTCTGTCACCGATTCTCGCAACGTCCCCAACCTCACCCCGGTCTGATTCGCGATGAAGTCGATGCAAACCCCCTCACTCGCCGCGTCCAGGGCGCGCCCGATCAAGAAGGCGGCGAACCGCTCCAGTACGGCCCGGTGGCGCCGGACCGTGGCCTCGGATCTGCCAGCGGCGCGCAACACCTCTACGACGCGGCCGGCCGCGTCCTGGGCACCTTTCTCGTCCATCAGAATCACCTCTGCATTCGGTAGCGGAATGAACACAAAGTGATTCTTCGCCGACGCGAAAGCGCCCAGCCGCACAACGAGGGAGTCCGACACGTGCGGCGTTATGCGGACAGAACCGCCCGCAGCAACCCCCTAGCCAGCAGAAACGATCCGACAGGGCGCATAACCCGGCCGTCCACCTAATGGCGCTTATGCGGAATTCCGCATAAGCGCCACACGTTCGCCGTTCGGACGTTGCTGGGCTGGTATCGGGCCGGAGAGGACATCGACGCACGCCTGCCTGTGCTATCGACTTATCTCGGACATCGAGATCCGCGGTGGACGTATTGGTATCTGTCGGCCACGCCGGAGTTGCTGGCCATGGCCGCGCAGCGACTGGAAACGGCGAGGGAGGCGAGCATCCGATGAGCGCCATCGCCCCGACACTGCAGGCGTTCTTCACCGAGAGGCTCGCCAAGCAGCGACAGGTCAGCCCCCGCACCATCGCCTCCTACCGCGACTCGCTCAAGCTGGTGCTCGGCTTCGCGCAACGGCAGACGGGCAAGCCGCCGACCGTGCTGGACTGGGCCGATCTGGACGCAGACCTGATCGGCGCGTTCCTCGACCACCTCGAAAACGACCGGCACAACGGCCCACGCACCCGCAACCTGCGTCTCACCGCCGTCCGCTCGCTGTTCGCCTTTGCCGCGCTCCGACACCCCGAGCACGCCGAGCTGATTCAGCGGGTCTTGGCAGTCCCCGCCAAACGGTTCGACAAGCAGCTCATCGCGTTCCTCACCGCACCTGAGATCGACGCCCTCATCGACGGACCCGACGCCAGTCGCTGGGAAGGCCGCCGAGACCGCGCGCTACTGCTGTTGGCAACCCAGACCGGGCTGCGCGTGTCCGAACTGACCGGACTTGATTGCGGCGACGTCGTTTTCGGAGACGGCGCCAGCGTCCGATGCCTCGGCAAA
>JBBSKP010000396.1:0-2852 GCA_038256175.1 Mycobacteriales bacterium
CGAACTGCACGCTGTCTCCTACAGCCCGTTCCGGGGTAACCGCGTGCAGTACTCGGTGACCGGGGTCGACGGCAAGATCCGCCGCACGGTGGACATCGAGTTGGACGCGAGTCCGATGATGCACGACTTCTCGCTCACCGAACGCTATGTGATCCTCTACGACCTGCCGGTCGTCCTGGACTTCACTGCAATGACCCATACCTGGCACACCCGCGCGGTCGCGACGATGTTAAACCGGTTCACCAACCGGCACGCAACCCCTGACGCAATGGCGAAGGCGGTCATGCGCGGATCCAATCGCTATACGCCGGAAGGCTTGTCGCTGCCATACCGCTGGGACCCGACGCACAAGGCCAGAATCGGGGTCCTGCCGCGGGAAGGTGCAGCCGAAGACATCCGGTGGATCGACGTCGAACCCTGCTTCGTCTATCACCCGTTGAACGCGTACGACGACGGCGACACCATCGTTCTCGACGTGGTCCGCCATCCCAAGACATTCGTTGCGGCGGGAATGCCGTACGCGGGGCCGCCGACATTGGACCGTTGGACGGTCGATCTGATCGGCGGACGGGTGCGGGAGGAGCGTCTCGACGATCAGGCTCAGGAATTCCCGAGGGTGGACGAGCGACTCGTCGGTCGCCGCCACCGCTACGGGTATTCGGTTCGCTCCACCTTGCCGCGAGATGGCGGCTTCCCGGTATCGGAAACGGTGCTCAAGCACGACGTGGTCACCCAGACGTCGCAAGCCGCGTCCTTCGGAAAGGGAAGGCAGCCAGACGAATTCGTCTTCGTTCCGCGCGACGCGGACGCTGCCGAGGACGACGGTGTGCTCATGGGATTCGTGTACGACGTAGCATCTGATCGCAGCGATCTGGTGATGCTCGACGCTGCGACGCTCGAATCCGTTGCTACCGTGCATCTCCCGGCGCGCGTGCCGCATGGATTCCACGGAAACTGGGTACCGTCGATTGGTTAGAGGGCTTTCGTTCTCCGCTCGGTCCGGTCACGATGGTGATCAGGAGGCAGCGGGATCATGGGATTACTGAACGACAGCATCGACGCCGGACCGGTGCGGCGGAGTTGGGCCGAATCGCATTGGCTGTGGGATCTCTACGTTGCGGGCGGTTGCGTCGCGGCAATTTGTGCGGTGTTCGTGTTGAACGCCACCGATGTGAACGACACCGACCTTGCCCGCCGAGTCGGAGCTGCGGCCGCAATCGTCGTGCTGTTCGTTTGGTACCTCGCCCTGGGTCGAGCCATCATCCGAACGCGGCCACCGGGCCACCGGCGCGCGTGGGTGTTCGTCGCGGGAGTCGTAGTGCTCTTCGCCGTCGCGCTGTTGTTGTCGACGAACACGTGGGCAGTGGTGCCGGTGGTGTACCCACTGCTGTTCATGTCCCTGACCCTGCGAAGTGCGCTGGCGTTGACCGCTGTGATCAACGTACTGCCGCTCGCTGCGGTGGTCGTCACCGAGGGACTCGATTCGGACACCATGCCGCTGGCGATAGTTCTGACCGTCCTCGCGTTGCTTATCAGCCCGGCGATCGGCACGTGGATCACCAAGACCGTCGAACAGAGCGAGGAGCGGGCGCACCTACTGGACGAATTGGCGGCGAGCCGGGCGGAATCGTCGCGGCTCTCCCGTGATGCGGGTACCGCTGCCGAACGGGCGCGTCTTGCGCGAGAAATCCACGACACGCTCGCGCAGGGTTTCACCAGCATCGTCGCGCTGTCGCAGGCCATCGAATCGGAGATCGACGTGAACCCCGAGGCCGCGCGCCGACACATCGCGCTGATCGCCGATACCGCACGGGAAAATCTCGCCGAGGCGCGCGCGATGGTTGCCGCGCTGACGCCGTCGGCGCTCACGGCGGGTTCGCTGATCGATGCGGTGCGTCGGCAGGCGGCGAGGCTGGAACAGGAGACCGGCATCGTCGTCACCGTCTCGGCCCCCGTGTCCCTGCCGACGCTGTCCACGGCTACCGAGGTCGTGTTGCTGCGCGCAGTGCAGGAGGGGCTGGCCAACGTTCGCCGGCATGCGGGCGCGTCCACTGTTGTCGTCGACATTGCCGAACGTGACGACGGCGTCCGAGTGGTCGTGACCGACGACGGCATCGGCATCGCCGATTCGCACACCGACGGCTACGGTCTGCGGGGCATGCGGGATCGCGTCGAGGAGGCCGGTGGTCAACTGCGTATCGGGCCGGCGGACGATTGCGGAACACGGCTAGAGGTGGAGGTCCCCGCATGATCACGATCCTGCTGGTCGACGACCATCCGATGGTCCGCGAAGGACTGCGCGGCATGCTCGATGCCGAAGCTGACCTGACGGTGATCGGTGCTGCAGGTTCGGGTGCCGAGGCGGTTGCGACCGCCGCGGAATTGCAGCCGGATGTGATCCTGATGGACCTCCGTATGCCCGGATTGGACGGCGTCGCGGCAACCGAACGGATCCTCGCGAAGCGGCCGGACGCCAGGGTCGTCGTCGTGACTACGTACGAGACAGATTCCGACATCCTCCGCGCGGTCGAAGCGGGTGCGGCCGGCTATCTGCTCAAGGACGCGTCGCGAGCAGACCTCGCCGATGCCGTACGCGCCGCCGCACGCGGGGAAACCGTTCTGGCGCCGTCCGTCGCAGGTCGGCTCGTTCATCGGGTCCGCAATCCCAGTGCGCCAGGCCTGTCTGCACGCGAGGTGGAGGTGCTCGGCTTGGTCGCGCAAGGCATGACCAACGGTGAAATCGGGACCGCGTTGCACATCGGTGAGGCAACGGTGAAAACGCATCTACTTCGCATGTTCAACAAGCTCGACGTCTCCGATCGGACCGCCGCTGTGACGACCGCGATGTCGCG
>JBBSKP010000397.1:0-2838 GCA_038256175.1 Mycobacteriales bacterium
CGCGAAAGTCGCAGAGCTGACGAAGCAACTGCGACTGGCAGGCGAACGGCTCGCCGCGGTGAACGGTCTAGAGGCCGCGGACAAAGAGCAGGTATCGGACGCCGGAAGCAGCGCCGTTGAATCAACACCGCTCGCCGAAGCCGAGATGTCGGAACTGATCAGGCAGAAGATCGGCGAGATTACCGATTCATCCCAGTACGAATACGTGCGCCTCGAGCTTCGTATGAGCGAACTGACAGCGGCAATTGAGCAGCTGACCAAACCATCCGACGGCCAGGACGGAACGCCCTAGTTCCCCGATTCGGAGTATTCACCGCGATGGTCGCCGGCCACTGCCACCGACGAGACGTGAGGCATCATCGCGCCGTTTCGCGTCGCAAGCGCGATGACGCGCTCGGTGCCCCTGACGTTGGCTGCGTGCGCGGTGTCTTCGGCGGCAGTCATGTCGTACACAGCACTGAGGTGGATGATGTTCCGTGCAGCTGGCGGTTCGCCCTCGATGCCTAGATTGTCCACAGTGAGATCGCCGATCAGCGCGACGCTGCGTTCGGCGCCAGGCCATTTCGCGACCATCGTCGCCAGCTTCTGCCGCGATTGCTCGCGGACACGGACATGGATGACAGCGTCGGGGACCTTGGTCGCGGAGAGCCCCACAATGCCAGCTCCGACAACACCCATTCGCACGTCCCGAGTATCGCAACGGAATCGACAGCCTGCGACAGAATCGCGCCACTTTTCACCGGCGAAGCCGTCGCAGATATCGTCCCGGCGCACCCGTGATCCGCCCAGCCGTCACTGAGGAAAACCCCGAACGCTCACGCCGCGATCCGCTCACGAATACTACGACCTCGTAGGGTCGAGAGCTGGCGCGGTGATCCGAGACCGTGGTAGGCGATGGAGCCGTTGATGGCCGCGCGGTTTCCCGCCGGTCGTTCTTCTCCCTCACCGTGACTGTCCGTGATTCCGTTTCCAGCTCCCGCCCGTCAATCCGTGCATGCGGTTCTCCCGCACACGGCTTACCGACGCCGTTCACCGCCGGCATTCGGCGTCACCCGCCAGGCCCGAAACGGCCTGGGTGCGACCACGATTCCGTCAAGGTGGATCAGGCCGAGCTGGTTCTCCGATGAGAAAGCGATCACCCACCGTCCAAAACCTCGGCTGCGTTTGTGCTTCTTGGCGAGAAAACCCGCCAATCGCATCACCGCGTAATCCCTGATCTGGCTGAAGCGTTGGGACGAGTTTCCATATCGGAAGTACCCGGCCCATCCGCGCAGGAATCTGTTGATATCCGTCACGATCGCCTCAACCCGCAGCATGGAGCGGTTCCGTCCCGAGAGATCCCGGATACGGTCACGCGCGTGCTGCATCGCCTTGTCCGCGGGCCAACGAGCGAGGAATTCCACGCCTTTGCCGCTGGTGCGTCCCTGCGCACGCACCCACCGATGGTGAAACCCGAGGAAGTCCACACCCTCACCACCGACCTTCAGGTGCACGATCCTCGCGACACCACCGTCGGCCCGTGTCCGAGGCAGGGCCAACCAACCTGTCGCACTCAGCAGAGCCACGCTCTATCGTCACCTCGAAGGTTGGCGAGACCGTCACCTTTATTGCGGCACAATGGATTTCATGGTAGCTGAACTCACACACACTGCCGATGGCTGGAGGACCTGGCGCTTCACGTGCGATATGTGTGACCGGGCCCTGTGGAGTGCGTTGAGCCGAGAAACCGTCGCCATCGACATGGCCCGTACGAACGGCTGGATCGTCGCCGACCCCACGCTGTGTCCGGCCTGCGCGACCGTGGCGACGAAGCTCGACCCGCAGCCACGCGCCGACCCGCAGGCATTTAGGCGACCGACGCGCTCCGGGTCAGTGATCAAGTATCGTCCGCTGCGCAGCTAACCCCGGCTCACCGAAACCCCGGCCGGCGTCATCGCGGGTGGCGATGACCGGTGAGCACCTGGCCCAAGGTGGCGATGTCGGCGGTGAGCGCGACGGAGAGTTTCTCGGGATCACCGCCGAGGTGGGGAACGACACCCTCGCCCAGGTGGGTGAGGCCTGCGCGGAGTTCTCGCACGCTCCGCAGGATCAGCGCCGCGGGCACCGCCACAAAGGCCGTCGACTGGTTGCTGGCGCGTTCGATCAGCAGGGCCCACGCGGTGAGGAGTCCGAGCGCCTGGTGACCTGGTGGCCCAGTGGGCAGCGGCGCCGCCGGGAGCGGTGCACCGGCCGCGGTCACCGACAGTCCGGCGACGACGGCGAGGCTGGCGATGGTGTGTCCGGCGATACCGTAGGACACGGCGTGGGAGCCCAGTAGGTCGAGCGGATCGGATCCGGGCGTCGCGTCGAGGAACATCGACGTGCTGGTACGGGCCAGCTCACGAACGGTGTCGTCGGTGAACTGGCGGCGCGCAACGAGTTCGGTGACGTGCAATGCCGCGGCGACGGAGCGAAGGTTCTCGACGATCACCTCGGCGACACGTCCTCGGGGCACTGTGAGTCCGTGGCGCTGGGTTTCGTCGAGGAAGATGTCCACTCGGTCATCCAGCCACCTCTTGCTGCTGATGCTCATGATCTGCCCATTGTGCTCCGGAGGTCACCAGCAAGTTGGTTACGCCGTGCCGCCGTCGACTCCTGGGACGCGAACGGTGACCGGCTGCCCCGCACGCCGCCTGGCGTTCATCCGCAGTGAACAACGCGGGCCAGCGGAACCCGCGACTGAGGTGCCCGCACTTTCTCGGACAGTGACCCCGAAGTAGAATTTGGGTTTACTGAACGGAGTCGTTGTGGCTGGAAAGAATTCGCGATTTACGCCCGAGTTTCGGGCAACGGCAGTCA
>JBBSKP010000398.1:0-2822 GCA_038256175.1 Mycobacteriales bacterium
ACTCGACCTGGCCAAGACCAAGACCGACGTCCTCGCCGCCGCCCGACACATCGATCTGGAAGCATTGCAACCGTCAATCGACCGATTGGCCAAAACGAAGTAACGCAAGCCTCCATGCGCTCACTACATGTGAGGCACCAGTCACTACTTCGCGCTCACTTTTATGTGAGGCACCTCGGCCGTCTGTCGCGGCGGAGTTGAGTGAACACGTGTACACTCAAGCGGATGAGTGTAGGACAGGCTCGCAACAAGGCCACAATGCTGCGCGAGGTGCGCACGTGGCTGGACGGGCGCGACCCCGTCGAGGTCACGCTGCGCGATATCGCGCGAGCTCTCGGAATACCCCCGACCTCGGTCTACCGGTACTTCGAGTCGATGGACGAGCTACGAGCGGCACTGGGCGGTGTGCGACGGCGGCCGGCGCGCGTGCCCGCCCCTGCCCAACCACCTGTCCCAGTCCGCCCACAAGCCGTCGACCGGGCCTTCGCCGATTCGTTCATCTCCAGAGCGATCGGCCCCGAGCAGCTGGGTTCGGTCGTGGCGAAGCTGCTCGGCGAATCGATTTCCGTTGGACCGCTCGCGGTTGGACCGAAGGGCCGCGCAAGCGCGATGGCGGTAGGCCGATTCGGTGCCGTCAGCGTGCGACCGGGGGCGAGCGGGCCGGTCATGATCGTGACCGTGCCGGTCTTTCTCGAGATCGACATTCACCTCGGCAAACGATTCCGTCGGCGAATCGGAGCACGCGTTGCCATCCCACTGTCGATCGTTCCGCGCATCGAAGATTCGTTGCTATTGATGATCGAGGTGATCCGGCCCGACCCAGTCGATATCGTCCTGGATCTCGGTGTCGGCGGTGTCTCTGCGGCAATGCTTCGGCGAGTCGGAAACATCGACGGCCTACTTCGCGAACAAACACTCGGGATGATCGATGGCATCCTCGACAGCCCGGCCGGTCGCGCTGCAACGGAGATCGACCATGGTGTCGTTATCGACGAGGCATGGAAGAACGGTCTCGTCCTGTAAGTTTTCATTGCCTGTCGACTGGAAGGGACGTGATGGACCGGAGAAGTTTCATCAGGACCTCGGGTGTTGCCGCGGCAGTCGCATGGGGTCTCGGGTCCGGTATCGCGAGTGCCCCGCCAGCTCGAGCAGACGGACCGTGGGCCGGCTTGTTCCGCGGCTGGGTCCCCGAAATCTTCGCTCCGCTGCCTGATCCGCCGGAGCACACGACGGCCATCGTTATCGGCTCGGGCTTCGGCGGCGCGATCGCCGCACTTCGACTCGCCCAAGCGGGCGTCCAGACCACCGTGCTCGAGCGTGGTTCGCGTTGGCCCAACGATCCGCAGCGAGAGATCTTCACCGGCGACGACCTCCCCGACGGCCGTGGATTCTGGCACCGCACGAGCTTTACAGGCGTGACGAAAGTGCCGGTCTTCTTCGAAAGTTTCGGCGGCGTTCTCGATTGCACCGAATACGGGAGTATCGACGTGTGGCGGGCGGCTGCAGTCGGCGGCGGTTCGGTGATCTTCACCGGCGCCATGGTCGAACCCGAACGTCGATTCTTCGACGACGTTTTTCGTGGCACCGTCGGCTTCGACGAGATGACCCGCACGTACTACCCGCGAGTGCGGAACATGCTGCGGCTCAGCCCGATTCCTGCCGACATCTACGGTTCGGCCCCGTTTGCTCACTCGCGCGCCTGGGACGACCAAGCCCGCAAGGCAGGCTACCAGCCGCAGCCGATCGACTCGATTTTCAATTGGGACGTCGTGCGTGCCGAGCTGAACGGCTCGAGCCGAGCGTCGGCAACCGCGGCGCGCAGCAACTTGGGCAACTCGAACGGCGCGAAGTTCGACCTCAATCAGAACTACCTGCGGGACGCGCAAGGGACCGGCAAGGCAGCCGTCTTCGCTGGGCATCGGGTCGACTCGATCGGCCAGGACGCCAACGGCCGCTTCACGGTTGTCGTCACGAAGCTTGCGCCGACAGGCGCGGTACTGCGCACCCGAACGCTGACCAGTGATCGGCTCTTCCTCGGTGCCGGCTCGATCGGAACGACCGAACTACTCGTGCGGGCCCGAGCAACTGGGACCCTGCCGAACCTCAACGAGTTCGTCGGCACCGGCTGGGGTACCAACGGTGACGTCGTCCTGGCGCGTGGCGCAAGCGTGATCGCGGGCAACGGTCAGGGTGTGCCGAGCGCGAGCAAGATCTTCGACGAGTCAGGTCCACCGACAACTCTCGAGAACTGGTTCATTCCCGGTATTCCGATCGAGGTCGGCGCGCTGGCATCACTCGGCATCGTGCACGATCCGACGCGCGGCACGTTCGGGTACGACGCCCGCACCGGCGCTGTGGGATTGAACTGGCCCGCGAACGGGAACGACGTCGCTATTGCCGCCGCGCGGAACCTGAACCACAAGATTGCCGAACGGGCCGGTGCAACAGTCGAGTACGGCGCAATCGGCTACGACGCCAACGCGCGATTCACCGCACATCCGCTTGGCGGTGCCGTACTCGGTAAGGCGACCGACAACTACGGGCGGGTGCACGGTCATCGCGGGCTCTACGTCGTCGACGGTGCCGCGATTCCAGGTAGCACCGGAGCGGTGAACCCGTCGCTGACGATCTCCGCGCTCGCTGAGCGCAATGTCGCTTCGATTATCGGCGCGGGCCGCTGACTAGATCATTTCGAACACCTTCTATGGGTTGATTTCTGCATTCTCGAGGACGATTGTTAGCTGTACTCGCAGATCGGGATGAGCGTTTTTGCGGGGGCTCCCGAGAGATTTTGTTCAGTCACCCTTGGAGGAGTCATGCTC
>JBBSKP010000399.1:0-2771 GCA_038256175.1 Mycobacteriales bacterium
CGCGATGCCCGGGGAATCAGTGCCGCCGATCACGACAAGGTCAACACAGCGTGCGAGCGGTACTCCCGGACCACGCCCGACGAGGCCGCCGCGGCAATCATCCGTGGCGTACAGCGGAACTCGGCCAAGATTCTGATCGGCGCCGACACCTACGCATATGACCTGGCTCCACGCGTGCTGGGCGGACAGTATCAAGACCTCAGCGCCCTCGGCGCGCGAGTCAGCTCCCCATTGCTCGCCAAACTGGGAATCACCCTTTGAGCAACGCCGCCACGAGCGAACAGTCGACCCGGTTCAGCCGCGAGCCTTCGCGATTCGTGTTGCCGCGTCGTTGAATTCGGTGAGCAGATCGGACATGACGTCGGCGACGGGTCGTATCTCGTTCATCCGTCCAACAATCTGACCGACCGGCATGGCGACGACCTCTGGATCGCTCGACAGATTGATCCGCTGATGCGCCTCACTCACGAGAATATTCTGTAGCGGCATCGGAAGTGGGTTCGGCGCATCGGGTTTCGCCCATGCCTCGGTCCATTTCGTCTTCAGCAGTCGAGCAGGTTTGCCGGAGAAGATCCTCGTGCGCACTGTGTCGGACGAGCTTGCACCGAGCAACGCGCGCTGGACGACCGAGGGGCCGTCGCCACCCGCCGCGCTGCCCAATTTGTACTCCGAGCACGTCAGCCAGTAGGAGCCCATCCAGACACCCTGCGCGCCCAAGGCAAGTGCCGCAGCGACCTGCCGCCCGCTGCCGATGCCGCCCGCGGCGAGTACGCCCGCATCGTCACCAACAGCATCAACGATCTCCGGAACCAGCACCATGGACGCGATTTCGCCCGTGTGGCCGCCAGCTTCGTAGCCTTGGGCAATCACGATGTCGACGCCGTTCTCGACGTGGTGCCGCGCATGCGACACGGCGCCGGCCAACGCTGCGACCGGGACGCCGCGCTCATGCGCTTGATCGATCACGTCCTTCGGCGGCGAACCAAGTGCGTTGGCAATCAACGCGATCGGATGCTTCAGCGCGATATCGACATGTGCCCGCGCAACCGAGTGGAGCCAACCGAGCACTCCCGCAGCGTGTTCGACGCCGGTGTCGAGGGGCGGCACACCCAATTCGGCGAGGGTGCGATCCACGAACGCGCGGTGTTCCGGGGGAATCATCGACTCGAGATCGAGCGACGTCCCTTCGGTGGGAATCTTCGCCGGCATCACGATGTCTACGCCGTACGGCTTGCCGTCGGTGTTCTCGTCCATCCAGTTCAACACCGCATCGAGTTCGTCGGCGTCGTTGAACCGGACGCAGCCGAGGACGCCGAGCCCGCCTGCGCGCGAGATCGCAGCCGCAACGTGCTCCGACGGTGTGAAGCCGAAGATCGGGTATTCGATGCCGAATCTGTCGCAAAGATCGGTACGCATCAGCTTGCATTCCCCGAGACTGCTGCGGCGCGCAAATGCTCGTCCGCATCGCGCTGTTGAGTCTGCTCGGCCGCCCATCGATAGTCGGGCTTCCCGGCCGGGGACCGTTTGATCTCGTCGACGAACCAGATGCTGCGCGGCACCTTGTACGAGGCAATCTCCGTACGGCACGTGCTCACGAGATCCGCGAGACTCGGCCTGGCGTCGCCACGCGCATGGACGACGGCAGCGACTCGCTGGCCGAACCGCTCGTCAGGTATGCCGACAACCAGGGCGTCGAAAACATCCGGATGCGATTTCAGGGCCCCCTCGACCTCTTCGGGGTAGATCTTCTCGCCGCCGCTGTTGATCGACATCGAGCCGCGGCCGAGCATCGTCACGGTGCCGTCGGCCTCGACACGAGCGAAGTCACCGGGAATCGAATAGCGCACGCCGCCGTATTCGACGAAAGTCTTCTTCGACTTTGCCTCGTCCTTGTAGTACCCGAGCGGGATATGGCCCTTGCGTGCGATCAGCCCGACCTGCCCGGAGCCGGGCTCGACGGGTTTGCCGTTCTCGTCGATTACCGACGTCGATGCGTCGATCTTCACCGTTGGACCGCCGGCATGCGGGGCACCCTTGGTGACCATGCTGAGTCCGCCGAATCCGGTTTCGGACGACCCGATGGAGTCGGTGATCATCCGATTCGGGAGCAACTCGACGAACTTGTCCTTGATGCTCGACGAGAAGAGGGCCGCGCTGCTCGCGATTACCCACATCGTCGAAAGATCGTAGGGCTTACCCGTTTCCGGGTTGCCTTCGATGAGCGCGTCGAGCATCGGGCGGGCCATGGCATCGCCCGTTATGAAGATCATGTTGATGCCAAGTTTGTCGATCAGCTGCCAGACACCGTGTCCGCTGAACTCTGGGTGCATCACCGTCTTCCCACCGCCGAACAGACTCTGGAAGGTCGCCCATTGCGCGCCGCCATGGATCATCGGCGGAATCGGGAAACGCGTCATGCCCGGGTTCGCTTTGCCTGCATTCGCGAGTTCCCACTCGTCCTTGACGTATTCGCCTGTCAGGAAGTTGATCCCGCCGCCGAGTACCCGCCAGACATCTTCCTGGCGCCACATGACGCCCTTAGGGCTGCCCGTCGTGCCGCCGGTGTAGAGCATGTACATGTCGTCGCCGCTGCGCTCGTCGAAGTCACGTTCGGATGTTCCTTGCGCGATCGCCTCGTCGTAGGTGACGCCCGTGAAGTCGCCGTCGGTGCCATCCTCGATTACGACGAGCGTCTTCAGCAGCGGACATTTCGGCGCGATGGCGGCGACCTTGTCCGCGTACCGGCGCTCGTGAACCAGTGCGACCATGTC
>JBBSKP010000400.1:0-2757 GCA_038256175.1 Mycobacteriales bacterium
CTCGACGTGAGCCGCTCCGGCGAAGGTGGCCCGGGACCTGCGGGAACCGCGATGGTGGTGCGCTTCGAGATCGACGGACTCGAGTTCGTCGGCATCAACGGCGGACCCATTTTCAACTTCACCGAGGCGGTCTCCCTGAAGGTGCCGTGCGATTCCCAGGAAGAGGTCGACAAGTACTGGGACGCACTCCTGGCTGATGGCGGCCAGGAGAGTCAGTGCGGCTGGCTCAAGGACAAGTTCGGCTTGTCGTGGCAGGTCACGCCGACAGTGCTCGGTGAGTTGCTCGGCGACCCGGATCCAGACAAGGCGCAACGAGCGATGAAGGCGATGCTCGGGATGCAGAAGATCGACATCGCCGAGCTACGACGGGCAGCAGATCCCTCATTTGACATACCTATTGGTATGCCAGATGGGGTGTAGAAATTGGCGTACTTGAGTAGTGTGTGAAGCATGGCACTGACCAGTATCAAAGTTCCCACCGAACTGCGTGACCGGATCACCGCGGACGCGCGGGGTCAGGGTGCGACCGTGGCGGGATTTCTGACAGCCATGCTCGACGAGTGGGAGCATCGCCGCCGCATGGCCGCGGTCGGGTCGGCGTTCGCCGACGGCCTCGACGAAGACTATCGCGCCGACCTCGGCGCCTGGGACGCGATCACCGCGGGCCCACCGGCGTGACCGCGCTGCGGCGCGGGCAGGTGTTGTGGGCGGCACCGGACCCGAGTATCGGCCGCGAACAAGCCGGGAGGCGTCCCGCCGTCGTGATCTCGAGCGACGCCTACCTGCAGATGGTGACACAGCTGGCGATCGTAGTTCCGGTGACCAGCATCGACCGGGGTTGGCCGAATCACGTCGCGCTGACCGGACCGGATGTCGGACTGTCGGTGCCGAGCTTCGCGATGACCGAACAACCGCGGACGATCGACCGTGCCCGTATCAGCGCAGTCGTCGGATCGGTCGATGCAGCGACCATGACCGGGATCGATATATGGCTGCGCGACTTCCTCGGCGTCCGGTGAAACGGCAGAGGTGCAATGTGCCGGAACTCGACGGCGACCGCCACCCCCGGCGCAATTCAGATGCGAGGTCCTAGGCTCTAGGCCTTCCCTACCAGGTCCCAGCCCTCGACGGCTTCAGGCTTGCGGGGGTCGGGGCCCGTGTAGAGGGCTGCCGGGCGAACGAGCTTGCCGAGACGCTTCTGCTCCAGAATGTGGGCGCACCAACCGGCGGTCCGGCCGCAGGTGAACATTGCGGGCATCATGTGGGCTGGTACCTCGGCGAAGTCGAGGATTACCGCTGCCCAGAACTCGACATTGGTCTCGATGGCGCGGTCCGGTCGACGCTCGCGCAGTTCGGTGAGTGCCGCCTGCTCGAGCGCGGCCGCGACCTCGTAGCGGGGAGCATCGAGGCGTTTGGCTGTGGCGCGAAGCACGCGGGCGCGTGGGTCTTCGGCCCGGTACACCCGGTGGCCGAAGCCCATGAGCTTCTCTTTGCGGTCGAGGATGCCCTTGACCAGCGCACGCGCGTCGTCGTTCTTCTCGACTTCTTCGATCATCGGGAGCACCCGAGCGGGGGCACCGCCGTGCAGTGGGCCCGACATCGCGCCGATCGCGCCCGACAGCGCGGCGGCAACGTCGGCACCCGTCGATGCGATGACGCGCGCGGTGAAGGTCGAGGCATTCATGCCGTGCTCGGCGGCCGATACCCAGTACGCGTCGATGGCTTCGGTGTGCCGAGGATCCGGGTCACCCTTCCATCGAGTCATGAATCGGGCTGTGACAGTGGAGCATTCGTCGATCTTCTGCTGCGGAATCGCGGGCTGGTAGATGCCACGGGCCGACTGTGCGACGTAGGAGAGCGCCATCACGGATGCGCGAGCCAACTGGTCGCGTGCGGTCGCGTCGTCGATGTCGAGCAGCGGCTGATAACCCCAGATCGGCGCGAGCATCGCGAGACCGGCCTGGACATCGACGCGCACATCGCCGGTGTGAATCGGGAGCGGGAACGGCTCCGCGGGCGGCAGACCGTGACCGAACTGCCCGTCCACGAGCAACGCCCACACATCACCGAAGGTGACATTGCGGTCGACAAGATCGGTGATGTCGACGCCGCGGTATCGCAGCGCGCCGCCATCCTTGTCCGGTTCAGCGATGTCGGTTGTAAAGGCGAGTACGCCTTCGAGTCCGGCCACGAAATCTTCTGGTACCGCGACGCCTGTAGCCATGGTCGTGCACTCTCTTTCATCCGTGCGCCCGGTCCGAGTCGCACTCCAGCAGTCACAAGTTGCCCGTGCGTGCGTGAGGGGTGGTCAGGCACGACGCCGTGCAATTATCGCAACCCTAGCGGGGTCCGACCAGGCGGTCTGCGCAACCCCTACCCGGGAGTAGCGTTTGGCGGGTGGTGCACGAACCGAACCTCGCCGAAAACCAGCTTGCCGGGATGCGGATGAATTACGGCGGCGCGCCGGGATCATCCGACGAGCTCGACGAGACGTCGCTGAGCGATGGCTGGGCGCCGCTCCTGCGTCGCTGGCTCGACTTCGCGATCGTCGCTCCGGTGGTCGAGCCCAATGCGATGGTGCTTGCCACGGTCGATGCTGCGGGTCACCCGGCCTCGCGCATGGTGCTCTGCAAGGGACTCAGCGTGGCCGGAATTGAGTTCTATACCAACTACGGATCCGACAAGGCCACGCAACTTGCTGCGGTGCCCTACGCGTCAGCGACCTTCGGTTGGCCCGCGATCGGTCGGCAGGTGACC
>JBBSKP010000401.1:0-2752 GCA_038256175.1 Mycobacteriales bacterium
CGCCCGAGAAGGGGCGACGAAAGGTGCACACTCGGCGAAGATAAAAAGCCTAGCTGTAGATCGCCTCAACCTCGCCGGCGTATTGCTTGAGCACGATGTTGCGCTTGAGCGACATCTTCGGCGTCAGCTCGCCACCTTCTTGCGTCCAGTCGACGTCGAGGATGCGAATCTTCTTGATCTGCTCGGCCTTCGAGACCTTCGTGTTCGTCTCGGCGACTGCGGCGTCGATTTCGGCGACCAAGTCAGGGTTCTTGGCGAGGTCGGCAACCGACGTGTCGGCGGGAAGGTTGTGGCGTTCCTTCCAACTCGGCAGCGCCTCCGGGTCGAGGGTGATGAGCGCACCGATGAACGGCTGCCCATCGCCGACAACCATGGTCTGGCTGATCAACGGGTGCGAACGCAGGGAATCCTCGAGCGTTGCAGGCGAAACATTCTTGCCTGCAGCGGTCACGATGATTTCCTTCTTGCGACCGGTGATCGAGACGAATCCGTCTTCGTCGATCGCGCCGAGGTCGCCTGACTTGAACCAGCCGTCCTCGAACGAATCGGCGGTTGCCTCGTCGTTCTTCCAGTAGCCACTGAATACGACGGGACCGCGGAGCAGCAGCTCGCCATCGGCCGCGATCTTGACGCCGTGCCCGGAGATCGGTCGACCGACACTGCCGATGCGGATGTTGGAGGGAGTGTTCACCGTGACTGCGGCGCTGGTTTCGGTGAGGCCGTAGCCCTCGAAGATGGTGATGCCGACTCCGTTGAAGAAGTGGCCGAGGCGAGCGCCGAGCGGTCCGCCACCCGATACGGCCGCCTTGCACTGGCCACCGAGAGCGGCCTTCAGCTTGCTGTAGACCAGCTTGTCGAACACGGCGTGCTTGAGGTTGAGAACTACGCCAACGCTGCCGCTCTGCTTGGCCTCGCTCCACGCGATTGCTGTCGCCGCGGCGGCGTCGAAGATCTTGCCCTTGCCGCCGTCGTGCGCCTTCTGCTTGGCGGAGTTGAACACCTTCTCGAATACGCGTGGTACGGAGAGGATGAAGTCAGGCTTGAACTCGCCGAACTGCTCGACCAGTGTGGACCAATCCGACGTGTGGGCGATGGTGACCTTCGCGTCGAGTGCGCCGACCGAGATGGCCCGGGCGAACACGTGCGCGAGCGGAAGGAACATCAGAGTGCGGTTGCCCTCGACGAACAGCTCCGCGAGGTCGCCTCGGACAGCCTTGGATTCGGCGTAGAGGTTGCTGTGTGTCAGCTGCACGCCCTTGGGGCGGCCGGTGGTTCCGGAGGTGTAGATCAGCGTGGCAGGCGAGGATGCCGTGACCTGCTTGCGCCGAGCGTGCACATCGTCGTCGGACACGTCCTTGCCGCGGCTGATCAACTCGTCGATGGCGCCGCCATCGATCTGCAGGGTCTCGCGCAGCTCGGGAAGCGAGTCGGAGATTTCGCCGATCGTCGCGGCATGCTTCGCTGCTTCGACGACGATGAGGACGGTGGCGGAGTCTTCGAGGATCCACTTCGCCTGCTCGGCGGCTGAGGACTCGTAGATCGCGACGGTGCAACCGCCGGCTGTCCAGATGGCGTAGTCGAGCAGCACCCATTCGTACCGAGTGCTTGCGAGGATCGCGACTCGATCACCGAGCTGGACGCCGGAGGCGAGGAAGCCCTTGGCGACAGCGGTGACCTGCTTGGCGAACTCGGCTGCCGTCACATCGCTCCAGCCGCCACCCTCCTTCGGCAGCTTGAAAGGCACGAAGTTGGGCGATTCCTTCTCCTGGCGGAAGACGGTATCGGCCATTGACGCATCGTCTGGGATTGTGTACGACGCCGGTACTTCGAACTTACGCATCTTGAGCGACCCTCCACGTTTACTGACCAGTAGATGTGCATTGGACCACATTCGGCCGACGATCGCCTACGGCACGGTGTCCGAATTGCGACTGTTCGAATGTGCGGAACTGTGCGCGCGGCCTCTGAGTAAGTTGATCACCTCGCGGTCGTCGAGTTGATGAAAGTCGGCATACGCAGCGCCGACGCCGCCGAGTTCGCTTGGAGTGCGGGGGCACACCACTTCGTCGGCGACCCCACCCAGCCGATGTATGGCCTCAGGCGGAGAAACCGGAACAGCGAGAACAACCCACCTGGCTTGTTGAACCCGAGCGACCTCGCACGCGGCTGCTGCCGTTGCCCCGGTGGCCATTCCGTCGTCAACGATGACGACGGTCCGGTTCGTCATCGGTATGCGAGGACTCGTTCCGCGCAGGACACCCGCCCGGCGCTCGAGTTCGGTTCGCTCGCGTGCCTCGATTGTCGACAGTTCGACATCGGTGACTCCGGTGTGGGCAACGACGTCGTCGTTGATGACGCGGACACCACCTTCGCCGATCGCGCCCATGGCCAACTCGTTCTGCCAGGGCACGCCGAGCTTGCGGACGAGAATGATGTCGAGTTCGCCGTCGAGTTCAGAACAGACGGCGGCGGCGACCGGTACGCCACCTCGTGGCAGGCCGAGCACCAGCGGATGCGTCCCGCGCAGGTAGTCCAGCGACTTGGCCAGCGCGCGACCGGCATCGACGCGATCGGCGTACAGCATCAAATATGACGCTACTCCCCGGGACGGCGCTGGGAGTGGCTACGCGCTTACGAGTGCAAGGCTGCGGTCCATGCCCGTGAGCTGCAGGAAGGTGAACCACGCTTCGGACTTACCGGAAATCTCGCTGAGCCCTGCTTGCAGGGCTGTGGCTGTCTCGTAGTCGCGCAG
>JBBSKP010000402.1:0-2728 GCA_038256175.1 Mycobacteriales bacterium
ATGGTTGTTTCGTCGTCGAGTGAGAGTGGTTGCAAGTAGCCGTCTTGATTCTCGATGCTTGCGAGTTGGTCGCGAACGGCTTCGGGGGTCAGCTCGGCCAAGATTGCCCCGACGGTCTCCGCTACGAAGATCTTGGCGACTCTGCCGCCTGCCACTGAGTAGACGTTGCCGGAGACGGCGCAATCTTCATGAGCTAGATAGGCGACGACGGGGCTGACGCTGGCCGGTCCTACTCTGTCTGCGAGGTCGCCGAGGATGCCGGCTGTCATACGCGTCGCGGCGATCGGAGCGATGGCGTTGACCTTGATGCCGTAGTTCGCTCCCTCGATCGCCAAAACGCGGGTGAGACCGGCGATTCCGGCCTTCGCAGCACCGTAGTTCGCCTGGCCGAAGTTGCCGAAGAGTCCCGACGCCGAGCTGGTGTTGACGATCCGGCCGTAGCCCTGCGCACGCATCAGCACGAATGCCGGTTGGCTCACGAACAAGGCGCCCTTCAGATGTACGTCGATGACGGCGTCGATCATGGACGACTCCATCTTGTGAAACGCTTTGTCTCGCAGGATTCCTGCGTTATTGACGACGATGTCGACGCGACCGAACGCATCGAGAGCGCTTTGCACGATCGCTTTCCCGCCGTCGGCGGTGGCGACAGAGTCGTGGTTGGCGACGGCGGTGCCGCCCAGGTCCGCTATTTCATCGACGACGAGTTGTGCTGCGCTGGTGGATACTCCATCGCCGTGTACGGAACCGCCGACGTCGTTCACGACAATGCGGGCGCCCCGAGAGGCGAGCTCCAGTGCGTGCGCCCGACCGAGGCCGCCGCCTGCTCCGGTGATGATTGCGACTCGCTCGTCGAACTTCAAGGCTGACATGGCTGTTGATTCTCCCTACGTGGCGGCTAGTGGACTTTCGGAATCAAGAAACTCTTGAACCAGTGTGGCTAATGCGCGTGCGGGTTCGCCGCGTTGCAGGTCGTGCCCAGCGTCGAGGGTGGCGAGCCGGGCGTTCGGAATACGTTCCGCGAGAAGAGCGCTGTTCGCGGGCGGGACGATTCGATCATGGATTCCGGAGACCACGAGCGTAGGGACGTCGAGCGTGCCCAGGTCGGAGATGCTCGACCAGGAAGTGATCGCAAGTACCTGCCACAGGAACCCGAGCGGATCTGGTGTGGGCCAACGAAATCCCCGGCTGGGCGCCAACATTCCGCGGCCGAGATCGCCCAACTGTCCCGGGACTCCGCCGATCCCACACGACGTCGAGACCAATGTCAGGCTGCGAACCCGCGCCGGGGAGTCGGCAGCGAGCTGCTGCGCGACAGCGCCTCCATGCGAGAAGCCCACCACATCACTGGAGTCGAACCCGGCGGCGTCGAGCACTCCTGCGGCGATGTCGGCCAATGCCTGCATGGAGAGGGGGAAGATCGGCGTCGAGCTGGCCCCGATTCCCGGCGCATCGAACGTGATGACAGTTCTTCTGGACATGCACCGCGCGAACGGCATCCAGCTCTCGAGTGGGCGGGCGAGGCCGTTGAGCAGTAGTAGTGGCTCGCCCGATCCTTCGATCCGCATGGAGACCGTCAAACCCCGGATGTCGACGGTCTTCGATCGGCCGGGCTCCACAGTGGGCGCAGGTGTCACGCGGGGTTCCGCACGTAGCTGCCAGGGGCGTCTTCGAGCGGCGCGAATGCATCATTACCGAGTTGTGTCGGTGCGGCGATCTCGGGTCCGCCCTGAACTGCGATCCACGTCGTCCAGTCCTCCCACCAGGTACCTTCCTGCAGTTCGGCGTCGTCTTTCCACTGCTGTGAGTCCGCCGGAAGGTTCGCGTTGGTCCAGTGCTTCGCCTTCGGATTCGGCGGGTTGACGATGCCCGCGATATGACCGGAGTTGCTCAGCACGAACCGGCTGTTCCCACCAAGGATTTGCGTCGTCTTGTAGCTGGACGTCCACGGAACGATGTGGTCGTCGACAGCGGCCAACACGTAGGTGTCGACGTTGACGAGGCTCGGGTCGAGCCGCTTGCCGTGTACCTCGAACTCGCCCCGCGCGAACTCGTTGTCGAGATAGCAGGACCGCAGATACTGCGAGTGCATCTTCGCGGGCATACGAGTCGAATCCTCGTTCCAGGCAAGCAAATCGAATGCCGGGGGCTTGTTTCCGGCGAGCCAGTTGTTGTCGATGTACGCGAAGATGAGGTCGTTTGCGCGAAGCGCGCTGAAGGTACGAGCCATCTGCGCGGAATCGAGATAGCCGTTCTTGGCCATCTGCTTTTCCAGGCCGGCGATGGTGGCCTCGTCGGTGAAGGTGCCCAGCATTCCTGGCTCGCTGAAATCGGTATGGGTGTTGAGGAATGTCGCGGAATGGATCGAATCGTCACCGGCCGCAGCGTTGTATGCCAGTCCGAAAGCGGTCAATGTTCCACCGAGACAGACGGATACGGCGTTGACTTCCTCGGCGCCGGTGATGTCGCGCACGATCCGGACGGCGTCCAGCGGACCCTTGAACATGTAGTCCTCGAAACCGAGCTCACCCATCGACTCGTCTGGGTTGCGGTAACTGATCGCAAAACACGTGTGGCCGTGCTGGACTGCCCATTCGATGAGGCTCTTACCCGGCGCGAGATCCATGATGTAGTACTTGTTGATCCACGGCGGGCAGAACAGCAGTGGAATCGAGTGCACGTTCGGGGTTTGCGGGGTGTACTGGATCAGCTCGATCAGGTCGCTGCG
>JBBSKP010000403.1:0-2715 GCA_038256175.1 Mycobacteriales bacterium
CCACGCTCCCGCCAACATCGCCGACTTCAAGCCGGGCGACGTCATCCGGGTGCGGCAGATCGACATGTTCTGGTACGCGAACACGACCGGCTACCACGTCGCGTTTCGGTCCACGAATTCAACGGGCCATCCGATCATGGGTATGACGACGGTGATCATGCCGAACGGTGTCAAGAATCCACCATTGGTGTCGTACCAGGCGATCATCAATTCCCTTGGTGTGAAGTGCAATCCGTCCCGGTCGCTCTTCAATGCTGAACTCAACGATGCGCCGGGTATGTACGTGCCGATGTCACGCGGCTGGGCCGTGTCGGTGCCGGACCACCTCGGGCCCGACGGGGCATACGGTGCCGCCAAGCTCGGCGGTTTGATCACGCTGGACAGCGTCCGGGCGGTCAAGAAGGTAGCGGAGCTAGGGCTTGCCAACGCGCCGGTCGTTCTTGCTGGTTACTCCGGCGGCGGCATGGCGAGCGCCTGGGCCGCGGCCTTGCAACCGACCTATGCCCCCGAACTGAAGCTCGACGGGGTGGTCGCCGGCGGGATTCCCGCGGACCTCGAGGAGATGGCGCGCGGGCTGGGTTTTGCGCCGCACCCCGGCTTCGGACTGGCCTTCGCTGCGGCGATGGGACTGGAGCGCGAGTATCCCGATCGGCTGCCGATCACCAGTCAACTCAACGAAACCGGAATGTTCCTGCGGGAGTTCATGGCAAACGAATGCCGGCGCTTCCTGATCTTCCACGGACTCTTCCGCAGCGCCGGGCAACTGGCCAGAACGACGACGTTGATGACGAGTTCGGACGCGATGTCCGTGCTGCGGGAGAACAGTTTGCGCTACTTCCGTGACGTGCCCAAGGTGCCGATCATGATCTGGCACGGCATCTACGACGGGCTCACCCCGTTCGACGCCGTGGCAGACGTTGCGCGTCGATACTGCAACGCAGGCGCAACTCTGGTCTTCTCACCGTACGATATTTCCGAGCACATGACTTGTGCCGCATTGGGTTTCCCCGAGGCCTGGAACTACGTCGAGGCCCGATTCCGCGGTGAGCCTGCGCCGACGCGCTGCTGACCCTGAGTCGTATATCTCAAAGATCAGGGTCCTCACCGATGGCCGCTGCCGTCGACACCGGACAGTATGGAAGAGACGTGTCCGAAGCAACGAAAGGCAATCATGAGTTTGCATGCCCTTGGCGGAGCTGACTCGAACGTGGCTACGGATACAACGCCGGTCGCCTTCGCGGCCCGCGCTATAGATCTGGTCAAGACCTACGGCTCCGGTGACACCCAAGTTCGTGCACTCGACGGAGTGTCGGCCGACTTCGTTCGCGGTGAATTCACCGCGATCATGGGGCCGTCCGGATCGGGAAAGTCGACCCTGATGCACTGCTTGGCGGGCTTGGACAACTCGACATCCGGCTCGGTACTCATCGGCGAGACCGAGTTGACGACGCTGTCCGACAAGCTGATGACGCGTCTGCGGCGCGACCGGATCGGCTTCGTGTTTCAGGCCTTCAACTTGGTACCCACCTTGACAGCACTCGAGAACATCACGCTGCCGCTCGACATCGCAGGCCGTAAGCCGGACGAGGAGTGGCTCGACACCGTGTTGACGCGGCTTGGCCTCAAGGATCGGCTCGGCCACCGGCCTGGCGAACTGTCCGGTGGGCAGCAACAGCGTGTGGCGTGCGCGCGTGCGCTTGCCGGGCAGCCGGAGATCATCTTCGGTGACGAGCCGACGGGCAACCTCGACTCGCGCTCATCCGGCGAGGTGCTCTCGATTCTGCGGGCCTCGGTCGACGAGTTCGGGCAGACGGTCGTGATAGTCACGCATGATCCGCGGGCTGCCGCGTATGCCGACCGCGTCGTGTTTCTCGCCGACGGGAAGATCGTCGACGAGTTGCGGGCGCCGACAGCAGAATCCGTGCTCGACCGGATGAAGTCGCTAGAGACGGTCTGACCATGTCGAAACGCACATCGGGATCCCCGATGCGAAAGGTCTCGCTGCGCAACCTCGCGGCGCACAAGGTACGGCTCGCGCTGACGCTCTTGTCGGTCGTACTCGGAACAGCCTTTGTTGCAGGCTCTTTCGTTTTCACCGACACATTGCAACGCACCTTCGACGGTATCTTCGCAGACGTCGCCAAGGGCGTCGATGTGCGGGTCAGCGCCGAAGACGAACAGTCGAGCGGCGTCCCCCTCTCCGATGTCGGCAAGATCGCGGCCATCGACGGCGTGCGTGCCGTGGCGCCCAGCGTCAACGGCCAGGTGGTGCTGCTGAACAAGCTCAACAAGGCGGTGCAGACCGGGGGAGCGCCGAGCATCGGTGCGTCGTACCTTCCCCCGGACAAGTCGATCGAGTCTGCAAAGGAGTTCATCGTGGGCGCGCCGCCCGCGAATGCCGGCGATATCGCCCTGAACGAAGGCGCTGCCAAGAAGGCCGATCTGGCGCCTGGCGACAAGACGAAGGTGTTGGTCCCGTCCCACGGTCTGGTCGATGTCACAGTGACCGGTATCTACTCGACGCCGAGTAACTCAGGCGGGTACATCGGCGTCCTGTTCGACGATGCTCAAGCGCGCCAGCTATTTACGGACGGATCTCACGCTGCCTACGTCGATGTCGCCGGAAACGGTCTATCGCAGAATGAATTACGTGATCGTGTTCAGACTGTGTTCCCGGATCTGAAGGTGCAGAACGGCGACGAGGTCCGCGACGAG
>JBBSKP010000404.1:0-2706 GCA_038256175.1 Mycobacteriales bacterium
ACCAGCGCCGTCACCACACCCACGACCGCGTCACCACACCGACAAAGGCCCTACCCGCTCACGCGGGCAGGGCCTTTCTCACATCCGCAACATCAGCATCGATCATGACGCCATCGTCTGCATCCTCAGCGACGGGCAACACGATCTACTCGCGGTGCTTCCGGCCCTGAGTAGGCAGGTCGATGGCTGGATGATCAACACCGACACGATCGGGGTCTACGGCAACCATTACCTCAAACGCGCCGCCGTCACGATGATCGGGCTGGGAGCAAATCCCGCCGAGGACTCGGTCTATCCGATCCTCGTCAAAGACCACCAGGGCGAGGATATCGTCGGCGAGAATAACTACGTTCTGCACTTCGCCGCCGATCGGTTGCCTCCCGTGAGCGCCTTCTGGTCGCTGACAATGTACGACGCGACGGGCTTCCTAGCCCCAAATGAGCTGGGCCGGTTCGCCATCGGCGATCGCGATCCGTTGGTGTACAACACGGACGGATCGCTCGACATTCACATTCAGCAGAAGTCGCCCGGACCCGACAAGGAATCCAACTGGCTGCCTGCGCCGCAAGGAAAGCTCAGCATCACGATGCGTCTGTACGGTCCGAGTCCCGCGGTTCTCGACGGCCGGTGGACTCCACCGGCCGTCACGATCGCGCCGTAGAGGATTCGAATGCTGGCACAAGGGGACGTCGAGGAATGCGAGCCGGACTATCGCTTCACACTGGCCAATGAGCGAACGTTTCTCGCCTGGATTCGCACTGCGCTCGGCCTTCTCGCCGGAGGAGTGGCAGTCCATCAACTGGTAGCACCGTTTCAGATCCCCGGTGTCCGAACGGCAATCGGGCTCGGATGTATTGCGCTTGCCATCGTCCTCGCGGCCGGTGCCTATTTCCGTTGGCGCTCCGTGCAGCGCGCCATGCGTCGTGATGAGCCGCTGCCGGTCTCAAGATTGGTGCCGGTTCTGTCGGTTGGGGTCGGTGTCATCGCCCTATTCGCGAGCGCCGCGGTTCTTATCTCGTGAACTCTCGGTCGACCCGAGATGCCGGCCTGCAGGCGGAGCGCACGGCACTTGCCTGGCGACGAACCGCGTTGGCTGCCACCGCTGTTGCTGTGCTCGTGTTGCATCAGGCGGCCGCGGCCGGTCGCGGTATCGCGGCCATTCCTGCAGTATGTGGGGTTTGCCTCATGATCGTGCTCGTTCGCGTGTGCCAGATGCGCGCAAGGCGACTGGAGGAAGGACGAACGAGTGCTGACGCATGTGCCGCGAGGCTGAGTTCGTTGGTCGTGGTCTGCGGTGCGATGTCAGTTGGGGTTGCGGAGGTTCTGTGTGAGCTTCAGCAGTTCGTCTAGCCGTAGGACTTCGCTCGCCAGTCGGCATGATGCACAGGGCATCCGCTCATCGCGCCTTCGCAGACCTCGCACACTTCGCCGACCACCATGCCCGTACCTGCGCATTCTTCGCAATCGACGATCTCGCGTGGGTGGAGGTACCTGCCAGGGTTCACAGCCTGTGAGACGACAGCGCCAGGTCCGCTTGATACTGCCGAGGGGTCTTCCCGAACCAACGCTGACATGAGCGGTTGAGCGTGCTTTGTTCGGCATAGCCGAGCATGCTTGCGATCTGGCTGAGATGAAACCGAGGTTCGGCGAGGTACTTCGCCGCTTGGTCGCGGCGCTCCCGTTCGACGATGTCCTGGCATCGCACACCTTCGGTTGCTAGGCGTCGTTGCAAAGTCCGCGGATGCATGGCCAGTTGGTCGGCGATCGCGTCCGCGGTGCAGTGGCCGGTCGGCAGCAAGCGTCGAGACAGCTCGGCCACGCGTTCGGACAGCGTGGCAGTGCTCGGCAGATATTGCGACTCCAAGTACTTCGTGGCGATGCGTCTGGTCTCCGGATCTGCGCGCTCGATGCGCCGGTCTGCTATATCCACGGGTAGCTCGAACCCGCACCATGATTGCCCGAAGCGCACCGGGCAGCCCAGTGCCTCGGCGTAGGCCGCATCGGAACTCATTTGGTCGTGCAGAAATGAGATTGCGCTGAAACGTGCTTCCGGCCCACCAAGAAGGCGCAGGATGCGTGCGGCGTTGGCCATGCTCAGCTCGTATCCCTGGGGTATGTCACGAAGAGCCGGTTCGGTCACCTCGTAGACGAACGTGAGGTCGTTGCCGTCGGTGCGCGGCGTAATCGTCAGTCGCAAAGCGGGGGAATGGATATACAAATAGCGCGCGATCGCGGTCAATCCGTCAAACAATGTCTGAGCGTTTCGCGCGATCACCGCAATGGGTCCGAGGATGTTCAGGCCCTGCCAGTGGGAGAGGCGAAGGCCGAAGTCGAGGCAGTCCAGTTCGGCCGCGCTTGTCTCGAGCAAGCGGAGGAAAGGCTCGAGGGAAACGAACGCATCGTCCTCGTATTCGACGCCTACCGGGATGTGAAAGCGCGACATCAAGGGCTCCGGGGCTCCACCGAGCTCACGGATCAGATCGCTGTATCCCCACAGATTTGTGGCACGAATCAGGCTGCTCATCGGATCGCTCCCTTGTGTCGGGAAATGATAAAAGTATGTCAGGAACTGTCAAGACCTGTGACGTGGTCCACCGCCATTCTTAAACCATGACCACACCACATTTCGACATTCTGATCATCGGAGCCGGCCTGTCCGGTATCGGAACGGCTTGCCAGGTCGGCGCCGAGTTCCCCGGCAAGTCC
>JBBSKP010000405.1:0-2703 GCA_038256175.1 Mycobacteriales bacterium
AGGCAACAGCTGCGACAAACTGTGGATCCATCGAAAACTCTGTTCTGGCCATCCCTGATCATCACAAGAACGAACCGGTCAGTGTCCACGATGTCCTGAGACATCAATTGCACGCGATGTCCTGAACAAACACAGGAGGCTCTGGACTCCGAAAGTGCGCACGAGCGCGCAGCGCCTCATAGAATCTCGCGGACCGAATCTGCTGGACGGGCGAGCCGAGTTCCCTTGTCGGTGACCACGATCGGCCGTTCGATGAGGATGGGATTGTCGACCATCGCTTCGAGCAGCGCGTCTTCGTCGGCGCCGGCGAGGCCCAGTTCGGCGAACTTGGGCTCACGCTTGCGGATCGCCTGGCTGGGAAGGAGTCCGGCATCGTCGAGCAGTTTGCGCAAACCATCACGCGAGGGTGGCGTGTCCAGATAGCGCACGACTGTCGGCTCGATGCCCGATTCCTGGATTATTCCCAGTACCGTGCGAGAGGTGGAACATCGCGGATTGTGATAGATCGTCGCAGTCTTCGCCATGGCTGACATTGTGCCTGGTTGGTATTCGACGAGAGGAATGTGGACATGCCGCAGCAACGAATCGTGGTGGCGGGCGGCCACGGCAAGATCGCGAGCCATTTCATTCGGATGTCGTCCGCGCGCGGTGACGTGCCGGTCGCATTGATCCGCCGGTCCGAACACGCCGACGAGGTCGCGTCGTGGGGAGCCCAGTCCGAGGTGCTCGACCTCGAAAATGCCACGGTCGACGAGGTTGCCCGCGTCGTCACAGGTGCGACCGCAGTGATATTTGCCGCCGGCGCTGGGCCTGGCAGCGGCGCTGCTCGCAAGGACACCGTGGACCGCGGTGCCGCTGTGCTGCTCGCCGATGCTGCTGAGCGCGCAGCGGTTCGCCGGTTCATCCAGATCAGCGCATTCGAGGCGGGGGAGCCGGCGCTCGCCGATTCCGACGAAACATGGACGGCGTACATCAACGCGAAATCGGCCGCAGAGGAAGACCTGCGAACCCGCGCCGGGCTCGACTGGACAATCCTGCGACCAGGTCTGTTGACCGACGATGAGCCAACGGGGGCCGTGAGTTTGACCCGGCCGCCGCTCGCACGCGGAAGCGTCACCCGAGCCGATGTCGCGGCCGTGCTGATTGCATTGCTCGACGCGCCAACGACCGCGGGCATGACACTGATGCTGACCGAGGGCTCGACTCCGATTACGGACGCGGTGGTGGCGCTGTGATTCCCATCGACCACGACTCGCCGACACCACCCTTCGAGCAGTTGCGCATCGGCATAATCGACCGGGTGCGCAGCGGAGAACTGGTGGCCGGCACCAAGATTCCGACCGTCCGCAGCCTTGCCACCGAACTCGGCCTCGCGCCGAACACCGTTGCGCGGGCATACCGCGAGCTCGAACAACAAGCAGTTATCGAGACGCGCGGACGCAAGGGGTCGTTCATATCGTCGAGCGGAGATCCGACCCGTGACCAGGCCGGCCGTGCAGCGAGTGAATACGTGGCGCTGATCCGGCACCTTGGCTTACCCGACTCGGACGCCCGCGCGTTCGTCGAGGCGGCGCTACAGGCTTAGCCGATCGAGTTCCTTGCGCAGGACGTTGCCGCTCGCGTTGCGGGGGACCTCGGTGACGAACCGAAATTCCTTAGGCACCTTGTAGCGCTCGAGCGATTCGCGCACGTGGTTGTTCAACTCGTCTGCCGTCGGCCCCTGGGCTCCCTGTCGAAGGACGAGGAACGCTCGCAGTCGCTGACCGAAGTCGGGATCGGGCGCCCCGACGACAACGGCCTCGGCCAGCGCGGGATGTGCGGCCAAGGTGTCTTCGACCTCGCCAGGAAATACGTTCTCACCCCCGGAAACGATCATGTCGTCGCTGCGGCCGTCGATGTATAGCCGGCCGGACTGGTCGAAGTGGCCCATGTCGCCCGCGTCCACGTGGCCGTCGACGACGCTCTTCGCCGCCACCTTCGCATTGGCGTCCGGGGTGTAGCCGGCATAGGCGAGGCCACTGCGCATGAAAATCGAGCGTGTCTCGCCGACGGCCGCGACGGAGTGGTCCGTTCGGAGCACCCGCGCCGAAACCCCGATCGCCGGCCGACCGATCGTGCTCGGAGATTTTCACGAGATCGGCTGCTGTGGCGATCGATACCATCCCCGCCTCTGTCGATCCGTATCCATTGACAAGGATCGGACCGAACTCGGCGATGAGCACGTCGACGCTGTGCCGCGCGATGTCGTCGAGCATGACCTCGGCATTGAAACGTCTGCGACACAACATAGTTCCACCCATGGACAGGCCGCAGATCAGGCCCAGCAAGCCGAAACCGTGAAGGGCGGCGCCACATACGAGGCGTCGCCGGCCTTCATTCGAGTTGCGCCCATCGCGGTCGCGCCGAGTTCGAGAATCGGAGTGTGCCGAAGGAAATCCCGGTAACATCGTCGGGGTCGAACCGATGGTGCCGCACGTGTTCCCGGGCGTGCGGATGCGGGCCATCGCGTGGCGCATTCTCTACCGCACCACATCGGCGACGGGGGTGCCTACGATGGCCTCCGGAACGGTGCTCGTTCCGAAATCCTCATGCTCGGGACTGCGGCCGCTGATCGGATACGCCATCGGCAGCCAGGGATGGCGGTGCGATGCGCGCCATCGCAGCAACTTGCAATCGGCACCGAATACGAAGCACTGCTGATTG
>JBBSKP010000406.1:0-2692 GCA_038256175.1 Mycobacteriales bacterium
CCACCGTCCGGTGCGGCAACGAGGTCGACGCCGCCATCCGCCCCAGTTCCACACGCTGCTCGTCGGTGACCGGCAACGCTGCTGCTGTCATAACAGGCATACTACAAACTACCGCACTAATTCACCGACGGACCACTAGGCACCCGGGGGCGGGACTAGGGCACCCCCGCCGAGCGAACGGCACTTTCGTTCGATTCAACCGAACGAAAGTGCCGTTCGATCTGAGGTGCATGTTGTTCACAACCGGTGCATCTATCCACAGGTCTGCCATTTCGCCTGGTCGCCACGTCGAGTAGTTCCAGCGCGTCCGGCACTCTCTAGGGATGCGTCGAGGGAGCTGGGGCGAATGTCCGCAAATTCTGATGGCCGCCAGTCAAGGCGGAGTCATTCGGGTGTCGGAGCTGGAGAAGCTGGGAGTCGCGCGGTCGACGGTCGCTGCCCGATGTCGCGAGGGAGGCACCTGGCAACGGGTCTTGCCGGGCGTCGTAGCGCTTGGCAATGGCAATCTGACCGGCCGGCAGCGTTCGATTGCAGCGCTGCTGTTCTGTGGCGACGATGCACTCTTGTCCGGACGGGCGGCGTTGCGCGAGTACGGCTACAGTCCGCAGGTCGTCGACACGCATGTACTCGTTCCGGTGACGCGTCGAGTCCAATCAGTAGGACTTCTAGTTGCCGAGCGCACTCAAAGAATGCCACCGCCGATGCTGCGCAATGGAATTCGATGTGCCCCACTCGATCGCGCGTTGCTCGATGCGGCGCGGCGATGCACGACGATCGACACGGCGCGCGCGTTGATCGCCGATGTCGTGCAACGTGGCGGAGTGGCACCTGGACAGCTCGCTGCCGAGTTGGCGGCGGGCAGTCAGCGCGGTTCTGCGCTGCCACGGCTTGTGATCGAGGAAGTCATTGCGAATATTGCGTCGGTTCCGGAAGCTCAAGCGCGCCAGCTGTGGCTCCGAAGCGGATTGCCGGAGATGGTGTTCAACCGCGACATCTACGATTCCGACGGTCGGTTCATCGCCAGGCCGGACGGGTGGATCGACGCGGTCGGGCTCGCGTGGGACATCGATTCGCTCGAGTGGCATCTGTCGCCGACGGCATATCAAGCAACTGTCGAGCGACGTACGCGTATGCAGAACCACGGGATCATCGTTCTCCCGACGGTGCCCAACGCACTGAAACGACAGCCGGATCGAGTGACGGTCGACCTGCGAGCCCACTACGCGCTAGCTTGTCAGCGGCCGCGGCCGAATGTGGCTATGCGATGACCGAGCGAACGGCACTTTCGTTCGGTTGAATCGAACGAAAGTGCCGTTCGTACCGACGAATTAGCGACCCTCGAACACCGGAGCGCGCTTGGTGGCGAACGCCTTCGGGCCCTCTTTCGCGTCCTGGGATTTGAATACCTCGACGCCGAGCTTTGCGTCGATCTTGAAGGCTTCCTCTTCGTGCATGCCTTCGGTGTCGCGGATGGTCTTGAGGATGGCTTGTACCGCGAGGGGGCCGTTGGCGGCGATGAGGTCGGCCAACTCCAATGCCTTGTCCAGCGCCTGACCATCAGGTACGACGTGGCCGATGAGTCCGATTTCTTTCGCTTCGGCGGCGCGAATGTGCCTGCCCGTCAACAGGATATCGGCGGCAATCGTGTACGGAATCTGCCGAACGAGCCGGACCGCGGAGCCGCCGAGTGGGAACAGGCCCCATTTCGCCTCGGACACACCGAATTTCGCGCTCTCACCCGCGACCCGAATATCGGTACCTTGCAGTATCTCCGTGCCGCCCGCGATCGCCGGCCCTTCGACTGCTGCGATCAATGGCTTGGTGAGTCGACGGCCTTTGAGCAGCGCCTCGATCTTCGACAGGTCCCACCCGCCGCCGGAGAACGAGTCGCCCGGATGGCTCGACGTCATTGCCTTCAGATCGGCGCCCGCGCAGAAGGCGCCGCCCGCGCCTGTGAGGATCGCGACCCTGATCTCCGGATCCGCGTCGACCCGGTCCCAGGCTTCGCGCATGATCTCCATCATCGGCCCGGAGAGAGCGTTGCGGGCCTGCGGTCGGTTCATCGTGACGATGAGGACGTGGCCGCGCTTCTCGACGAGGCAATGCGGGGCCTCGGGTGCATCCGTGTGCGTGTCGGCTGTTTCCGAAGTGGAGGATGCGGCTGTGGAGGACACTGTGGTTGCTCCTCAATCCTGTGTGAGCTGGGTCTCGATCAGGTCTTGCCATAAACGATAACACGTTCTATTTTTGTGGCGTGGCCTATAACATCGCAGACCTCGTCGAGCACGCCATCGACCTCATGCCGGAACGCGTCGCACTTGCGGACGCCAGCCGTGAGGTGACCTATGCGCAACTGGAGGAGCGGACCAACCGTCTCGCCCATTACCTGCGCGAACAAGGCGTCCAACCCGGGGGCAAGGTAGGGATCTACTCCCGAAACACCATCGAGGCAGTCGAATCGATGGTCGCGATCTTCAAGATCCGCGCAGTGATGGTCAATGTGAACTATCGCTACGTCGAGAACGAGTTGCAGTATATTTTCGAGAATTCGGACATGGTCGCACTGGTTCACGAGCGCCGGTACGCGGACAAGGTCGCCGCCATCGCGCCGAAATGTCCGCTGCTGAAGACGCTCGTCGTAATCGAGGATGGCACCGACGGCGACTTCACGGGCGTCACCTACGACGAGGCG
>JBBSKP010000407.1:0-2689 GCA_038256175.1 Mycobacteriales bacterium
CTTCGACGCCTACCGCGCCGTCAAGCCGTTCCTGATCGCCAGCGGTAACGCACCCACCAAGGAGCGCATCCAGAGCGCCACCGACCGGGCCCGCTACGACGACACCACCAAGTGCATCCTGTGCGCCTGCTGCACCACCTCGTGCCCGGTGTTCTGGAGCGAGGGCAGCTACTTCGGCCCGGCAGCGATCGTCAACGCGCACCGGTTCATCTTCGATTCCCGTGACGAGGGTGCCGCAGAGCGCCTCGACATCCTCAACGAGGTCGACGGTGTGTGGCGCTGCCGCACCACCTTCAACTGCACCGACGCATGCCCCCGTGGCATCGAGGTGACGAAGGCGATTCAGGAAGTCAAGCGCGCGTTGCTCTTTGCGCGCTAGTCCAGCTTTCCTAGGGCGTCAGGATCGGGTCGACCGCAACGGCCCGACTGGCAGGTAGTAGAGCGCGTCGTCGGTCTCGTCGACGATCACCTTGATGTGGTCGCCGACCGCGATGTAGTCGCTGACATTGATGCGGCGGTTCGAGCCGACGGCGTCGCGGACCGATCTGGCAGGGATCAGTCCGCGCCTGCCGTCCGGTCCGACCGCGAGCGCGTAACGGGGTCCGGTCCGCGTCACTCGCGCGGCGATGCTGACCGGCTCCGCCGCGGTGCTCGCGACCCCATCCGGCGCGGTGAGGTTGTCGAGTTCGGCTGCGAGCCGATCGGCCATACCGTCGACCTGCGCGAGCAGTTCCGCCATCTGGCTCGCGTACTCGCGATGGAATGTGGTCGGCTTCAGCGCCTCACCAGGTTTGTACATATCCTCGTGCGTCAGTTCGCCCCACGCGTCCTGCAGTCGAGTCTTCACCTGCACTTCGACCTTGACCTTCAGGTCACCTTGATGCGACGCGACCGGGACGAGCAGCACGGCGTGGTAGGCGCGGTACCCGCTCTCCTTCGGCTCCTTGACGTAGTCGACCGGTTCCTCGGCGAAATGGATCGAGCAGTGGGGCGACTTGCAGGCAACTTCCAACGCCTCGGTGAACTCGGCGAGATCGCGCGGGCTCTTGCACAGGACCTTGATGCCTACCAAGTCGCCGAGTGCCTGCTCGACGTCGTCGATCGTCTCCGGGGTGTCGCATTTTCCCCGCGCAATCTTCCGCTTGATCTTGCCGGCCGCCCTGCCCCGGTCCTTGATGCGAGTCGTGTCCGCGTTGAGCCGATCGCGATCGAGATTGTCGAGAATCTCGTCGGAGATCGTGTCGAGGAAACTCTGCGCGGAGACGAGCGCGGCATCCCACGCACGCTTGCGTTCGCGGTACAGGGTGTCGATCAGCTCATCGATGGTGTCCGACTCCGCGACCTGCCGCGAATCTTGCACCGAGTCCTCTGACGAAACCTGCACCGATTCCTCCATTCAGGGCTGCACGTGACCCAACGGTAGCTGTCTTCGAAATAGCGGATGGCCTTCATCAGATCACCCGGCTGTTGGTCCATCACGCCCAGGACCGCACCGATCATCGCCCGTGCGAGATCGTCGGCGCGGCTTTTGGCGCAACTCGTCGCAGTGCAATACGCTGCCTCTCCGATGAGTCCGCGTGTGAACGGCGCCTTGGCAATCCTGTCTGCAGTCCTGATCGGGCTGACGGGCACGCCTGCCCTTGCCCAACCTGCCGACGACCCTTCGTCGACCACCGTGACGACCACGCCGTTCACCACGCCGAACACAGACGGTTGTCCGAACAAGACCACGCCGCCCGCGGCGATCGATCTGTCGGAAGTGCCGGAGCCGGGTCAGCCGACCCCAACCCCGCTGCCGATTCCGGACAAGGCCGTCGGTGGCGACGACCTCGGCGAGTGCGGCACCATCACTCCGAAGGGCAGCCCGGAATTGCCGAAGGAGATCTCGGCAACAGCGTGGGTGCTGTCCGACCTCGACACCGGTCAGGTCATAGCCGCCAAGGATCCGCACGGTCGCTATCGGCCGGCGAGCACGATCAAAACTTTGTTGGCCATCCTCGCGCTCCGCGAGCTCGACCTGAACAAGGTCGTAGTCGGAACCGTGGAGGACTCAGACGCGGATGGAACACGGGTAGGGATCGGCCCCGGCGGGCGCTACACCAATTTGCAACTCATGCAGGCGCTCGTCATGGCGTCCGGAAACGATGCCGCGCACGCTATCGCGATGCAGCTCGGTGGCGTCGAGGCGACCGTGCGGAAGATGAACGAGCTCGCGAAGTCGTTGGGCGCCATGGACACCCGGACCGCAACTCCGTCGGGACTCGACGGCCCCGGCATGACGAGTTCGGCCTACGACCTTGCGTTGTTCTTCCGGGAGGCGATGAAGATTCCGCGCTTCGCCGAACTGATCCACACCGAACAGTTTGAGTTTCCTGGGTTTCCGGCCGACAAGCGGATCCCCGACGACAAAGACCACCCACCATTTCCCATCGGGAACGACAACCACTTGCTCTACAACTACGACGGCGCGCTCGGCGGCAAGACCGGATACACCGACGACGCGCGGCAGACTTTCGTTGCGGGCGCGGAGCGTGGCGGACGCAAGCTCGCGATCACACTGATGAAAGCCGACGTTCTACCGATCCGGCCGTGGGAACAGGCCGCGCGGCTGCTGGACTACGGATTCGCGCTGAGCAGCGACAAGTCCGTCGGCGAGCTGGTCGAACCCGACGGCAGTGCCAGCACGACC
>JBBSKP010000408.1:0-2680 GCA_038256175.1 Mycobacteriales bacterium
CCGTAGCCGGTGTCGCCACCGAAATACGCACGGCGCGTTGGCCCTTCGATTGCCCACGACGCCCACAACGTCGTGTTGCGCACCAGCCCACGCCCGGAGAAATGCCTGGCCTCGGTGCACGTAATCGTCAGATCGGCAATGGAAGTGCTTGCACCCCAGCCGAGTTCGACGATCCGATCGTCGGGAACACCCCAACGGCGAAGGTGCGCACCGATTCCGAGCGGAACCAGGAAGGGCGCCACCTGCGTCCGGAGGAGCGCTTTGACGGTCGCGTTGTCGAGATGGTCGTAATGGTCGTGCGAGATGACGATTGCGTCGACCGGCGGAAGCGACTCGAGCGGAACAGGAATCGGGTGCATACGTGCGGGCCCCACGACCGTCGACGGCGAGCACCGTTCGCTCCACACCGGATCGGTGAGTACGCGACGGCCGTCGATCTCGATGAGAGCCGATGCGTGCCCGTACCAGGTGACGGCAAGCTCGGCGGCGCTCGCGGGCACATCCGGCATAGCAAGCGGAATGGGTCCGCTCGGGCGGCCGACGCGACCCCTGCTGAGCATTCCCTTCACGATTGGCGTCGGATCTCCGCTCGGCGTGAAAGCAGAACTTTCCTCGGTGTTGTGGAACTGCCGATCGCGGTAATTCGCGGCATCGGCGACGTAAGGCCGGATCGCCGAGACGGACGCTCCGATAGCGGACGGTATCCCCCACGCCGCGCGAGCCACCCAGCTAGCTCCGACGAGGCCGAGGGTGGACGCGATTGCCCCTTTGGGATTCACGACACCACTTTACGGACAGCGCTGCCCCCGCGTCCGATGATTAACGCCCGCTCAACTACCGCCCACTCAACTACCGCCCGACGAACTTCGGCGGCCGCTTCTCCTTGCGCGCCAGCCGTCCTTCCTTCGCGTCTTCGCTGAGCCAGACCTGGTACAGCGCTGCTCGCTGCTCGTGCGACTCCTCGTCCTGGCTGCCGTCGTCGTTGAGTACTAGCTTGAGGTGCTGCAGCGTCAGCGGTGCCAGTTCGGTCATCGACTGTGCCCAGGCCTGCGCATCGGCCAGCGTGCCTAGTTTGTTCGCGAGACCGTGCGTCAATGCGTCGGCAGCGGTGAACGGTTCGGCGCCGAGGAGCATCGTCCGCGCCGGTCCCGATCCGGCCAGCGTCGCCAACCGTTGCACAGTCCACCGATCGACCGTGATCCCGAGCTTGGCAGCGGGAATCGCGAAGAAGGCGTCCGGCGCAACAACCCGCAGGTCAGAGGCAATTGCGAGCTGCGTGCCTGCGCCGATCGCGGCACCGTTCACCGCGGCGATCACCGGGACCGGCACCGAGTCGATGGTGTGCAGCATGCCGAGCAGAACGTCGGTGAAATTGTCGGAGTAGACCTCGGACAGGTCCGCGCCTGCACAGAAGGCCGAGCCACGGCCGGTCAGAACGATGGCGCGGGCGCCTTCCTCTGCTGCCTTCTCGACAGCTTCACGAAGGGCCTCACACAGCTCGACGTTCAGCGCGTTGCGGCGGTCTTCACGCTGCAACTCGATGGTGACGACATCTGCGTCCCTGGTATATCCGATCATCGGGGCCCGCTCACTTTCCTCGTCGGCGGTTTCGAGGAACCTACCAACCGCGCAGCACGACTGCCGTGTCTAATGGTGGCTGTGATCGATATTCTGGTGATCGGCGCAGGTCAAGCTGGCATGTCGGCTGGTTACCACCTCCGCAAACTCGGATTGGAGGCCGGCCGCGATTTCTTGCTGGTCGACCATGCGCCCGGTCCGGGCGGAGCGTGGCAGTTCAGGTGGCCCAGCCTGACACTGACGACGGTCAACGGCGTCAGCGATCTACCTGGCATGGCCTTTGCCGAGACACTTGCGCAAGGCTCCGACCAGGTCCGCGCCTCCGAAGCCGTTCCGCACTACTACGGAATGTACGAAAAGCGATTCGAGCTGCACGTGCGCAGACCGTCGACGGTGAACGTCGTCTGCGACCGCGGCGACGCCATGGGTCGCCTCGTGGCAGAAACATCCAGCGGCGAAATCTCGGCTCGCGGTCTGATCAACGCGACCGGGACCTGGGAACACCCCTTCATTCCCAGCTACCCGGGAGCGGGCACCTTTGCCGGCCGGCAACTGCATACAAAGGACTACTGCACGGCGGCAGAGTTCGCAGGAAAGCACGTCGTAGTCGTAGGCGGTGGGGTGTCCGCCGTGCAACTGCTCGACGAAATTTCCTTCGTCACCTCGACCACATGGGTCACGCGATCGGAGCCGCACTTCCGGGAGGAGCCGTTCACACCAGAGCTGGGCCGCAAGGCTGTCGCGATGGTCGAAGATCGCGTGCGCCGCGGCCTGCCACCCGGCTCCGTCGTTTCCGTGACGGGGCTCCCGGTCAACGACCGCATCCGAGCCGCCCGGGCGCGGGGTGTCCTCGATCGCCACCCGATGTTCGACAGCATCGAGCCCGAGGGCGTCCGCTGGAAGGACGGCACATTCCAGCGAGCCGATGTCATCTTGTGGTGCACAGGATTTCGCAGTGCACTGGACCATCTGGCGCCGCTTCGACTGCGCGGACCTGGCGGCGGCATCACGATGACCGGCCGGCTTGCGACACAGGTTGCTGCTGATCCGCGGGTCCATCTGCTCGGCTACGGTCCCTCGGCAAGCACGATCGGCGCCAACC
>JBBSKP010000409.1:0-2679 GCA_038256175.1 Mycobacteriales bacterium
AATTGTCGGCATGCTAGCCGACACAGTGAGGTTTTCTCACTTGGGGCGTGTGAGGTTGGTGTGACTTGTGGTGTTGTCGGCGTGTCGTGAGCTGGACGTGGGGTCCTTGTTCGAGGATCGCTTTCGACGAAGATCGCGATCTGCCACAAAGGACCCCACGTGTTCACCTACTCTGCCATCTGCGACGTGCCCGAGGAAACCCTGCTCCATGTGACCGCGCTGTTGAGTGCGTATCGCCGCGAGATCTGAGGTGCCCGCGCCGGGCGACGCGCGGGCACTGTCGGAGCGCAGGCGAAGATGGTGCTGCGCTGGTTCCGCGACGACGCGTCGGTGCGGCAGCTCGCCAAGGAAGCCGGCCTGCCGATCTCCACCTCGTACCGGTACCTGCACGAGGCGATCGACGTGATCGCCGAACAGGCTCCTGACCTGCACGAAGTGCTCGAACTAGCGAAGGCGCAGGGGTGGTCGCATGTCACGTTGGACGGGACGTTGATCGAGATCGACCGGGTCGGCGAACGCAACGACAACGGGCATCATCGGTGGTACTCGGGCAAGCACAAGACCCAGGGCGGTAATGTGCAGATCCTCGCCGATCCGGGCGGGTTTCCGGTGTGGTCGAGTGCGGTCGAACCCGGCAGCGTCCACGACATCACCGCCGCTCGTGCCCATTGTCTCGGCGCGTTGTACAAGTCTGCCGCCGACGGTGTGCCCACCCTGGCCGACAAGGGCTACGAAGGAGCTGGGATCGGGGTGTACACCCCGGTCAAGGGCCGCGATCTCGATATCGAGAGTCAGAGCTACAACATGCTGCTCACCGCGGTGCGCGCCATCGGGGAACGCGCCAATGCCGAACTCAAGGAACGCTGGCGTTGTCTCCGGCGAATCAGACTGTGCCCAAACAGAATTGGCCAGATCGTTGCCGCCGCAATCGTCCTATCAACACTCCAACGCGGACATTACTGAGAAAACCTCAATGGTACCCATCGGCGATCTGTAGCCGGAGTGATCGTCGATGACTTCGGGGAATCACTTGTCCCCGAAGACAACTACGGCCGCGACTGGGCGATCACCAAATGCTGGGCGATCGCCCTCGACAGCGGATCCTTGGTGTTCCGCAACGATCACGAACTCGAACGAGAAACCTGACGGGTGCGACAGCCCTCGAACCCGGTCTCGGGTGCCTGGCCCAGCTCGGGTCAGGTCCACGCGGACCCGACCAGGATGCGCAGGCATCCGAAGATGCAGCGGTTCACGCAGCCGATTGATCGTAATGGAACCCACCCGTGGTTGCGATCGCCGATCACAAGGCCGCGGCTATGCCACTCTGCGTTGGCCCAGTGGTGGACGTTTGTGAATCAGCGGTTGGCGCTGAGCTTTTCGGTGGCGCGCGCTATGGTGGGTACATCCGATCGGGGCTGGACTGTGTGGTCCGTGTCGACCGTGGGTTGCGGCAGTGGCGCCGCCCGAATCGCCGCGCTGAGGATGGCCGGTTCGGCGAGGACGCCGGTGCGGGCTCGATCTATCGGAGCTGAACCACCGACGTCGCCCCCCGCTTCACCTGTTCACCGCTGTGCCCTGGTCGGTGCCCAGCGCGAGCTGCGCCCCGGTTCCGGCACGGGGTTTCGGTAACCACGATGTGCGGTCCGTATCGACACGTCCGCATGCCGGCCGGTGAGGGTTGGGGGCGCTGGATATGCGAGCCGCTGACTGCCGACGTTAGGACTGATGGGGGTGATTTGTGAAGCACACCGTGATTGCCGGGGTGATCGCCGCGACGATCATCCTTGTGGAGCCGACGGTCTGGGAGATGCTCGACCCGCAGGCGACGACACTGGTCGTCGCTCCCGGGCCGTGGCATATCTGGATGGCGTTCGTGGGGGTACCGGGCGGGCTCGCCGCGCTTCGTCTGGGCTGCGGCGTATTCGGGTGGTCACCCGATCGGATCGCCTTGGTGGGGTCGCCGCGTCGCGGCGCCGCAGTGCGTACCCCGTCACATCGACGTGACATCGGGTCGCGCCCAGGTCGGGGAGATCTCGTGACCGACCCGCACCGGGGAGAACAGCACTGGCGTGCGCACCGCCGCCGACCACGCTCGCGGCACCGCGGCGTGCAGTCGAGACCGGGACACGCGCGTGGTGGTTAGGCGCACACACGATTCGGTGCGCGTTGCGTCCCCGTGGCCGTGCGTCTGCACGCAGGCACGACGACGTCATCGTCCACGCCGGTAGGGCGTAGAAGCCGGATTCCACACCGAGTGCCTCGGTCCCCTACACCCCGGTCCCCACCGGTCGCAGAGCGGTACAAGGTGCTGGTCAACACCGACGCCGTAACGAACTCTGCGGCCGGTCGTGGGCGATGAGGTCGATTGGGTGGTCGATACGCGCCTGGATGTCGCCGGTGTCGACCTGGCGTTCCGCGACGACGGGCACAGTAGCCGTCGAAGACAGGACACAACGTGACCCGAATCCTGTGGGCCGCAGACCGCACTCCTGTGCTCACCGGTGGGCGGTGGATCCGTAGGTCGGGAAGCGCCGCCCCCCGAACCCGACTCTGGCGTGCGACTACGCTCGAACAATGCGGGAAAGGGGGCAGCGCATGGCTGCGTTTCTGTTCTTCATGTTTGCCACATTCAGCTTCCTCGGCATTATGACCGGGACGGCCGCAGTGCGCACCAGTTCG
>JBBSKP010000410.1:0-2678 GCA_038256175.1 Mycobacteriales bacterium
CCACGCCGGACACCACCTCGCGGGTCACCTCAGCGAGGAGCTCGAACAGCGGATCATCGCTGCGGGTGATTGCCGACGGCTCGGCACGCATGCCTGGGGCAATCTCCACCGATACCTCCGAGTCGTCCACGATCGTGCGGCAGTGTGTGAGCACGTCGGCAATCGACTCACCTTGCAGGATCCGGAAATTCACGAAGGCCTCGGCGTGCTGTGGCAGCACATTCGACTTCACGCCGCCATGAATGACGGTCGGCGCCGTAGTGGTCCGAACCAGCGCCTCGGTCTGTGGCCGGCTCGTCATAACCCGCGTGATGACCGGTCCGAGCCTGTCCGCGGCAGCCAGCAACGACCGGCGCGGCTCGCTCATGAACGGCGCCAACCGTTTCACCATGTCGATGATGATCGGCGTGGTCCGCAACGGCAGGGGATTGTCCTGAATTCTGGTCACCGCACGTGCAATTCGGCCGACCGCCGTTTGCGCGGGCGGCATAGAGGAATGCCCGCCCACGTCGTTGGTCACGAGTCGGATTGTCACAAAGCCCTTCTCGCCGAGCATGATCGAGGCGACCGGGCGATCGATTCCGTCGACTACTCCACGGGTGACGACGCCACCCTCGTCGAGCAGTAGGGCCGCGCACACACCACTCCGGTGGAGGTGCTCGGCAATCATCGCTGCACCGGATTCGCCGCCGACTTCTTCGTCGTGGCCGAATGCGAAGTACAGCGTCGCGCTCGGTGTCACTCCAGCCTCGAGTGCGGCCTCCATGGCTTCGAGCAGCGCTAGCACCCTGCTCTTGTCATCGATTGCGCCACGTCCCCACACGAATTCGTCGTCGACCACACCGGCAAACGGGGGATGAGTCCAGCGATCCGGATCGTCGACGGGCACGACATCTTGATGAGCGAGGAACAGGCCGGCCACGCGATCGGGATCGATGCCGTCCCATCGGTAAAGCCTGCTGTGCCCGAACTTTCGCAAGTTGAGCTTCGAATGAACAAGGGGGAACGATGTTTCCAGCAGCTCGCCGAGCTTGACGAATTCCGCGTCGTCGATGTCGTTCTGGTCGTCGTAGGAGACCGTCTTCAGCCGCAGCGCCCGGGCGAGCCGGTCGACAGCCGCGGGGGAGGGATCGTCGGCGGCGTGCGACAGGCCGAGGGCGGTGCCGATTCGTGGCAACGTCGGGGCGCCGAGTCGGGCACGAAGTCGTGGCACTCCGGCTTCTGCGCGGCCGCTGTCGAGCCGGATTGTGGTGTCGCCCAACGGCCAGGTGTGCAGCGAGGACGGTTCGCCGAGCAGCACCCGATAACCGCGAGCAGTCCGATCGAGATCTTCGCTGATGATCGTGACCCGATCGATCCCGACCTCGGAACCGGCCGGTCGGCGTAGGTCGGTTGCCGTGATGTCTTCGAGCAGAATCGGCAGGGAAGGATCGTTCGTGGCCGCCAATCGCCACACGAGCCGACTTCCGTCGGCTGTGGTCCTGCTGAACTCGGTGGGGTCGTCGACGTCGAACCCTGCAGCACGCAGCGCGGTGACCCGCGTGTCCAGGTCGTCGACGCGCAGCACGACCGAGGTGAGCCCCTGCGTCCGCGCGAGGCCATCGCCGATCTGGCGCTCGGGCGAGGACTTGTTCGACATGAAGGGTTGCCACACCGGCGTCATCGCGAGGAGCCGCACGGCGCCGCCGAGCCGTGGCGAGCCGAACGACATCAGTTCCAGGTACGCGCCGTTTGCGCACGGCACGAGCGCATTCACGGTGGGCTGGCGATCGTGCTTACCGCCGGCCACCACCTCGAGTCCCGCCGCACGGAACTCTCGGCTGGTGCGCTCGAGGTCTCGAACCGCAATGATCAGATGATCGAGCGCGATAGTCACTTAGCGTTGCTCCTGTCGGGCAAATCCTTCGGGCGACCGTGGTGTTCGCAATCTCCTGACCCAGGGTAATGGTCTGCCCGGTGCCGAGTTCGCGATCCGGCACTGCGCCAGTGACCAGTCCGATAATCTCGCAGCACAGCTGGTCGGTTCGAGGAGACAAAATGTTCAAGGCAGTAGTGGCCGCGGCGATGCTTTCCCTCGGATTGTCGGCCCAAGTGCTCGCGGCAGCACCGGCTACAGCAGACAAGCCGCCGCCGTTCGATATCCCGGTCGAGGTGTTGCCCAGGATCGTCGTTCCGCCTGACATCAGTCAGAATGCTGGACCGACCGTGACGATGCTCCTGAACTCACTGCTGGATTACAACGCCCAGAATCCAGATGTCGGGAAGGCGTTGTTCCGCGGGCTCGCGGACGTCTCATGTGGCGTGGTGACGTTGTTCGGTCGCGCCTGCTGACCGTTTACCGATGCCCGAATCGGCGCTCGTACATCACGCGCTCCTGGGCACGATGTTTGGTCATTTCCAACAGCCCCGGATCCACGTCGTGCGCGACCAGCCGGTAGCTCCGGTACACGTAGCCCAGCGCGACCGTGAAGATGACGAACGGCAGGGTCGCTCTGCGAGCTACGCGAGGTCGGCTTCCAAGCCTCCGCGCAGTCGCACGAGACCGTCACGTATGCGTGACTTGATGGTAGGCAACGAGACGCCGAGGTACGCGGCGACCTCACGGTAGGAGCGACCGTCGTAGTAGGCCAACACAATCGATTCCCGCTGCGTCTCGGTCAGGTTGTCCAAGCACTCGA
>JBBSKP010000411.1:0-2672 GCA_038256175.1 Mycobacteriales bacterium
ATTACCTTGGCGTCGAGCAGCTCTCGAAGCTCGACGCGACCGAGCAGTTCGGCGAGCAATGTCGAGTCGAGCGACAGCGCGGCGGCCCGTCGTTCGGCCAGTGGGCTGTCGCCCTCGTACATGAAGGCGCCGACGTAATCGAACAGCAGTGAGTTCGCGAACGGTGAAGGCGAGGCTGTTTCGACCTCGACTATCCGAATCTGCCGACGCGCCAATCGTCCGAACAGCTCCCGCAAAGCCGGGAGGTCGTACACATCCTGCAGGCATTCGCGCACGGTCTCCAACAGGATGGGAAAGGTCGGATACTTACGGGCAACATCGAGCAGCTGCGCCGAGCGCTGGCGCTGCTGCCACAACGGTGCGCGCTTGCCGGGATCGCGGCGGGGGAGCAACAGTGCGCGGGCGGCGCACTCTCGGAACCTGGAGGCGAAAAGCGATGAGCCGCCGACCTGTTCGGTGACCACGTCGTCGATCTCGTCTTGCTCGAACACGAACAATTCGGCGCCCGGAGGATTGTCCTCGGTATCGGGTAACCGGACGATGATGCCGTCGTCGGAGGCAGTGGGTGCCGCATCGATGCCGTACCGCTCCTGCAGCCGGGCGCCGACGGCCAGCGCCCACGGTGCATGGACAGGTTGACCGTAGGGCGAATGCAAGACCAACCGCCAGTCGCCGAGCTCGTCGCGGAACCGCTCGACCACCAGAGTCCGGTCCGTGGGGACGTGCCCCGTCGCGGTACGTTGCTCGTCGATGAGGGCGAATAGATTCTTGGTCGCGTTGTCGTCGAGCCCTGCTTCCTTGCAGCGTTGGATCATGTCGGGCCGGTCCTTCGACACCGAATGGCGTAGAAAGCCGCCGAGCGCCTCACCCAGTTCGGCGGGCCGCCCGAGCCCGTCACCGTGCCAGAAGGGCAACCGACCAGGGATGCCGTACGCCGGGCTCACCAGGACCCGGTCGAAGGTGATCTCCTCGATCCGCCAACTTGTCGCGCCGAGGGCGAAGACGTCGCTGACACGCGACTCGTAGACCATCTCCTCGTCGAGTTCGCCTACGCGGGAGCCCTTGTCGCCGACCATGTAGACCGCGAACAAACCTCGATCGGGTATCGCGCCGCCCGATGTCACCGCGAGCCGTTGCGATCCCGGGCGTCCGGTGAGGGTGCCAGCGTCTCGATCCCACACGAGGCGCGGACGCAGCTCGGCGAACTCGTCGGAGGGGTACCGGCCCGACAGCAGATCGAGGGTCGACTCGTAGGCAGAGCGGGGCAGCGTCGCGAAATTGCCTGTGCGGCGCACTGCCTCGAACCATTCGTCGACGTCGATCGGTTCGAGTGCGGACGCTGCGACGGTCTGCTGCGCGAGGATGTCGAGCGGATTGGTCGTTACTTTGTGTGCTTCGATCTGGCCCGCCGTCATGCGCATCGACGTGACCGCGCAGTGAATGACGTCGGTGCGATGTTTGGGGAACATGACGCCGCGCGAGATCTCGCCAACCTGGTGACCCGCGCGGCCGACTCGCTGCAACCCGCTCGCGACCGAGGGCGGTGCCTCCACCTGGACAACCAGATCGACTGCGCCCATATCGATTCCAAGTTCGAGACTGCTCGTCGCAACGACACAGCGCAGACGCCCCGATTTCAGATCGTCTTCGATAAGGGCCCGCTGGTCTTTGCTCACCGATCCGTGATGCGCGCGTGCCAGTAGGGGCTCGGCGCCATGGTTCGCCTCGGAGGGTGTGCCGATCAGCGAGGCCGGCTTGTGCTGAGTTTCGACGGCGTTGCCGTTGCGCTCGGCGTAGATCTCGTTGAGCCGAGCGGTAAGTCGCTCGGACAGCCGGCGCGAGTTTGCGAAGACGATCGAGGAGCGGTGTTCGAGAACGAGATCCACGATCTGCTCTTCGACATGAGGCCAGATCGAGCCGGCCGTCTCCTCGTCGCCGAGGTTTGTCATGTCCTCGACCGGCACCCGGACCGACAGGTCGAAGGTTTTCTGCGCAGGGGGAGCCACGATATTGATCGGAGCACTGCCAGCGAGAAATCGACCGATCTCCTCGTGAGGGCGCACTGTCGCCGAAAGTCCGATGCGTTGTGCGGGTGTGGCGAGCAGCATGTCGAGCCGCTCCAGAGATAGGGCCAGGTGAGCCCCACGTTTGGTGTTCGCGACCGCATGCACTTCGTCCACGATCACCGTGTCGATGTCGGTCAAGGATTCACGGGCCGACGCGGTGAGCATGAGGAACAGCGACTCGGGGGTGGTGATCAGAATGTCTGGCGGCTTGGTGATCAGCTTGCGTCGATCGGCCGCGCTGGTGTCGCCCGAGCGCACACCGACGGAGATTTCGGGCGGCTGCAATCCCATACGTTTCGCGGTCTGCGTGATCCCGACGAGCGGTGATCGGAGGTTTCGTTCGACATCGACCGCCAGAGCCTTGAGCGGCGAGATGTAGAGCACCTTGGTCTTGCCGGTGCTGCGTCCGAGTGCCAGCTGATCGATGGCCCACAGGAATGCCGACAGCGTCTTTCCTGAACCGGTCGGCGCGACGACCAGTGTGTGTTTACGGGCAGCGATCGATTCCCACGCTCCCAGCTGCGCGGCCGTCGGCGCAGGGAACGCGCCGTCGAACCACGCTTGGGTAGGCGCGGAGAACAACTTCATCCGTCTATCTTGCTCGCA
>JBBSKP010000412.1:0-2667 GCA_038256175.1 Mycobacteriales bacterium
ACGGGCGCGGGTGGTCACGTGCACGCGCCAGTGATCTCGCCCAAGCAATGGTCGCCAGAGGCGCACTCGGACCCCCAGCTGGAATCGGCATGATGCTGGCTGCCCCAACGTTGCTCGCTCACGGTTCGCCGGAACTGATCGAGCAGTACGTGCCGCAAATTCTCAACGGTCAACACGGCTGGTGCCAACTCTTCTCCGAGCCCGGTGCCGGCTCCGATCTCGCCGGACTGCAAACACGTGCCGAGCGAGACGGAGACGAATGGGTTGTCTCCGGGCAGAAGGTCTGGACATCAATGGGTCAGTGGGCCGACTTCGGCATCCTCATTGCCCGCACCGACCCTGATGCGCCCAAACATCGCGGCATCACCTATTTCGCGTTTCCAATGAAGCAGGACGGCGTCGAGGTTCGGCCGCTGCGTGAGATGACTGGTCGGGCCCTGTTCAATGAGGTGTTCCTCGACGAGGCCCGAGTGCCCCACGACCATGTCTTTGGCGATGTGGGCGACGGTTGGCGAGTTGCGAACACCACCTTGACGTTCGAACGCAACAGCATCGGGGGCGAGAACGTCGCTGCGCCGAGTGCAGCGCTCGCGGGCACGATTGCAGGGCAGCTCCAGCGGCCGGCCGGATCATTCGGGGGTGCGACGCCGGCGCTCGGTGGCGGCATGGTTGGCCCAGGCCGAGTGAAGCAACTCGTCGAGTTTGCTCGCGACAACGGCAGCATCGGCGACCCGACGATTCGCCAAGATCTGATACGCCTGCACACGTTGTTGCAGATCACGGGATGGCATGTCGGTCGGATGAAGTCCGGCAACGCCGCGACCGGGAGCGAGGGCAACCTGATGAAGCTGCGCAACAGTGACATCACGCGACTTGCCCGCGAGGTTGGCTGTCGGATTCTTGGTGCTGGCGCCATGGTGACCGGCCCGGACAGCCCCACGAGCGGCGCCATACAGGAGTTGACCTTGTTCTCACCTGCCCCCGCTATCTACGGCGGTAGCGACCAAGTGCAGCGCAACATCATCGGCGAACGCGGTCTCGGTCTGCCCAAGGAACCGGGCCCCGATCGAAACACGCCCTTCAGCGATCTGCCGAAGAACGGCTGAGTCGGGCATTCGTCATGGGACCGCTCGAAGGTTGCAGGATCATCGAACTCGGCGGTATCGGCCCGGCCCCGTTTGCCGGCATGTTGCTGGCCGACATGGGCGCCGATGTCATTCGCGTCGACCGGACCAGCACGAACCACGATTTGGGGATCGCACTCCCTCGGGAATACAGCGTGTTGCTCCGCAATCGGCGCTCGATCCGGGTCGACCTCAAAGATCCCCGCGGCGCCGCGGTTGTGTTGCGCCTCGTCGAGGACGCCGACGCGCTCATCGAAGGCTTTCGGCCGGGTGTCGCGGAACGGCTCGGGCTCGGGCCCGAACAGTGCTGCGCGAGGAACGAGCGGTTGGTGTTCGGGCGGATGACCGGCTGGGGGCAGGACGGTCCGCTCGCACATGCCGCGGGACATGACATCAACTACATCGCGCTCAGCGGGGCCCTTCATGCGATCGGCCCGGCCGCAGGAGCACCGACCGTTCCACTCAACCTTGTCGGTGACTTCGGCGGTGGTGGTGCCTACCTGGCCATCGGTGTTCTGGCGGCGATGTTGTCGGCGCGAACGACTGGAGTGGGGCAGGTCATCGACGCGGCGATGACCGACGGATCGGCATCGCTGATGAGTGCGATCTATGGCATGCACGGATCGGGGTTGGTCAACGACGAGCGCGGGACCAACATCATCGACGGTGGCGCGTTCTTCTACGGGACTTATGAGACCGCCGACGGCGGCTGGGTATCGATCGGTTCGATCGAACGACGGTTCTACGACGAGCTGATCACCGCACTCCAACTCGACCCTTCCGACTTCCCCGATCGCGACGATCGGGCGCGGTGGCCGGAGTATCGCGAACGTGTAGGTCAGGTGTTCCTGACCAAGACACGTGATGAGTGGACGGCGCTGATGGAAGGCAGCGACATTTGTTTCGCACCGGTGCTGAGCATGGCCGAAGCCCCGCACCATCCTCACAATCAAGCCCGTGGCACGTTCGTTGATGTTGATGGTGTCGTCCAGCCAGCGCCTGCACCGCGCTTCAGCGCGACTCCGACAACAGTCACGAGCGCTCCGTGTGCATCGGGTACCCATACCGATGAGATCTTGCGCGCGTCCGGCTACGACGACGATGAGATCACCGAACTCCAACAGGCCGGGATTGTCGGCGGGGCTGGTCGCCGATGAGTAGCCAGACCGCGGCCGCGGTGAAGATCGGCACAAGTTTACCGACGTTGCGCGCAGACGATCCATTCGGAGCCTGGACGTCGGCGCTCCGGGCGCGTGCCGATGCCGGGCTCGATCATGTGATGGTCGGCGATCACATCAGTTTTCACGTCGGCTTCGGAATGGACGGACTGACATCCGCGGCCATGGTGCTTGCAGCCGAACCCAGGCTGGCTGTCGAGATCGGGATCTATCTTCTCGCGCTTCGTCATCCGGTGCCGACCGCACGGCAGTTGGCGACGATCTCTGAGTTGGCACCCGGGCGGCTGACGCTTGGTGTCGGCGTTGGCGGAGAGGATCGGCATGAGATCGAGATTTGCGGGATCGATCCTGCGACGCGCGGGGCG
>JBBSKP010000413.1:0-2645 GCA_038256175.1 Mycobacteriales bacterium
CGTCACCTCATGCCCGTCGGCCCGAAAGGCGGGAGTGATGCAACTGTGCACCGGGTTGCCGTCCAGCCAGACGGTGCATGCGCCGCAATCGCCTGCGTCGCAACCCTTCTTGACTCCGAAGTGACCCAGCGATCGGACGAAAGTCCGCAGGCACTGACCCGGGTCCGGCTCGTCGTCGAACGTGTTGCCGTTCACTGTGTACGTCATGGCCGACCTTCTGCTGTGAGTTCGGTGCGGATCTGTTCGGCGAAGTGCTTGGCGAGGTGGCGACGGTGGTCGGGAGTGCCGTTCGGGTCGGCGAACCACAGGTCGAGCGGTATCGCGTCGATGCCGTGCTGGAGGGTTTCGGCGTCGGGCATCGTCTCGAACGCAAGGCGTACCGGACGAGTGGTACCGGCCGTGAGGGTGAGCAACAGGTCGGTGGTTCCCGGCGTCTGAGTGGCGATCATGAACTGCGTCGAGCGGCCGAGATGCGTCAAGGTGAAGCGGCGATGCGTGTGCCGCTTCCGTAAAGCACTGGCCGGAATATCGATGCGCCGCAGTATCTCACCGGGCGCGAGCACGTTCTGGTGATCGCCCTTGACGAAGTCTGCGGCGTCGATGGTGCGTTCCGATCCATCGACGGCCCATAGCGTGTACGTCGCTTCGAGGCCGACCGTCATGGTGATCATCGGACCGGCGGGCAGCGACATCGCGATGTTGCCGCCGACCGTTGCCGAATTCCAGACTTTGAACGAGGACAGGAATGCCTCACAGCTTGTCCGCAGCAGGGGACCGGCCAGCCAATCATTGGGCGGCGCAAAGGCGTACAGATCGCGGATCGTGCACGTCGCCGCGATTTCCAGCCCGGCATCGGTCGCGACCACAGGATCCCAGCCGAGCGCGGTCAGATCGACTAACCGACGCAGATCCGGCTGCTCGGCGGAGAACAACCACGTCCCCCCGGCCAACCACGCGTCGCCGTCACGCCAGTCCGCGCCTGGCCGATCGGACGGTCGCCGAACAACTTCGGTGATGGTGTTGAGATCCATGGGACAGCTCCCCCAAGCGAGGTCGAAGTCTTGTGACTTGCGTCACGATACCCGAAGGCGCTACGCACCCGTGAGTCCTTTCGGAGCGCGGAGCCTCCGAAAGGACTCACGACCTAGGCGAGTGCTGCAGCAAGTACCTCGACCACCGGTGTCGACGACCGACCGATGAGCTTCTGCAGGTCACCGGTGTCGGTGTCGAGCGCTCCGACCGCGATGCCCGCATCGGAGTCGGCCAGGATCTTGGCTACAGCGGTGGGGAGTCCCGCCTGCTCGAGCGTCTCGGCGTAATCGGCCTCCGGGAGGTCCTGATAGACGACCGACTTGCCCGCAACCTTCGAAATCTCCTCCGCCAGTTGGGTGTAGGTCAGGCGCTGATCTCCACCGAGTTCGTACACCGCGCCGTCGTGGCCGTCCGAGGTGAGGACCGTCGCGGCGGCTGCGGCATAGTCAGCACGAGCAGCTGCGGCAATCTTGCCATCCTTCGCGGCTCCTGTGAGTACGCCGCGTTCGACGGTCTGCTCCAAACCGTTCGCGTAGTTCTCCCAATACCAGCCGTTTCGCAGCACCGTGTGTGGAATTCCCGACGCTTCGAGATGCTCTTCGGTCGCCTTGTGCTCGGCTGCAAGCGCGAGTGAACTGTTTCGCGCATCGAGCACGCTGGTGTAAACGAGATGCCCGACCCCGGCTTCCGTAGCCGCAGCAATAGCGTTGGCGTGCTGCGTAATTCGGCGTCCAACCTCGCTGCCTGATATCAGCAGCAGGCGGTCGACTCCCTCGAGCGCTGCGCGCAGAGTTGCCGGATCGTCGTAGTCGGCGGTGCGGACGGAGACCCCGCGCTCAGCAAGATACGCCGCCTTTGCCGGCGTCCGGACAAGCGCAACGATGTCGGTCGGTGCTACGCCATGCTCGAGCAGGGCATCGATGGTGAGCCGGCCGAGCTGTCCGGTTGCTCCTGTGATGGCGATTGTCATGCGAACTCCTCATGTCGGCTACTGGTTGCTTACCCAAGAGCTAACACTAACTATTAGTTAGTGCTTTCGCAATACGGGGCACCCCACGGGCTGGTAGTACAATCAATGACATGAACGCGCCCAGTCCAGATCAGACTTCGTGCGAGGACGGCACGCTCGAAGCCGACGTCTTCGCGCGAGGATGTACGTCACGCGAGACGCTGCAGGACATCACCGGGCGCTGGGGAGTCCTCGCGCTGGTAGCACTGAGTGATGGGCCGTGTCGGTTCAACGCACTGCGCCGCAGAGTCGATGGCGTGAGCGAGCGAATGTTGTCGCAGACACTGCAAACCCTCGAACGAGACGGGTTGGTGAATCGCGAAGTGCTGGAGACCATCCCACCGAAGGTCGAATACACGCTCACGGAATTGGGCGTAACCATCGCCGAGCAGCTGCGATCGTTGATCGAAGTGCTCGAATCCCGCATGCCGGAAGTCACCACAGCGCGGGAAAAGTACGACAGGCGCTAACGCGCTCGTGAGTTGATGATGCCCTTGCGTGCGCCCCTGCCGGGGTGAAAATGGGGTGTGGTCGTCTTGCGAGGTCGAAGGACTTTGGTCCGGTCGAGGCCGGTCGTGAGTTTGAACCCTGGGAGCCTGTCGAG
>JBBSKP010000414.1:0-2644 GCA_038256175.1 Mycobacteriales bacterium
CCACGCGCCGTGGCCGGGCCTGATCGAGGCCTACCGAGATCGACTCGCAATCGGGCCGGACTGGAAGCCTGTCACGCTGCGTGAGGGTGGGACCCCCCTTCTTCCCGCTTCGCACCTGTCGGAATTGACAGGCTGTGAGGTTCACCTGAAGGTCGAGGGGCTCAACCCGACCGGGTCTTTCAAAGACCGCGGCATGACCATGGCGATCACCGATGCATTTGCGCGAGGACAGCGAGCCGTCCTGTGCGCATCGACGGGAAACACGTCGGCTTCGGCCGCCGCATACGCGGCGAGAGCGGGCATGACGTGTGCCGTTCTGATCCCGCAGGGCAAGATCGCGATGGGCAAACTCGCGCAGGCCGTGATGCACGGCGCGCGAATCATCCAGGTGGACGGCAACTTCGACGATTGTCTTGAGCTCGCACGCAAGACGACCGCTGAGTTTCCGGCGATCGCTCTGGTCAACTCGGTCAACCCGGCGCGCATCGAAGGGCAGAAGACGGCCGCCTTCGAAGTCTGCGATGCCCTCGGCAGGGCGCCCGACGTGCACGCATTGCCCGTGGGCAACGCGGGAAACATTACCGCGTACTGGCGTGGTTACTCCGAGTACTTCGCGGACGGCACCACCTCGATTCGTCCGCGCATGCTCGGCGTGCAGGCGGCCGGTGCTGCTCCGTTGGTGCTCGGCGCACCCGTCAAGAATCCCGAAACGATCGCAACGGCGATCCGGATCGGCTCACCCGCGTCGTGGAACGGTGCGGTCGCGGCCAAAGAGGAATCGGGTGGTGCTTTCCGCGCCGCGACCGACGAGGAAATCCTCGAGGCCTACCGGCTGATCGCCGCAACTGAGGGCGTCTTCGTCGAGCCTGCTTCGGCTGCCAGCGTCGCTGGGTTGCTTGCCGCGCGCAAGGAGGGTTGGCTCGATTCGGGCCTGACCGTCGTCTGTACCGTCACAGGTAACGGGCTCAAAGATCCGGACACTGCTCTGCTGGGAATGCCTGCAGTGCAACCGATTCCGGTTGACCCGATTGCTGTCGCTCGAGCGCTCGACCTGAGCTAGTGGAGACGACCGGACCGCAGCTGATGACGCAGACTCTTCCGATCGGACTTTCGGTCACCGCACGTGTGCCGGCGTCGAGCGCTAATCTCGGCCCGGGGTTCGATACGCTCGGCCTCGCTCTCGGGCTCTACGACGAGATCGTGGTCACCACTACGCACTCGGGTCTTACCATTCGTGTCGAGGGCGAAGGTGCCGAGGACGTGCCGTGGGGACCGTCGCATCTGGTTGTCCGCGCCATCGAGCGTGGGCTGGAATCAGCCGGCGTCTGGGCTGATGGCTTGGATGTATTGTGCCGCAATGCTATTCCGCATTCCCGCGGACTCGGGTCCTCGGCCTCGGCAGTCGTCGGCGGGCTTGCGGCGGCGAACGGTTTGGCTACCAAGTTGGATCCCGCGCTCGCCTTGAGTGACGAGCAACTAGTTCAGTTGGCCGCGGAATTCGAAGGCCATCCGGACAATGCGGCCGCGAGCGTGCTCGGTGGAGCCGTTGTCTCGTGGACCGAACAGGGCGAAAGCGATTCGGTGGAACGCGTCTACCGCGCGGTGCGACTCGACGTCCATCCGGCGATCAAGGCTGTCGTCCTCGTCCCGAGCGAGCGTTCGTCGACTGCGCACACCCGAGGGCTGCTACCCGAACTCGTCCCGCATCGCGACGCGGCGTTCAACGTCAGCCGGGCGGCTCTTGCGGTTGTGGCGTTGACTCAACGCCCCGACTTGCTGCTCGCGGCGACGGCAGACCTGTTGCACCAACCGCAACGAGCGCCTGCACTCCCGTTGACTACGAAGTGGATCGCGCGGCTGCGCGAGGCCGGAATCGCCGCGACCGTCTCCGGCGCCGGACCCACCGTCCTGGCGCTCACGACCTCGCCTTTCCCCGCCGAGTTGCGCGAGCAGTCAGTCCAAGAGGGCCTCGACGTACTCGACCTTGAGCTCGCCGGCGGCGTCGAGGTTCAGTGACCCCGAACCGCGGCGACTCGCGGAGGCACTCCCAGTTGTTGCCGACTATGGGGTTGGGGGCTATTCTTGCCCTTGTCCGTACATCGTGCGCTTCAGCCGCCGGTGCTTCGCCAGGGCAATCACTCCAGATGTTCAGGGGTTCTGCGCTACTGGAATGATCCTCTCGCATCCCCCTTGCGGTGGTTGTTGGGTACCGGTCGACAAGTTCAAGCAGGTACGGCACATCCGAGTCCAGCACATGAGTCTGGGCTGCGGGACGAACCCTCGACTCCGCACACCGCGAGCGAGGGAAGGAAAGGACCTCCGTGACCGATACGGACACGCTCACCACGCCTGATGCCAATTCTCGGACCGATTCTGCGGTCAGCCAGGCGAGCGATTCTTCACACACTTCACAAGACACAAAACCGGCCGTTCAAGCGGCCGAGGCGCCGCGGGGCGGCGGATTGGCCGGAATGTTGCTACCTCAATTGCGTGCACTTGCCGCTGAACTCGGCATCCGAGGAACCTCGGGAATGCGTAAGGGCGACCTGATCGGAGCGATCAAGGACCGTCAGGCACCGAAGGCTCAAGCTCCGAAATCTGAAGCTGCCAAGTCGGACGCCCCCAAAGCCGAAGCGGCCAAAGC
>JBBSKP010000415.1:0-2622 GCA_038256175.1 Mycobacteriales bacterium
CTCACCCGCGTGCGATTCGACACGCGCGGCGAGCGCACCAACCGTCGATGCTTCGAAGAGCATGCGGACCGGAACCCGCGTGTCGAGAATTGTGCCGAGCCGCGAGACGACCTGGGTCGCGATAAGCGAGTTGCCACCGAGGTCGAAGAAGTCGTGGTCGACGCCCACTCGCGGCACGCCAAGCACCTCGACGAAGATCTCGGCAACGATCTCTTCGATCGGAGTCGACGGTGCGCGGAAGCCTCTGACCTCGAAGGTCGGTGCCGGCAGCGCTTTTCGGTCCAGCTTGCCGTTTGCGGTCAAGGGAATCCGGTCGATGACCACCAACGCGTTCGGCACCATGTGCGCGGGCAGCGTGTTGACCAGCGCTGCCTTGAGTTCGGCTGTGTCCAAACTATTTTCGGCGTGCATCGGAACGAGGTACGACACGATTTGAGTGCCGATCGCGGTATCGACCACAACTGTCGCAGAGTGCGCCACATCGGCGTTGTCGATTACAGCAGCATCGATTTCGCCTAGCTCGATCCTGAAGCCACGGACCTTGACCTGGTCGTCGGCACGACCGAGATAGACCAACTCGCCGTCCGAGGTCCACCGAGCGAGGTCGCCCGACCGATACAGCCGCTTGCCATGATTTCCGAAGGGGTTGGCGATTTCGCGATCGGCAGTGAGAGCCGGCTTCCCGAGATAGCCGCGCGTGAGTTGTTCGCCGCCGATGTAGATCTCGCCCGGAACACCTACCGGGACCGGTCGCAGGCGTGAGTCGAGTACGAAGACATCGAGGCCGGCGATAGCTCGCCCCACGACGCTGCTGTTCGCGCCGAGCGCAATTTCGCGATCAAGGCTGTGGATCGAGACGTGCACCGTCGTCTCGGTGATGCCGTACATGTTCACCAGTCGTGGCGCGTCGTCTGGGTGACGGAGATACCAGTCGGCGAGTCGGCGGAATTCCAGCGCCTCTCCGCCGAAAATCACATAACGCAAAGACAATTCACGCCGTGATACATCAGCGTAGCGGTCTGCCTCGATCAGCTGGAAGAACGCCGAAGGCGTCTGGTTGAGCACCGTGATTCGCTCGCGACGCAGCAACTCGAGGAACTGCTCAGGCGAGCGTGAGGTGAAGTAGTCGACGACGACCAACTCGCCGCCGTACAGCAACGGTCCCCACAGCTCCCATACCGAGAAGTCGAACGCGTAGGAATGGAACATCGTCCACACATCGGTGTGATCGAACCCGAAGTACTCGTCGGTGTTCGCGATCAGCTTGACCACATTGCGATGTGGAATGAGTACGCCTTTCGGGCGACCGGTCGAGCCCGATGTATAGATGGCGTAGGCGATGTTGGCAGGAAGAAGCGGTGACAATCGCTCGGAATCGAGAATCGGCGAGGAGTCGACCGCTTCGTCGTTCATCTGATCGACCGCAATGACCGGCAGCCCCGCCGGCGCGGCTATCTCAGTGCTCGAATCGGTCAAAATGCAGACCGGTAATGCATCCGACAGCATGTACTCGATCCGATCCGACGGATACGCCGGATCGATCGGGAGGTACGCGCCGCCAGCTTTCATCGTCGCGACCAACGCGACGATGAGGTCCGCGGATCGCGGTAGCCCCACAGCCACAAGCGATTCCGGTCCGACGCCGGCTCCGATGAGCACTCGGGCCAAGCGATTGGCACGCTCGTCGAGTTCTCGATACGTCAGTGCTGTTTTCTCGTACCGAACGGCGACGGAGTCCGGACGGGCAGCGACTTGGCTGTCGAACATCACCACCAGAGTCAATTCGACTCCGATGTCTTCGCCCGAAGAGTTCCATACCTCGAGGACCTGACGACGCTCGTCCGCGTCGAGAATTTCCAGATCACCCACCGGGCGACTTGGGTCCGCAGTGACGTCGGCGAGTATGCGCGAGAATCGATCGGCGAAACTACGGACCGTCGAGGGGTCGAACAGATCGGTTGCGTAGGAGACCGTGCAATCGAGTCCACCCGGAGCGCCGTCAGCGCTGCGCTTTTCAGTCAACGTCCACTGCAAATCGAACTTTGCGATGTCGACGTCGAGTTCCTGGCCCGACACGGTCAGGTCGCCGACCTGCAGCGTCGTGTCCGCGATCTCCTGGAACGACAACATCACCTGGAAAAGTGGGTGGCGAGCCTGGCTTCGCGCCGGGTTGATCACCTCGACCAACCGCTCGAAAGGCACGTTGGACTGGGCGAAAGCAGCTAGGTCGGTCTCGCGCGTGCGTGCCAGCAGATCGATGAAACTGAGATCACCATCGACTTGCGTGCGGAGCACAAGCGTGTTGACGAACATGCCGATCAGGTTGTCCAGCGCCTGCTCGCCGCGCCCGGCAACCGGTGTGCCGATCGCGATATCGGTCGTGCCGCTCAACCGTGCGAGGACGACTGCAAATGCGCTGTGCAAGACCATGAAGAGGCTGACGCCGTTCGCACGCGCCAGTGCCGTGAGCTCCACATGCAACTCATCGGCGATGTCGAAGCAGACACGACCGCCGTGGAACGTCTGCACTCGAGGCCGTGCGCGGTCCGACGGCAGGTCGAGCTGATCGGGCAATCCTGCCAATGCTTCACGCCAGTATGCGATTTCACGCGAAGCCATCGA
>JBBSKP010000416.1:0-2590 GCA_038256175.1 Mycobacteriales bacterium
AACTGGTTGTCGTACTGTTATTTCCGGCTTCCGGTGAGGCGTCCCTCGAATGCTATCTCGAAAGCGTTGAGGGGTGCTTTCCATCGGTTCATCCATCGTTGGCGGCCTTTGCCGGTCGGGTCCAGGCTGGTGACTGCCAGGAACACGCACTTGAGCGCGGCCTGCTCGTTGGGGAAGTGGCCGCGGGCGTTGACGGCCCTGCGTATCCGCGCGTTGACACTCTCGATGGCGTTTGTCGTGCAGATGACGGTCCGGATCTCTTTGTCGAAGGCCAGGAACGGCACGAACTCTGCCCACGCGTTCTCCCACAGCCTGATGATCGCCGGGTAGCGTTTCTCCCACTTCTCGCCGAACGCGGCGAACGCATCCAGTGCCGCGGCCTCGCTCGCTGCGGTGTAGATCGGCTTGAGGTCCTTGGCGATCGCGGCCCAGTCCTTCTTCGAGGCGTAGCGAAAGCTGTTGCGCAACAGGTGGACTACGCAGGTTTGTGTGATGGCCTGCGGCCAGACAGTTTCGATCGCGGCGGGCAGCCCCTTGAGGCCGTCGCAGACCACGATGCACACGTCGGTGGTGCCGCGGTTCTTGATCTCGCTCAGCACGCGCAGCCAGTACTTCGCGCCCTCGCCGTCGCCGTGCTCGCCGGCCCACAGCCCGAGTACGTCGCGGGTGCCGTCCACGGTGACTCCGAGCGCGACGTAGATAGGCCGGTTGGCGACGTTGCCGTCGCGGATCTTGACGTTCACCGCGTCGATGAACACCACCGGATACACCGAATCCAGTGGGCGGGAATGCCATTCGGCCATCCCCTCGATCACCCGGTCGGTGATCGTGGAGATCGTCTGCTTGGACACCTGCGCGCCGTAGATTTCGGCCAGGTGGGCGCAGATCTCGCCATGGGTCAATCCCTTGGCGGACAACGAGATCACGAGATCGTCGAGCCCGGTCAACCTGCGTTGCCGCTTCTTGACCAGCTGCGGCTCGAAGGACCCGTCCCGGTCGCGTGGGATCGCGACCTCGATCGGACCGATGTCGGTGAGCACGGTTTTGGTTCGGGCGCCGTTGCGGGAGTTGCCGCCGTCGCGGCCGGCCGGGTCGTGCTTGCCGTAGCCGAGATGATCGTCCATCTCGCCCTCGGCCGCGGATTCGACGATCGTCTTCGTCAACCGAGCCAGCAGCCCATTCTCGCCGGTCAACCGCAGCCCGTCCGAACGTGCCCGCTGCACCAGCTGCCCGATCAACTGCTCGTCTAGGGCATCATCGAGCAGAACCGGTTCGCCGTCGCCGCCCGACTCGAACGTGTCCTCATCAATAATCACATTAGTCACGGTGCTCTCCTTTGTCCTCAGGAGTTACACCGTTCAATTTACAGTCCCGGCCCCGGCAAACCACTCGCCCAGGATCGGACATGCTCGGTAACCCACGAATCTTGTGTGCGAGGCCTCGGCCCGCAAGAGCTGCATCCTCACAGCGCCCGGGCGTCCCTCGATCACCGTGACCCCGACGACGCGCCGGAGACGTCAGCGTGGAGCACGCGCAGCGCAGCGAGCATGAACGACGTTGACACCGACCGAGCGTCGGCACAACCTCACCAAACGAGGGACGCCAGACCCACACCGCAACCGAAGTCACCACAAGTCGTGCGTCACTTCATACCGTCTAGGCCGCCCGCAGAGCGTTGCGGGAGCGATCGAACCCGTCTGCCGAGAATGCGTCCGACCCTCACTGGAGTCAGCAGCCGATTCCGGCGATCGCGGGCGGGAAACCCAACTGCCACATGCCGCGAGATCGGTCAGCGTCCATGATCCGATGAGCGTCCATGCTGGGCTGCGTGGTTGGCGGATCTGCCCGGCATACCGCGGTGATCGTGGGTATTGTTGGGCCGCTCCTGGAGGCGCCGATCTTGAATGCGATCACGGTGGCGGCGGTCGTTGCCCGAGACCGGCCAATCCGGGGTGTCACCCGGCTCTGGCTTGTCGATGATCGATGCGTGCGTCAGGGTCGCTTCGGGCGAGAGTGGTGCCGCGGTCGCCGCGCCGGCCATCTATCCCGCCGAGTGCGATCACAGCGACGACGATGGCGACGACGACTCTTTTGGACAGTGTCATCAGGATTCCCTTCCTCGAGTTCCCGGATGGGACTGCCGGGTCGATTCCAGGATGCCGACGACCGGCTGAGCTGGCGCTGTGAGCAGCTGAGATTCCACGGGGGAAATACCTTGCGGGTTCGGCTCAAAAAGAGCCTGGCGCGAATACACGGCATTCGGTCACAACGCGCATAATGCCACCGGTCGACGACCGCATCGGGTCCGCGAAGCCAGTCCCGATCGTTGTGTCAGCCAATCCAGCTCAATGGCCAGGCCAGCGGACCACACCTGAAACTGAGTCCATCGCGAAACCGTCACTTACCGATCCGTCGATGCCCGCATTTCCGCCGGCGGGGTGTCAACCATTCGGGTGCGGCTCTTCTGGAGTGACGTCAGGCGGCTCGGGGGATCGTGCCGTTGAGGTAGCGGGATTCGTGGATGCGGTGTCGTTCCTGGTCGAGGTGGAAGTTCCAGTATTTGTCGAGGTCGCCGTTGCTGTGTAGGGCG
>JBBSKP010000417.1:0-2576 GCA_038256175.1 Mycobacteriales bacterium
ACTGCACAAAAGTCCACTCGGCACAGTTCGGCGACCAGATCCCGACCCGGTCCCCCTTGCCGATTCCCGCGGCCAGCAAGCCAAGTCCGAGAATATCGACGGTGTCGCCGAATTCGCGATACGTCCACCGCCGCCCGCTGACCCGATCGACGAGCGCGTCGCGATCGGCGTGGGCGGCAACGGTTCGGTCGAGGTTGTCGCCGATGGTTTCGCCCAGCATCGGCACTTCCCACGCCCCCGACGCGTAACTCGGCACACCCTTGACCATCGAATTGCTCCCTTCCATCAGGCGAACATAGTCACCTGGCTCACACCGGGCCACCCCCGAACAGGGTTGGCCGATGGTCCAGACCGGCAGTCAGGACAAGAACTCGACCGCTCGCTCACCGAGCATCGCGGCGGTCGCGTGCACACCGCGAGAGATGGGTCCGGGGACGATCGACAAGTCGACGACCGAAAGCCCGGTAATCCCGTGTACCGCGCACCGTTCGTCGACGACAGCGCCGTCGCCGTCTCCGGCACCCATCCGGCAGGTACCGATCATGTGCTGCGAGGTGCCGAGCCGATCGTTGATCCAGTCGTCGTCCGACTCGACGGCGACTCGCTCCACGACACCGGCGTCGGCAAGTCGAGCGAGTAGTCGATCCGCGACGTCAAGACCCGAGCGAACTGCGGATCGATCTTCAGCTGACTCCAGATAGCGATACCGAATCGACGGGAGGGCCGCGGGATCGGGTGACGTGAGCGCCACCGTCCCACGTGCTTGTGAGCGCATCACAGCGATCCCCAACTGCGGCTGTGCCGCAGCAGATCCCGGTACAAGTTGCCCGAATTGCGCTGTGTACGGCCTGATTTCGATGTCACCGACATTCAGGGCGACCTGAAGTGCGGGAGCACGGACCGATACGCTTACCAGCTCGGTCGGATGATAGGCCACGGCGATCTCGAGGTGATCGCTGAATGCGCGGCCCACACCGGAAAGGCGTTGCACGACATCGATTCCCAGGCCGCGCAATTGATCCGGATCACCGATCCCCGATCGCATCAGCAACGTGGCACTCTCTATCGCACCTGCGCACAGCACGATCCTGCCGGCGTCGATGCGCCGCACCTCACCGTGTTGGACCACCTCGATCCCTACCGCTGTCGCTCCGTCGAACAGCAAACGGCGCACCGTAGTTTCGCCGAGCACGGTGAGATTCGACCGGTCGAGCGCGGGAACCAGATACGCAAGTGCGGTGCTGATTCGCGCGCCACCCTCGACGTTCAACGGAACCGGGCCGATGCCCGGTGTGGTGGGGGCATTCTTGTCCGGTTCCTCGGTGAAACCGGAGTCGACACATGCCGCCATGAACTCGCGGCTGAACGGCGTCAATTGCTCCCCGGCATCCCTTCGCACCGGGATCGGGCCCGAACTTCCGTGGAAGTCGCCACCGAAATCAGCGTCGGTTTCGAGCCTGCGGAAGAACGGCAGGACGCTGCGGTATGTCCATAGTGCGCTACCCCATGCGTCGTAGTCTTCCGGGCGACCCCGCACGAACGAGCATCCGTTCACGGCGCTCGAGCCCCCGAGCACACGGCCGCGAACTGCATGCCCTCGGCGCTGCGCGTTCAGCTCTGCCGGATAGTGCCGTGCCCATTCGCTGCCGGGCCCGACGGGTAAGGCGGTCGGGTTCAGAATCTCCGATGGCCACCGACTCCGGCTCGCGTACACAATGCCGGCCTCGACGACGGTGACCGATCGGCTGCCACGCTCACTCAGTCGTGCGGCGAGAACACTGCCGGCCGTACCGCCGCCGACGATCACGACATCTGCAGATTCCGGCACGAACGTCACCGCACACTCCGGGCAATCAAGCGCCGAAGGTCGGCTTCAACGACTCGACGCTGCGCGCGCGAATCGCTCCGCGCCACAATCCAGCCCCGTAGGCGATGTCGTCCAAACGCTTGAACGCGATGTACCGAATGGGGTCGAGACCACCGATCTCTTTATGCTTCAACCAATCTGCGACACCTTCGGCGACGGCCATCGCAAAGGCCAACTGCCTGATCCGTTTCGAGAAGATCACCGCGAGCAACGTAATCGGCCAGTAATGGCGCCACATAGCCGAAGCGAGCTGCCACAAGCCGGCGGCAAACCCACGTGCGACAAAGATCGCCGCGACCCGTGTCGGTTGATCGAGTTCGGTGAAAACCTTCCTGAGCCGGAGCACCGCGAACGAGATCGTCACGAGTGCGCCGAGAAGTCCGAGCCGAGTCAGGGTTGCGATCAACACGGCGGCGGCCACGGTCCACGGTGAGATGGACAGCGGCGCGACCTTGCCTGCATGACGCTCCGCCAGCGGCGCCGCCCCGGTTCCGTAGAACATCTTGCGACCGAACCACTGACCGAACGACACGCGGTGATCGTGCGCGACCTGAGCTGCGGGCTCGTAACGTAGCCGCCAGCCGGCGCGCTCGAGCCGCCAGCAGAGGTCGACGTCTTCGGCTACATCCATCGTCTCGTCGAAGCCGCCCTCGTCGAGCAGCACCTCGCGACGGACGAGCATCGCGGCGCTCGGCACATAGGAAACCAT
>JBBSKP010000418.1:0-2503 GCA_038256175.1 Mycobacteriales bacterium
CCCCGACCGGCGCAAGAAGGTCGACATGATGGGCGGCATTCCCGTGTTCCGCGGCAAGAACCACGGCATGCGCGCGGTCGCAGCGGCAGGGCAACGGATGATGGACATCTGCGCCGAACGCATGGTTCGCGGCGACGATCTGGCGATCTTCCCGGAAGGCACCTGCAACGAGACGGACCCAGCGAAGGTGCAAACCGTCGGCAGCGGGATCGGACACATTACGAGCAGAGCGATGAAGCTCGGAGTCAACCCGGCGATGGTCTACATCGGCCTCAGCTACGGCCCTTCGCAAGAAAGCGTCAAGTCGGCGAGCTTCTTCATCGACACGCCCGTCATCGACCTACCGGTCCGGCCGGCCGAGATCACCCGCGAGGTTGTGCGCGGGATGCAGCGAGCGCTCGACGGGGCCGTCGCTAACTACTGAGCGTTAGCCAACTATTGAGCTGCGGCTAACCCGAGACGCTCACGAGCCCATTCGGGAACCAGTGCAAGGTACTCGGGATCCTTCGAGACGAACCGATGGACGAACGGGCAGAACGGCAGTACGCCAAGGCCCTCGTCGCGGGTTGCGTCGAGTGCCGCCTTGACGAGGATCTTCGCGAGGCCCTGGCCCTCATGCTGCGGGTAGATCTCGGTATGCACGAAAGCCCGGTTGGCGTCGGCGTTTTCGTATGTCGCCAATCCTGCGAGCAGGTCGTCGGCGTAGATCTCGAAGCGCTTCTGCTCGGTGTTGTGCTCGACCCGTGTCTGCATATCGCAGACGCTACCGTGCAGGCTGTCCCACTTTGAGAGAACCTGTTCTATATTCGTTAGATGTACGAATGGTCTGACACTGACGTCATGTTCCGCGATGCCCTCCGAGGTTTCATCGACAAGGAGATCCGGCCGCACGTCGACCGGCTCGAGAGCGGCGAACTCCCTCCTTTCGACATCATCCGCAAGCTGTACAAAACCTTCGGTATCGATGTGATGGCCCGCGAATCGTTGGAGAAGGCGCTCGCCAAGGAGGCGGGCGGTGAATCCAGCTCGGAGAGCGCCACATTCGGCGGCGCCGCGAGCATGGGCGCGGTGCTCAACAGCGAACTGGCCGGGGTGAGTCTCGGTCTGATCGCGTCACTCGGCGTGAGCCTGGGATTGGCGGCGGGCACGATCCGCTCGCGAGGGACACTCGAGCAGAAGCAGCGCTGGCTGCCAGGCCTGGTCACGTTCGACACGGTCGGAGCATGGGCGATCACCGAACCCGACTCCGGCTCGGACGCATTCGGCGGCATGAAGACCTACGTTCGGCGCGACGGCGAGGACTACATCCTCAACGGCCAGAAGACCTTCATCACCAACGGTCCGTACGCCGACGTGATGGTCGTCTACGCGAAACTGGACGAGGGCGACTCGGCCGTCGACAGGCGTGACCGCAAGGTTCTGGTCTTCGTCCTCGACAAGGGGATGGAAGGCCTCGAACAGGGCAAGCCGTTCAAGAAGATGGGCATGAACTCCTCGCCGACCGGGGAGCTGTTCTTCAACAACGTCAGGCTCGGCAAGGATCGACTCCTCGGCGGTTCGGAAACACCGACAAAGGGCGGTGACGGCAAGGCCAGCGCGCGCGAGAACTTCTCCGCCGAACGGATCGGCATCGCTGGGCTTTCGCTCGGAATCATCAACGAATGCCACCGGCTCTGCATCGAATACTCGAAGAGCCGCAAGCTCTGGGGCCAGGAGATCGGCCGGTTCCAGTTGATCCAGCTGAAGTTGGCCGAAATGGAGATCGCGCGTATCAACGTGCAGAACATGGTCTTCTCAGCGATCGAACGATCCATCGCAGGCGTGCCTGTGTCACTCGCGGAGGCGTCGGCCATGAAGCTGTACTCCTCGCGCGCAGCAACTGAGGTCGCAATGGAGGCCGTGCAGCTGTTCGGCGGCAACGGCTACATGGCGGAATATCGAGTCGAGCAGCTCGCGCGGGACGCGAAATCGTTGATGATCTACGCCGGCAGCAACGAAGTCCAGGTAACTCACATCGCAAAGGGGCTACTGGGGTCCAAGTGAGGTAATCGGGCCTGAAGTTGAGCCCGAGCGATTCGCCACGCACAATGCATTCGGCACCGCGCATTCGGCCGGGCCGAGGAGAGCGATTGTGAAACGGTCCATTGCCGTTGCTTTGACGGTGCTAGTCGGCGTGCTCGGCATGGTCGCCGCACCCGCGGCGGCACGTGCGGCGCCCAGTACTGGGCTGTCGTTCGGGCCGTGCCCGGCCGACGTCGAGATTGCGCCCGGCAGCAGTACCGAATGCGCCGTCGTTTCCGTTCCGATGGACTACGCCGCACCGTCAGGTCGTCAGATCGACGTCACGGTCAGCAGGATCGCGGCAACCGCCGATCGTCGGGGATCGATCTTCGTCAATCCCGGCGGACCCGGCGGCGACGCACTGTCGTTCTGGAGCCGACGCGCGGCCGACATGCCCGCGGATCTTCGTGCGCACTACGACCAATTCGCGGTGCAGCCACGC
>JBBSKP010000419.1:0-2500 GCA_038256175.1 Mycobacteriales bacterium
CGAACTGCCTCGGTGGCACCGTGACTGACCAGAGCCAGCCGTACGACATCAGTCACGGCGCCGAGCCTACGCGGTGACGTACTCGTAGTCGTCCAGCGAGAACGTCTCCGCCGCATGGCGTGCCTGAGCCGACGTCGTCGGCCGCAGGAGCGAGAAGTCACCGTGATGGTCGAGATAGTAGGTGTTCGACGTCGCGCAGGTCGCGGACCCGATCAACGTGTCATGTGCCTTGCTTGCGAACAACTCCGCAGTGGCTCTGCCGATCCCGCGCCCGGCGCCGGAGATCAGGACGACCGCACCGTTCAGGTCGATCTTCGGGTAGGAGTTTCCGAACAGAGCCATCAGTGCACCAGTTCCTTTGTCGTGTGTGTTGTCGTGTATGCGGCCGGATCGAACTCGGCCAAGCGATCGCGCATCCGGCCGGTCGACCACGGCCAGTTGAAGCTGTTGCGTCCGTTTACATCCAAGAAGTAGCTTTGGCAGCCACCCGCGTTGTAGACGGTGGTCTGCAACGCTTCTTGCACCTCGGCATTGAAGGCTTCCTGCACCTCCCGCCGCGGCGCCATCGGCGTCCACTCGTGCGTACGCGCGTGCACGATTGCCTGGACGAGGTAGTCGAGCTGGGCCTCGAGAATCATGAAGGCCGAGGTATGTCCAGTTCCCAGCGCGGGACCCAGCAAGACGAATGCGTTCGGGAAACCCGCAATTGCGGTGCCCAAGTATGCAGTCGGGCTGCCCTTCCAATGATCGTCGAGGCTGCGGCCTTGTCCGTCGAACACCTTCGAACCGACCGGCATGTCGAGAATGTGGAATCCTGTGCCGAAGATGATCGCGTCGACCTCTCGGCGCGCACCGTCCGATCCGATCACGACATTGCCCTCGATCTTCTCGACCGCGTTCGGGTGCACCTCGACGTTGGGTTTGGTGAGCGCCGGGTAATATGTGTTGGACATCAACAGCCGCTTACAGCCGAGTGTGTAATCCGGTGTCAGACTTGCCCGCAACTTCGGATCGCGGACCTGCGCCAGCAGTTGGGCACGCCCGATCTGCTGCACTATTCGCAGCATCCACGGATTCCGGAACCCGAACCCGAGGCCTTCCATCAACGAGTACTCGATTCGCCGCAGCACGGACTGTGCTCCAGGAATGCTGCGCATCACCCAACGCTGCGCTGCGGGTACCGGTTGATCGGGCTTCGGCAGCACCCACTGCGCTGTGCGCTGGTACAGGTGCAGCTCGTCGACCTTCGGTTGGATGGCCGGCACGAACTGCACTGCCGAGGCACCTGTTCCGACGACGGCGACCCGCTTGCCGCTCAGGTCGTAGTCGTGATTCCATCGTGCCGAGTGGAACACTTCGCCGGTAAAGCTGTCCATACCAGTGATATTGGGTGTCAGTGGTTCGTTCCACGGTCCTGCGGCGGCGACGATGGCGTGCGCGGTGAACATGCCCTTGGTCGTCTCGACGGACCACAAGGCCGTTGCATCACTCCACTGCGCGCGAAGCACTTCGGTGCCGAAATTGACACGCTCCGGAACGCCGTGAGCCGCTGCGGTTTCTTCGATGTAGGTACGAATCTCGGCTTGGCCGGCAAAGAGGCGCGACCACTCGGGGTTCGGTGCGAACGAGAACGAATAGAGCGCCGACGGCACGTCACACGCGCAGCCGGGATAGGTGTTGTCCCGCCATGTTCCGCCGAGTTGGGTCGCCTTTTCGAGGATCGCAAAATTTCTGATTCCCTGCTGGCGAAGCTTGATAGCCGTTCCGATACCGGAGATCCCCGATCCGACGATGATGACGTCGTACTGTCCAGCTTCGATCATGCGAAAACTCCTGCCGCCACTGATTGTTCGACGCTGACGCGAGTGCTTCGCAATGCGTGCTCGAGTGTCGCGAGCCTGCGCCGATCGTCCATGAAATTCGGACCCATCACCGCGAGATCCGATGCGGTCGCATCGATTCGCACGACTCGTGTCCCGGTCTTTTCCAACGCAGCGATCTCGGCGGTGAGGCCGTCGCTCATGTGGTTGCGCAGGAGCCGCTCGGCTGCCGCAACCCCGTGCCCGGGGATTCGGGTGCTCGACGCCATCGGTGCCAACACGATGACCTCGTCCAGATTCAGTGATGCCGCCAGATCGACCGACGCGGTCGAGGCAACGCCGCCGTCCACGTAGCGTCGTCCGCTGATCTTGACAGGAGGGAACCAGCCGGGGATGCCCCACGATGCTTGGAGCGCTTCGGAGATGGTGGCTGCGGGACCGCCGAGAGCGCCGAAAGCAACGCGCTCACCCGAGTCGTAATCCATTGCCACCAGCCTGGTTACGGGGTGCGACACCCATCGGCGCCCTGGATTGAGCTGCGTTGCAAGGCGATCCAGCCAGGCCGGATCACCGCTGCCGATCGGCAGCAGGCCTGCCGCGGATCGCACGCCGAGCCGTCGGCTTGCCAGCCCGAGCGATCCTGGCCAGGGCTTCGGCAACGGCGGAAAACGCCCCGGCGC
>JBBSKP010000420.1:0-2487 GCA_038256175.1 Mycobacteriales bacterium
CCCTGCATGAATGTCACACCGTGGCACTCGAAATGCCACCGTGTGACATTCATGCAAGGGTGCGGGCCGAATTCAGCTGAGGCCGACCAGTTCTGCCGAGCGGTCCCATAGCCTGCGTTGGTAGACGAAGTCCTTGGTGATCGGCATCATCGGAACGAATCGCAGACCGGGTGTCGTGGTGAAGAACTTGCCGGTTGTGGTCGACAGCGTCGGGTCGGTGACGAGGCGGACACCCAACTGTGCGCCCTTCTCGGGTTCGCTGGCGATCCCGACCGTCGACAGCAGCGATATGAACGTCGACGCCAGTGCACTGTCCTGGCTCAGCGAGGTGTCGACGAAGCCAGGGCAGAAACAATTCGCCGTGACACCCGTGCCTTCGAGCCGGCGAGCAAGTTCTTGCGTGAACAAAATGTTCGCGAGTTTCGATTGCGCGTAATGGATTTCGGAGCCAGGCTTGCCGTACTCGGTAGCCGCCGCGAGCTTGTCGAGCGGAACTCGACCTGCCCCGCGGTGCGCCTCGGATGCCGTGGTGACAATCCTCGCCGGTGCGCCCGCCTTTAATCGGTCGAGCAGGAGGTTGGTCAACAGAAACGGTCCGAGGTGGTTGGTCGCCATCGTGTGATCGAACCCGTCGACCGTCGTCTTCGATGCCGTCGCGTGGATGCCGGCGTTGTTGACGAGTACGTCGATGGTGTCGTAGCGCTCGCGAATCTCCTCGGCAGCGCGACGGATGGTTGCGAGGTCGCCGAGGTCGCCTTCGACGACGTCGACATCGCCGAGTGCACCCTTTTCGACCGCAAGTTCGCCGGCTGTCCGTGCCGCCTTGAGCTCGTTGCGCGCGAGCAGCGTTACCGCGGCGCCTCGGCGCACCAATGCGCGCGCGATTTCCTTGCCGATCCCATTGGTGCCGCCGGTGACGACGATGCGTTCACCGGCAATCGAGCGCTCCTGGTCGGCCATCTGCGTCAGTCGTTCGCGTGCAGCGCGGCGTTGAGTTCGACGCCGGTGCCCTTCCACGGGACCACCTCGACGGCTCCGGAGACGGAATTGCGGCGGAACAGGATGTTGCTCTTGCCGTTGAGGTTCTGCGCCTTGACGACGGTCCCGTCCGGGCCCGTGACCTTGGTGCCGGCGGTGATGTAGAGGCCTGCCTCGACAACGCAATCGTCGCCGAGCGAGATGCCGAGGCCGGAGTTCGCGCCGAGCAGGCACCGCTTGCCGACCGAGATGGTTTCCTTGCCGCCGCCGGACAGGGTGCCCATGATCGAGGCGCCGCCCCCGATGTCGCTGCCGTCGTCGACGATGACGCCTGCCGAGATGCGACCCTCGACCATCGATGTGCCGAGAGTGCCGGCGTTGAAGTTCACGAAGCCTTCGTGCATGACGGTCGTTCCGCTGGCCAGGTGGGCGCCGAGTCGGACGCGATCCGCGTCGGCGATCCGGACTCCGGACGGGAGCACGTAGTCGACGAGGCGGGGGAACTTGTCGACGCCGTACACCGAAACCTGCCCGCGAGCCCGCAGCTTGGCGCGTACCGATTCGAAGCCTTCGACCGCGGCCGGACCGTGATTCGTCCACACCACGTTGGCGAGCAAGCCGAACTGGCCGTCGAGATTCGCGCCATGCGGGCGAATGAGCCGGTGGGAGATCAGGTGTAGCCGCAGGTAGACGTCGTGCGCGTCGATCGGCGGGGCAGTCAGATCCGCGATCGTGGTGCGCACCGCGATGACATCGACCCCGCGTGCATCGTCCGGACCGACCAGCGCGCGCAGATCCTCGGGGATATCCGCACCCTCGAGGCGGGTCGTCCCCGCAGCCTCGAACTCGCCCAACGCGGGCGCTGGATACCAGGTGTCGAGAACCGTTCCGGCTGACGTCACATTGGCAATACCGACTGCTGAAGCTCCTTGTGCGCTCACGCCGTTGAGGGTACTGCGCTGTTTCGTTCTCGTGGGGCACGGGTATGTGCGTGATTGAATGGCGGATGTCGATTTTGCGTTCGGTCCGGATGGCGACAGCGGTGGCGATCGGTGCCGCCACTATCTCGGTGCTGGGGGCCACGCCGGCAACGGCAGCGCCGATCTGCCCGGGTGCCGGTCAGGCGCCCGTTCTCGTCGGACGGGTTCCGGGTGCGGCACTCGAGGGTGTCACCGTCGACGCTCGCGGTCGGCTCTATACAACGGACATCGTGAGCGGCCGGATCTTCCGAATCGACGCTCCTGGTGCTCCCGCGTATCCGATCGCCAGCGTGCCGGGTGGGAGTGCCGGCGCACTCGCATGGACTCCCGACGGCACGCTCCTCGTCGGCTATTCGGACGCACGAGTGCTGATCGGCGATGCCACTCGGCCGGGCAGTATCGCCCGCGTGAACACCGACAACGGCGCGGTCACGCCGATTGCCTTCGGCCTCAGTGCGGCGAACGGTATGGACGTCGCGCGCGATGGAACCATCTACGCCACCAACGATTTCGGGTCGCTGGTCGGACG
>JBBSKP010000421.1:0-2485 GCA_038256175.1 Mycobacteriales bacterium
CACGACCGGCCTCGACCGGACCAAAGTCCTTCGACCTCGCAAGACGACCACACCCCATTTTCACCCCGGCAGGGGCGCACGCAAGGGCATCATCAACTCACGAGCGGCGAAGCCGCTTACGACCGGCGAAGCCGCAGGATACGGAACTCGCGACCACCAGAGCGTCGGTATTCCATCGCATAGCCGGGCCAGAAGTCGACCGCGAAATCCCACACTCGCGCGCGCTCTTCGTCGGAGACCAGTTCGATCTTGACCTCGAACACGTCGTTGAGATGGCGCACGGTCGCGGTGGTTGCCGCCATCAGGTTCGCTGACCACACGGGATGCTTCGGCATGCCCCAGTTGGAGCCGAGGACCAGGTAGTTGTCGCCTTCGGGTACGTAGAGCAGCGATGTCGTCCGCGGCAGACCCGTCTTGCGTCCGGCAACCGTGATCTGCACCGACGGCAGACCGGCGAGGTCGAGTACCCCCATCCGTCCCTTGGTGAGCTTGCGAACCTGCTGCTCCAACCAGGTGATGAACGGCCGCATCCGCATCACCCACTCGTGGGTGGCGAGGCGCCGGGCGACGGGTGTCAGTGGATTGCGCATACGGCGAGGTTAAGGGCCGCCCTGGGGCGAGGCCGAATCGTCGAGGGCTGATGGTGACGAGTTACACACGCTCAATCGATCGGTTCCTGCAGTTCGGTCACCCATCCTGCGGGGTCAGGGGTGTAGGCCAATGTCTGCTCGCGAGCGTGGCCGGACGTGCGGTGGCCGTTGTCGTCGATCCAGCGTCCGAGGGCCTGCCAGGTCGGCAGAACGTCGTCCATGGTGCCGCGGTGGACGATGGTGGCGGCCCGTTCGACGGCGGGCAGGTCGACGATCGCGAAGTCGTAGTCCGCACGTGGTTCGGCGTTGACGGGTACCGAAGCATGGACGAGTACCGTCCCGTCGGCCAGTTCCTCGTAGTACGCGGTGGCGGGTCCGGCGAACGCTAGGTGCGCGCGTTCGAGCCGCCCCGCCAGGTCTGCGAACAGCGGTTGGATGACCGGGCCGATGGAACCGGGTTCGAAACCGGCGGCAATACCGGTCAGTTCCGCAACTCGAACGGCCGGAAGCGGTTTGACGACAACATCATTGGTTGGCATGACGCCCTCGCTTTCGATGATCTGCAGGCGCGCTTCGACCTGCGCGAGTCGAGCGGCATCGCTCGCGAGCTGGGCCTGTAGTTCGGACTGCCGAAGGCGCAGCATGCCACGCAGCTCGACACCGCTGACCTGGTTGTCGAGCATGCTCTGCACTTGCGCCAGCGTGAACCCGAGATCCTTCAGCGCGATGACGCGGTTGAGCCGAGCAAGCTGGCTCGCCTCGTAGAAGCGATAGCCGGTCGCCTCGTCGACTCGGGCGGGTTGCAGGAGCCCGATCGAGTCGTAGTGCCGCAGCATGCGAACCGATACGCGCCCATGTCTAGCGAAGTCTCCGATGCTGAACATGCGGCCTCAGAACCGTCCGCCGCCGCCGATCCGACGTGAACTCCCCGCACCACCGAACGATCCTGGGCTACGTCCGCCACCGCTGCTCCAGCGCCCACCCCTGCTACCGGCGCTGAAGCCACCCCGCAGCATGCTGTCGATCACGATTCCACCGAGGACCGCACCGGCATTGCCGCCCGACCCCGAGCTGCGGCTGGACTGCCATTGGGACACGTCGGACTGTGCGGCCGAGAGTGCTCGCGCACCGAGGTCTGCGGCTGCCTGTGCATGGGCAAGGGCATTCGACGGGTCCGTGGCAACGATCCGCTGAGCTTCGTCGAGATGACGTTGGGCTTCGGAGAGCCGCGTGCGAGCCTCGGCGTCGACGGCACCGCGCCGGGTCGAGATGAAGTCGTTGGCAGCGCCGACCTGCGAACGTGCGGCGGTGAGTGCCTGGGCAAGTTGTTGCTGCAAGCGTTCGACATCGCGTTTGTGGTCGGCGGCCGCGCCGAGAAGTTTGTCGAGTTCGGTGTCGGCCGTGACGATGTCGTTGAATGCGCCGAGCGGGTTGGTGGCCTGTGCCGCCTCGGCCCGGGTCAGCGCCGCTTCGGCAGCTGCTTTCGCTTGCAATAGCGGCGGGCCGCCGTGCGCGGCGAGCTCGGCGGCTGCCGCAATGTCGCTGCGCACGTCCGTGATCGCCGCAGGCAGCGTCGCCATCGCATTGCGGATGTCGGCGTCGGCGTGATCGATCCCGTCCAGCAGCGAGCGAGCCTGGGCGAGAGCACCTTCGGCCGCTCGAATGGCCCCGACCGCTGGCCCTTGCTTACCCGCGGGCAGAGCAACCGCCTCGCGGCCGGCGGTGATGTTCTTGTCGGCGAACGACAGCTGGTCCTTCGCCATCGTCACGTTGTCCTTGACCGGCGCCAGCGCGGGAGCGGGGAATTCGCCGGTCAACTTCGTCAGCGTCGCTTCGGAATTCGGTACGCGGGCGGTGAGGTCGACCATGTCGCGGGTGAGCGCATCGAGCCGCGC
>JBBSKP010000422.1:0-2480 GCA_038256175.1 Mycobacteriales bacterium
CATGGAACCTGGGCGAGCGAGGCTGCGGCGCATCGTAATTGCCACTGCGGCGGGAGACGCGCAAGTCGCCCTCGACGGCCGAACCGATGCACGGTTCCTGCTGATCCTGACCCACGGGGCGGCGGGCGGAGTGGACACTTCGGACCTGCTTGCGGTTCGGAAGACGGCAGTCGAGTTGGGTGGCGCTGTGGCGCGCGTCATGCAGCCATATCGCGTTGCCGGTGGGCGGGCACCGGGGTCCGCAGTGCGTCAGGACGCCGCCTGGCTGGAAATCGTCGCCGATCTGAGCAAGCGATTCCGGGATGCGCCGCTCATTCAGGGCGGGCGCAGCAACGGCGCCCGGGTGGCCTGCCGCACCGCGTCCCAGGTCGGAGCGCGGGGTGTGTTGGCACTGGCGTTCCCCTTACATCCCCCGGGTAAGCCCGAGAAGTCACGAGTCGACGAACTGCGGGCGGCCGGGACCGAAGTTGTGGTGGTCAATGGCGACAGAGACCCGTTCGGGGTCCCAGACGCCGCCGACGCCGCCCTCGTCCACGTGATGGCCGGCGAAACGCATGCATTGCGACGAAACCCGGCCGAGATCGGCGAGGTTGTCGCGCCCTGGCTACTCCGGTGGAGCAGCGGCCTCTGACGGGTCGTTGCTCGTCGAGATCGGCTTGGTCGCCACGACCAGCGCGTCGATTGCGTCGCCGGCCTCCGTCGGTCGGATCCGCTTCTCCGCAGTCAACACCAGCAACGACTCGCCGATTTCGGCAACGACGTCGTCCGGTGTGAAGAGTATTTCCGGATCCTGCGGGCCGCCGATCCCGTCGGCGATATTTGTTGCGTCGTGACCGAGAACCAGAAGGACTCCGGCGTCGTCCAGAGCCTCGATCGCCCGCAACAGCACCGATCGCCGTTCGTTCGGCGGCAGATGCAGGTACACGAGCAGCACCAGGTCGTAGCCACCGTCGAAATCGGCAGTTGTCGCATCGGCGCACACCCACTCGATCCGGTCGCGCACCGATCGTGGCGAACGCGCCGCGACGGTACGGCCCTTGTCGACCGCGACCTGCGAGAAGTCGAGGGCAGTCACGTCCCAACCGCGCATCGCCAACCACAGTGCGTTGCGGCCCTCGCCGCACGCCAGATCAAGGGCACGACCACGATGCAGCGCCGTTGTCTGCTCGACGACTACGGCGTTGGGCGGAGCACCCCACACCAGATCCGCCTTGGCGTACCGCTCGTCCCAGTCAGATGAATTCACAAAGTGCTAACCGAGTCGCGTTCGCATCAAGACCACGTTGTACTGCGAGTGGATCGTGGTCAGGAAGAACAGATCCGGTCCCGTTTGGTACGGGTAGAGCATCGGCGCATAGGCGGTCGGCAGCTCGCGCGTGTCGATCAGCACCTCGGGCGGTCCCCAGGGGCCTTCGGGCCGCGGCGCACGGCGCATGATGACCGAATTGAACGGGTCCGTCGTGATCATGATGTATTGGCCGAGGAACTGGTTGTACTGCACCGACAGCTCGCCGACGCCCCCGGTGATAGGCGCCGCGGCGTTGGGGTCGTTCTTCTTCCACTCGCGGCCGTTCCAGTACTCGTACTCGCCGAGATTGGTGATGTCGTGCTCTTTGACACGCGCGACGTGAGCGAGGACGTTGCGCCCGGACGGCGTGCCGTACTCGTAGACGTAGCCACCGTCCTTCAAGAACGCGTTCATCTGGAAGTTGCCGTTACCGCCCTCGACCGCTCGGCGAGTCTGCGGCAGCTCGCCCCAGTTCTCGCCGTTGTCGCCGGATGCCGCAAGGCTCGAGAAGTTGGTGGTCCAATGACCCGGTTGATCCCACGTCTTTACCGACATCATGGCCATGTACTGCACACCGCCGACCGAAACGCCGGCGGTAGGAATACGGCTGATCTCGATAAACGGGATCTTTGGGCTGGGGACGAGATCCTTTGCCTGCCCGATGCCATCACGGACGACGCCGTCGTAGATGATGCCGTCGCCGGGATTACGGTCGTGGCTTCGTACCAAGATATTGCTCCGCCACGACCACAGGCTGCCGGAAAGCAGGTTGGGAAACCCGAGTCCGGCGGAATCGCCGTAGGCAGTGAGCATTTCGCCGTTGCCGTTGTCCCACATGATGCCAAGATCGGTGCCGAACACGTTGTAGCTCTGCGTGTTGTTCGGACTCGCGAGGCCGGTCTGCTGGAATATCGCCTGCGTGCGACCGTGCAACTGCGGTAATCCGTTGGTGCCGTTGAGAACCGGAATCGGGTTGATTGCGTTCGGATTCGCCGACGCCGATGCGGTAAAGGTCAGCACCGAGGCCGTGACGCCCGCAAACGCTGCTAGCACAATCGATCCGGTTCTATTCACTGCGATGTCCCATCTTTGCTGGCCTCGTGAAGACCGCGAGCCACCCCTGCTAACCCGTATGGGCGGCAGCAATAACAAAACGCCGGAAGCCTAACAAATTCCGTGCGTCCCGGACCAC
>JBBSKP010000423.1:0-2471 GCA_038256175.1 Mycobacteriales bacterium
GGAACTAGCCACGCTGACTCAGAAGCTGCCGGATCACGTGGAGAGCCAACCCGACTACGGATTCTTTCCGGAGTAGCTCAGGCTGGGCTGCTCAAGCGTCCACGGCGCGGTAGCCGACGTTCACGCCGCGAGAGGCCAACCAGTTCTCCGGGTCGATCTTCCGGCCGTTCTGATCCCAGATCTCGAGGTGCAGGTGCGGGCCGGTCGAGTAGCCGCGATTGCCGACGGTCGCGATCGTCTCGCCGGCGTTGACGCGCTTGCCGACGAACGTCTGGATGTCGTTGACGTGGCCGTATACGGCCGTCGTCCCGTCGTCCTGCCGCACCCGGACCCATAGTCCGAACCCGGACGCGGGCCCGGCCTCGATGACGGTGCCGCTGGCGACTGAGTGGATGGGCGTTCCGATCGGGTTGGCGAAGTCGAGACCGGAGTGCATCGTCCCCCAGCGGGAACCGAAGCCAGAGGTGATGATGCCGTTGACAGGCCGGACCACCGGAGTGTGCGCGCTGAACTGCGCGGCGAAGTCCTGGCCCATCTGGTTGAGCTCGTTGATTCCGTTGGTCAGCTCGGGTGGCAGCGCAGGAAGGTCCGGTAGCGCAGGCAATCCAGGGATGCCGGCGATCGGAGCCGCATCGGGCTGTCCGGCGATCGGCGCAGCGTCGGCTATGGCCGGGCTGCTTACCTGGTAACTGGTCGCGAGCAATGCTCCAGCGGCAACGGCAACAGTGGCGACGATTCCGGAACGCTCGGCGGCACGGGACTCGGCACGATGTCGGCCACGCGCGGCGAGTGGGTCGCGAACGACGGTGACGGCGGTTGGCTCGGTCTTCGTGCTCAAGCGGTGTTGCGACAAGACGCTGTCCTCGTTTGGGGCCGTGGAGTATGTAACAGATCGATATACTTTGAGCAACAATACAGCCCGCCGACCGTTATGCAACTCGTGTTCTGTCGCCGATTGCACCCTAAGGTGGCGGTTTCCCCACCCTCGGGTGCCTATCCCCGCTGCCCGGGGCGACGGGACGATGATGACGCCATAGTTCTTTCGTATGCGTCGGAGATCGCCATTCTGAACAACGACCCGGTTCCAGAACGCCCGGAGCGCAGCGCAACACTCAGCGCCCTGGCGGACCTTCCCGAAGCCGAACGACGAACGTTGGTCTTGGCGTATTACGCGGCAATGCCGTGCGACCGGATTGCGGAGACCACGTCCTCGACACCGCCGACGGTGTTGTCCCAACTGCACGACGCGACACGGCTCCTACTCGAAGGCATCGCGACCCACGGACGGAACTGACAGCCGATGATCCCCTGCAGCTCTGTCAGTTGCGGGGGCAATTGGACGGCGCAGGCACGCCGCGGAATCGTTCGTCCAGATAGTTCAGCGCAGCCGGCAGGCCGAGCACAGCGGTGGTGAGGTGGTCGGGGCTCGGGAACAACTCGGACTGCACGCGTACACCCGAAGCGCAGTATCGATTCACCGTATTGACGATCGAGTCGACCGGGATGAGCGCATCCGACGGCGCGTGCCACTCGAAGATCGGCGCTTTCGGAACACCCGGGTAGAGCTCGACACTGTTCTCGTCACCGACGGCCCACGCCTTGGGGTCCGACGTCAATGCCATCGTCGACGCCAGTTCGGTCACGCTGTGGCCGGCGCCGTTGAACAGAATTTCGTTGGTGCAACCGTTGGCCATCGCGTTGCGAATCGCGAGGCCTCGCGCGTTGAGCTGTGTGCTGAGCGGGAAGCGGTCTGGGTACTCCCGCTCGAGACCGATCGCGGCCGCCATCGCCAAACCGAACACCGGGTGCGGCTGATCGCCGAGGGCCCTCGCCATCTTTGTGATGTTCATCGGAACACCGCCCTCTGCGACGCCGACGATATTGAGCTCGGGAGCGTAAGCCGGTGCAAGTGCAGCCGCCCATGCAGTTGCCATGCCGCCACCGGAGTAGCCAGCCATCGCGACCGGGCTGTGCTCGACACGCAGGGTCGGCACACGCTGCGCCGCCCGGATGCCGTCGAGGGTGATCTGCCCACCGAGCTTGGCGGCGCCATATGCGCTGTTCGGTCCGAGGTGATCGGGCAGCGCGATTGTCCAGCCGCGCTGCAACGCCACGTTGAGGGACGGAGCCTCGCGAATGATGATGTTGGGATCGGTCGAGTACAACGCCCTCGACGGTGCGCACTGTGTACCGAGACCGTTGATGATGTGCTGATAGGACAGCAGCGGACCGTTCTCTGCCCACCGTTCGGGCTGCATCACCAGCGTCGTCGCGGCGATCGGGTTGCCTTGCGAGTTCGTGGAGCGGAACTTGATCTCGGTGATCGACGTGAATGGGAACAGCGGAAGCGGTGGCATCGGTCGCACCGCGAGAACATCGCCGGGGGCCTTGGTGGCCACATCCGGCGGTGCGAGGTAGAACGGATCGGGATCCGGAATCGGGTAGAGCGGCACCGCGCCCGCGGACGGTCC
>JBBSKP010000424.1:0-2465 GCA_038256175.1 Mycobacteriales bacterium
CCAACGCCGCATGCATCACCATGAACAACGACGCATTGTTCGACTGCGCCAACGCCGTCAACCGCTGGTGCAGCTCAGATGAAATCAAGAAGCTGTGCGCCGCACCACGATAGGAAGCCACCACCGGACGCGGACGATCCGTCGGCAACTCCAACTGATCCGGCAAACCCGCCAAGGTATCCGACCAGAACTGAACCTGCTGCGACACAAGCGAAGTCGGATCGTCTTCCGAACCGAGCACCTCACGCTGCCACAACGCGTAGTCCGCGTACTGCACCGGCAACGCATTCCAGGCCGGCTCGCCGCCCTCTACGCGCGCCGCATACGCGACCATCACATCGCGCGCCAGCGGACCCATCGACCAACCATCCGCGGAAATATGGTGCACGACCAGGACCAGAATGTGTTCGGTCGGACTGACCTCGAACAATCTCGCGCGGAACGGTACTCCCGCGCACACGTCGAATCCCGATTGCACTAAGCCAAGTATGTGTGTGGACAGCTCCACTTCGGACACTTCGTTCGGCGACAGATCGGGAATCACCCGCGCGGTCGGAACAATGACCTGATATCCGGTGCCGTCGATCTCCGGGTAGACAGTCCGCAACGACTCATGGCGGGCCAGGACATCCGCAACGGCGATCTGCAGCGCTTGGCGATCGAGCAGTCCGGATAGTCGCACGGCAATCGGGATGTTGTTCACTGCCGAATCGGTGTCGAATCGGTTGAGGAACCACATGCGTTGTTGTGCAAAGGAAAGCGGAATCCGATCAGGCCGCTCCTGTGCCACCAACGGCCGTCGCCCGCCCTCACCGGCGTGCGACTCGACTCGCGCTGCCAACCCCGCGACCGTCGATGCTTCGAACAACATTCGCAACGGCACAACGCTGTCGAGCGCCGCTCCAAGACGAGATATCAGCTGCGTCGCGATAAGAGAGTTGCCGCCGAGTACGAAGAAGTCGTCGTCGAGCCCAACCCGTTCGAGCCCGAGCACCTCCGCGTATACCGTGGCCACGATCTCCTCGATGGGAGTCACTGCCGGTCGGAATGCCCGTACCTCGAACACCGGTGCCGGCAACGCTTTCCGATCGAGCTTGCCCGAGCTGTTCAGCGGCAGTTCGTCGAGCACGACAAATGCCGAGGGCACCATATAGCTCGGCACCCGCATCGACACGACGCTCTTCACCACAGCGATGTCGATCACCGAACCGACGTTCGGCACGACATATCCGATCAGCTGTTCGCCGGTCGTCGTCGCAAAGACAAGCACTACGGCCTGCGATACCGCCGGATCCTCCAGCATCGCTGTTTCGATCTCGCCCAACTCGATCCGCTGGCCGCGGAACTTGACCTGGAAGTCGGTTCGCCCGATGTACTCGAGTATCGGTCGCGGTCCGCTGCTCCAGCGGACCAAGTCACCCGTGCGATACATGCTCGAACCGGGAACACCGTAGGGATTCGCAACGAACCTGTCGGCGGTCAGATCCGGTCTGGACATGTAGCCACGCGCCAATTGCACACCGGCTAGGTACAATTCGCCGGAAACGCCTGGCGCGACTGGGCACAACCGACCGTCGAGAACGAAGACCTGGCTGTTCCACTCAGGAGCACCGATCGGAACGAACGCGCTTTCCGAACCGTCCACTCGATAGGACGTGATGCTGACGGCCGCCTCGGTCGGGCCATACACGTTGTGCAGGCCGGCATCGGAGACTGCGGCGAAGGCGCGGGCCGTCGCGACCGGCAACGCTTCTCCGATGACGAACACGTGCCGCAATGTGGCCAAGGACTCCTCTGCCACCGCTGTCACGAATACCGACAGCATCGACGGCACGAAATCAGTGACAGTCACAGCATGTTCAGCGATCAATCGGGACAGATAGCTGGGATCCCGATGCCCATCCGGCGCTGCGACGACAAGTCGCGCACCAGCGATGAGCGAGACGAAGAAGCCCCACAACGAGACGTCGAACGTCGTAGCGGTCTTCTGTAGGTAGATGTCTGCACGGTCAATGCCGTACTCGGCCTGCATCCAGAGCACCTGATTGGCGATCGCCTTGTGCGACACCGCCACGCCCTTGGGCCGGCCCGTCGAGCCCGACGTGAAGATCACGTACGCGACGCTGCTCGCAACCAAGGACGCATTACGATCTGCGGGCGCGATAGGTGCGGCTGAAACACCTTCCAGATCAAGCAAATCCGTGTACACGACCCGAGTGCCGCCGGGCAGCTCGAGATCGTCGCGCGATGTCGACAGCACACAGACGGGGCGCGCAACACCGAGGATGTAGCCGATTCGTTCGGTCGGGTGATCGGGGTCGAGCGGCACATAACCCGCGCCCGCCTCGAGGACCGCATACATCGCGACAACCAAATCCAACGATCGCCGCATACCCAACGCCACCAACGACTCCGGGCCAACACCCTCGCCGATCAACCACCGAGCCAACCGGCGCACCCGACCC
>JBBSKP010000425.1:0-2457 GCA_038256175.1 Mycobacteriales bacterium
CCCACGGAACCGCCCCACCCGTTCGGCGTGAAACGGCCATCGCTCGAGCAGACCTACTACGACCTGTTCAACCAGGCCAATGTCACACTGGTAGATCTACGGGCGAACCCGATCGAACGGATCACGGCCGCCGGTGTACGGACCGCTGCCACCGAGCACGAGTTCGATCTCCTCGTGCTCGCCACCGGATTCGACGCGGTGACGGGCGGTCTCACCAGCATCGACTTCGAAGGAACCAACGGACGCCGATTGAAAGCCTCGTGGGCTGACGGCGTCCACACCCACCTCGGACTCGCGAGCGTCGGTTTCCCGAACCTCATCTACCTGTACGGCCCACAAAGCCCGTCAGGCTTCTGCAACGGACCGACATGTGCCGAGGTCCAGGGCGGTTGGGTCGTCGACTTGCTCACCCATCTCCGCGACCGCGGCATCACCCGCATCGAGGCCACCCAGGAGGCCGAGCGGGCATGGAGTGAGCAGGTCGCGATGATCAGTGAGATGAGTCTTTTCACCAAGGCCGACTCCTGGTACATGGGCGCCAACATTCCCGGCAAGAAACGTGAGCTGCTCAACTATCCCGGCGGGATTCCGCTCTACGCCGAACAGTGCCGAACCAGTGCCGCAAACGGCTACAGCGGATTCGAACTCGCCGAGGGACCCACCCGTTCCACCACAGCACGATGACGCAATGACGCTGCTATGTCGAGTCGGCGGGTGACGAGGCGGCAAGGCGTCGGTCAGATCCACAGCAACGAGATCCCGATCCACGACGAGAGGCCAACATGAAGGACATTGCAGGCAAGGTCGCCGTGGTGACTGGCGGCGCAAGCGGAATCGGACGCGCTGTCGCGGCTCGATTTGCCGCGGCTGGCGCCAACGTGGTGATTGCCGACATCGAACAGGGCGCCCTCGATCAAACCGTTGACGACTTCGGCCGAGCCGGCCATGCAGTACTCGGCGTGCGCTGCGATGTATCCGACGGCGACTCGGTCCAGGCACTCGCCGATCTGACCATCGCCGAGTTTGGGGCTGTACACATTCTGCACAACAACGCAGGCGTTGGAATCGGCGGTCCGATCTGGACGCACTCGATCGCCGACTGGGAGTGGGTGCTCGGAGTCAACCTGTGGGGAGTGATCCACGGGATCCGGGTATTCGTGCCGATGATGATCGAGCAGGGCCTACCGGCGCACGTCGTGAACACGGCCTCGATGGCGGGTCTCATCTCGGTACCGAACCTGGCCGCGTACAACGTCTCCAAGCACAGCGTGGTGACGATGAGCGAGACCCTTGCACGCGACCTCGCGATCGCCGGACACGACATCGGAGTGTCCGTACTGTGTCCCGGGTTGGTGTCGACCAACATCTTCGAGTCACAGCGCAACCGCCCGCCCGACCTGAGCGCCACAGCTCGCGATCAAGTATCGGCGAGCCTCGAGGGGATGATGAGCCGGGTTGACAAGCAAGCCCGCCGCGACGCGAGTTCATCGTTCCACGGGATGATCACGCCCGACGCCGTCGCGAACGATGTCTTCGATGCCGTCATCGACGAGCGTTTCTACATCCTCACCCACCCCGAGTCCACCCACGAGCGTGTGCGAACCCGGATGAACGACATCGTCGGAAATCGTCAACCCTCGCCACTCGGCGGTCCGCAGTGAGACCGACATCCAAGCACCGCAGGGAGCGGCCTGATGCAGGTCGTGCGAAGTGCAACCCGCGGAGGGGCCGCCAACGAAGGGCGAGCGTTCTGCGCGGGAGCCAACCTGTCCAAGCAATCGAGGAGCACAGACGTTCCGGGGCCCCTCATCGACCCGATGCAACTCTTCGGGCGTTTCACCAACTCCCCCAAGCCGTACGTGGGCAGACGATGCCGACCGCCGACGCCTATGCGAGGACATCACAACTGTCCGCTCAACTCTTCGAAACCAGGGAGGCCAGGGAGGCCAGGGAGGGAATGACGGCATTCCGTGAACGACGACCCACCTCGTGGGTGCTCCCGCTCCCCGACCATGTGAAATCCGAAACCTCGACCTGAGAGACGCCGATGTTCCCATCAACCCTTCATTTCCGTTCCCACGACGACCTGTGTCTGGTCGCCGACCGTTGGGGCCCCGACGACGGCCCCGACGTGTTGCTCTTGCACGGTGGAGGGCAGAGCCGTCATGCCTGGAAGAACACCGGTGAAGTACTCGCAGCCAAAGGGTTCCGCGTCACAGCAGTCGACTCACGCGGACATGGCGACAGCGACTGGTCACCAACCGGCCGATACGACATGCAGGACTTCGGTCGTGACATCGTCGAAATCGTGACCACCATGCCCGAACCCCCAGCCGTCGTCGGCGCCTCCATGGGCGGCATGAGTTCGCTCCTCGCACAACGGTTCGCGAACCGCCAACTGTTTGCAAGCGTCGTACTCGTCGACGTCACACCGCGCATGAATCTCGATGGTGTTGC
>JBBSKP010000426.1:0-2408 GCA_038256175.1 Mycobacteriales bacterium
CCATCTCCGTCACGCGGATCGGTCCAGGGTGTTCCGAGCAGCGTTTTGACCTGCCGCACAACCTCACGCGCCTCTTCCATCGACTCGGTGGAGTTGCCCTGATGATCGACGAAGACGGTGCTGAGTCCGGGCGCAACACCATCGAGGTTGCGGGCAGTGGTGACCTCGACGTTCGACCGCAGTTTGCCTTCGTAGGCAAGGTCGGACACCGGAGCGCACAGATCGGGATGCATTCGCCACGTGCGCTCGAGGAAATAGCCGCGCTCGACGGGAAGAGCGCCGTGACCGTGAGCCAGCCAGCCGAGCGCGGACATGTCGACCGGCTCAGGATGTGTGCCCTGACTGACTTGCGGGAGTTGCTGCGGATCGCCGAGCAGCAGCAAGTTGCGTGCGCTCGCGCCCACGGCGATGGTGTTTGCGAGCGCAAACTGGCCGGCCTCGTCGATAACGAGCAGGTCGAGCGACTGCGGCGGTACTCGCTTCTCGTTCGCGAAATCCCATGCGGTGCCACCGATTACGCATCCCGTGTCCTCTGCGCCGGCGATGAACGCGGGATACTCGTCGGGCTCGAGTGTCCGCCAGCTAGGAGTGGTGGTCTGCGGTGACTTCTTGCCAACCACCTCACCGGGCACCCCAGCTCGCACGACGGCGTCGAGCATGTTCTCGACCACCGCGTGTGACTGTGCGACAACGCCGATCCGCCAGCGCCGCTCCGAGATCAATCGAGCGATGACGTGCGCCCCGATGTACGTCTTTCCTGTCCCGGGTGGACCTTGGACAGCGACGTAGGAGTTGTCGAGGTCGATCAACGCGCTCGTGATGGCATCCGCGTAGTCCCCGTCGATCGCAGGCGGAATCGGTGTGCCACTTCGGGTTCGGGGTGCGATGCGGCGCAGCACGTCGACCGACGCATTCGTGGACAAGGCGGGCAGCGCCGCACACATCTGGGTGGCGGCGGCCTCGATCGCCGTCTCCATGCTTTTCGCCCGGATCGGAAAGCCGGGCGTCAACGCCATCGGCAGCGAATCATATTCGCTCGCACCGTCCGCCAGCATTTCTTCCAGCTGCAGGACATCGTTGAAGTCTTCGTCGACCCCGCACGTGATGACCTTTGCGGTCGATGTTGCACGCTGACACGCGTCGTCGGAGGGAATCGGGGCGGGCGGATCGTAGAGCGTGAACACATCGGTGCCCGGCGATAGTGCGCTGCCGGTACCGAAGCGACCGATCACCGTGATGTGCCTACGAAATTTTCGCTGCTTTCCCTTCTTGTGCCAGCCTTCGTCCACGGTTCCGGACTCGATCACCAGCACATCGCGGGTGTCCGCCCACTCGTCGACGGGATGCGTCAGACGGTCGAAGTGTGCCCACCAGAAGGGTTTCTGTTCGCGTCGGTGATAGCCGATCGCGGCGGCCATCAGAGCGGCGGCCGCTTGCTCATCGGTGCGCTCGGCGACCGGACCTTCACCTACGTAGCCGCGTAGCTTGGATTCGACGGGGTGAATCTCGACGTCTATCTCCGTCACGGACGATGCAGGCCTCGCCGCGATGTCATGGTCGTCCGCGCGGGCGAGGAGCCAATCGCGAAGGCGCAGTGTCGATACGCAGTCGTATTCGTTGTAGTCAGCGATGTTCTGGAGCAGCGCCGATGCTTCGTCACTCTTTCCGTCGTCGCGGAGGTCGCAGTAATCGGCATACGCCACAATGGAATCCGCGGCGTTGGTGACGCCACCGTCGCGTAGCTGATCGCCCATGTAGAGCGGCTCTAGCTTCTTGATGCTGTAGGACCGCTGCCCGATCCGGACCGCCGCACGCACGATCGGATACAGGTCGACCAGCACGTTGTCGCGGAGGAGGTTGTCCACCGTCTCTTCGCCGACACCGTAGCGGCCGGCGAGCCGAAGAAGCGCTGACTTCTCGTAGGCGGCGTAGTGATAGACGTGCATGTTCGGGTACATCCGCCGGCGCCGGGCCACATAGTCGAGGAAATCCTGTAGCGCCTGACGCTCTTGAGCTCGATCGTGCGCCCAGAAGGGTCGGAACGCCGTCCCGTCGGTGGAGGCTTCGACGACGCCGAACAGATACTCCAAACCCCAATCAGGCGAACCAGTTTCAGCCCAGAGGGGATCACCTTCGAAGTCGAAGAAGATGTCACCCGGATCTGGTGCCGGGATGGCTCCGAGTGTTTCGGCGTTTACGATTTCGAAGAGGTTGGCGGCAGAGTTCTCTTGCCGCAGTTGAATTTCGGCCTGTTGACGAAGATTAGAGAGCGTCCGCTCGGCCAGGCCCTCGACAGGTTCCGATGCGGTGGCGAGCTGATCGATCGTCGAAATGGATGCCTCGACCAGGCGGGCACGTGTGGTCGCCCGCATACCAGCGACAAGTAGCAGATCGCGGCTGGCCTCGAC
>JBBSKP010000427.1:0-2385 GCA_038256175.1 Mycobacteriales bacterium
GATGAAGGGCCTGTGCCCGTTTCACGACGAGAAGTCGCCGTCGTTCCATGTGCGACCTAATCATGGTCACTACCACTGCTTCGGCTGCGGCGAAGGCGGCGACGTCTTTTCGTTCCTGCAGAAGATCGACCACATCAGCTTTGTCGAAGCCGTCGAGCAGATGGCCGACCGGCTGGGTTTCACCATTTCCTACGAGGGTGGCGGTACCTCGGTTCAGCGTGATCGTGGTACCCGGTCGCGGTTGGTCGCGGCGAATGCGGCTGCTCAGGAGTTCTACTCCGCTCGGCTGAAGGAACCGGAAGCTGTCGCTGCCCGCGATTACCTCACCGAGCGCAAGTTCGACGCTGCAGCGGCGGCACAATTCGGTTGCGGCTACGCGCCGGACGGCTGGGACAAGCTGACGAAACATCTGCTGCAGTTGGGATTCGAGTTCAAGGAACTCGAGGCCGCGGGTCTGTCGAAGCAGGGCAAGCGCGGGCCGATCGACCGATTCCATCGTCGACTGCTGTGGCCGATCCGCAATCTCGGCGGCGACATCATCGGGTTCGGCGCGCGCAAGTTGTTCGACGACGACACGATGCCCGGAAAGTACATCAACACCCCGGAAACGGTGCTGTACAAGAAGTCTCAGGTGTTGTTCGGACTCGATCTGGCCAAGCGCGACATCGCGAAGGGGCATCAAGCCGTCGTCGTCGAGGGGTACACCGACGTCATGGCCATGCACCTCGCGGGCGTGAAAACCGCTGTCGCAGCGTGCGGTACGGCATTCGGTGACGAGCACCTCTCGATGCTGCGGCGACTCTTGATGGACGACAACTTCTTTCGTGGCGAGATCATCTACACATTCGACGGTGACACCGCCGGCCAGGCCGCCGCGCTGAAGGCATTCGAGGGCGATCAGAACATCGCGGGCAAGTCGTTCGTCGCCGTCGCACCCGATGGTGAGGACCCGTGTGAGCTCCGACAGCGAGCCGGTGACGGCGCACTGCGTGACATGGTGGCTCGGCGCGTGCCGATGTTTCAGTTCGCGATCAAGGCCGCGCTACCCGAAGACCGCGTTCTGGACACCAGCGAGGGTCGGATCGAGGCACTGCGCCGAGCGGTCCCCATCGTCGCCCGAATCAAAGACAAGGCGTTGCGAGACGACTACGCCAGGCAAGTTGCGGGCTGGCTCGGATACGACGACATCCCGTCGGTCGTCAAGCGCGTTCGTGATGAAGCTGCCCAGCACGGGGGACCGTCGGACCGTGCACCGCTGCGCCGCCCGCGGGTCACCGAGTCCGGTACCGCGCAACCTGCCGGAACCCCACGGCCACAGCCGTCGGATCCTGCGCTGCGCCCGCAACGCAACGCACTGAAGGCGGCCCTGCAGTATCCGGCGATCGCGGGCACGGTTTTCGACTCGCTACCGAACGAGACCTTCACCCACCCCGCCTACGCAATGATCCGCAAGGCTGTAGCCGACGCTGGCGGCACCAGTGCGGGGCTCGGCGGCGGTGAGTGGGTAAGCGCGGTCGCCGACCGGACAGACGATCTGATGATGCGATCGCTGGTGATGGAATTGGCGGTCGAACCGATTCCGGCGCACGAGGACACCGTGCCGCGATACATCACGGGAGTGCTCGCCCGACTCCAAGAGGTGTGGGTAGGCCAGCAGGTTGCCGAGCTGAAGTCGAAGCTGCAGCGAATTTCACCAGCCGATGAGCCCGATGAGTATCACGCGCTGTTCGGGGACCTGGTCGCGTTGGAGCAGTACCGCAGGAGCCTGCTCGAACAGGCGATGGGCAACGCTGACGGCGAGGACTTCGCAGCCGGCTAGCTGGCCGTCGAACGGGCTCTCACTGTCGATCTCGAGCGAATTCTCGAGCCGTCATAGCCCGTTCGGCTAGCGCCGCAGCTGCTCGTGGGTGACGAAGACCGTGGTGTGCTCGTCGATCGGCTCCAATGGCTCCAACTTGGGCTGCGTATTGAGCGAATCCGACAGCTTCTGGCGGCCGACATCGACGAGCTTCTTGGTGGCGGGACTGGCCGCAACTGCTCTGGCAGCCTTGGTGATCTGCTCGTACCGGCCCCGACCGGCTTTCGTGCCGAGCACGTAGCCAGCCGCAACTCCGAGTACCAACCGGATCATTCCCGTGCTCCTCCCATTGAAAGCCTGTTCCATCCTGCCTGACGCGGGCTGTGCGTGTCGATCCGAGTCGGCCGGAAGGCGTTGTTTCGGGAGTGGTTGCAGGCAATTTGGGTTGACTTCGGGGCATACGCTAAAGTTTCTCCTCGGCCCTCCCGGAGACGGAAGCGGCCACAAGTGCAATCCCCTGTAGCTCAATTGGCAGAGCAGCCGACTGTTAATCGGCAGGTTACTGGTTCGAGTCCAGTCGGGGGAGC
>JBBSKP010000428.1:0-2382 GCA_038256175.1 Mycobacteriales bacterium
CTGTTGCCGCGGAAGGAATTCCGCCAGGCAGCGGGATGGGATTGGCCATCGCAGCCGGTCTGGTGGAAGCACACCACGGTGGTATTACGGCCGTCAATCGCGAAGAGGGCTGCCGGTTCGAAGTCCGGCTACCACTCGCGAAGACAATCTGACGCTAAACCCGCGGACTCCCGTTCGACGCACTCGCCCGCAGCGGGGCGAACGCGAACGCTGCGAGACCATCGCGGGGAGACACCGCAGCCTCGAAGCCCAGCAGCAGCCGCGCTCGCGTGGGATCGGCGACGATGTGCCGCACGTCGCCCAAACGATATTGGCCCGAGACAACCGGCGCCGCCCCACCTCGCGCGTTGGCGATGGTCGCGGCCACCTCGCCGATCGTTATCGGCTGCCCAGAGCACACATTCAGCGGCACAAAGCCATCGAGGCCCGCCTCGACTGCCGCAACATTGGCGGCCGCGACATCGCTGACATGAACGAAGTCTCGCGCTTGGCGCCCGTCTTCGAAAACCCGCGGGGCTTCGCCCGCCTCTAGCGAGGATCGAAACATCGCAGCAACTCCGGAATACGGTGTATCCCTTGGCATGTGATCGCCATACACATTGTGGTACCGCAGGGCGGTCACACTTGCTCCGGTCGCAGTACCCCACGCCAGCGAATAGTGTTCTTGCGCAACCTTGCTCGCCGCATAGGTGGAGCGCGGCCGCAACGCGGTGTCCTCGCCGACCAATTCCCAGGTCAACGGCTCACCCGTCGTTGGGCACAGATTGTCGAATACGCCGCCATCCAGGTCTTCGATCCGTCGCGGTGCGGGATCGACGACGCCGAGGCTCTCGCTGCGGTAGCGCCCTTCGCCGTACACGACCATCGACGACGCGAGCACGAGCCGACCGCACCCCGCACGATGCATAGCGGCAAGCAACACCGCAGTACCGAAGTCGTTGTGACTGGCGTACGCCGGCGCATCCGCCGGACCGATCCCTGCCCCGACAACGGCCGCTTGATGGCATACGACATCCACGCCACGTAGTTCCCCGTCGAGCGCCGCTCCGTCTCGAACGTCGATGTGACGCAATCCGTCAGGCGTCTCGGGGTGCTCGCCATGGGCCGACCCCAAGAGCGCATCGACAGCAACCACCTCGTGGCCGGCAACCAATAGCGCCTTCTGGACATGAGCGCCGATGAAACCTGCCGCGCCCGTGAGCAGTACCCGCATCAGCGTCGTTCGATCGGCGGGGTATCGGACATGATCTCGATTCTGCCCGGTTTCGCTGGTCGCTGGTCAGGCGCGGGTGGTCGCGTCACAGTTTCGTCAGAACCGATCCACGCCGCGGGCGGCGTCCCTCATGCCGCCGTACTCCCAGGGACAACCGCGTCGAGGTCCGGTAGTGGCCGGCGGCAGATCTCGTGCGCCTCGTCGTCGGGGATGCCGAACATGCGAAGCAGGTCTTCGGCAATCTGGTCGGTGGCTTCGGCGTCGTCGCGCTCGGGCTGGGTGTGTAGCAGTTGGCCGAGTGCGAGCACGGCACCGCCGGCGACAACCAGCGCGAGCTCTGAATCCCTGATGATGAATCGGCCGGACCGCATTCCGGCTTCGAGGTCGCGGCGCGCGCGTGGCGCGAGTCCGCGCTCGGAGGAAAAGACCTGCGGGTCGACGTTCAACATGACGCGGCTGAGATCGGGGGCGTGGTGAGCGCATCGAGAATGGCGCCGTGCGCGTCGAGCGCCTCGTCGACAGCGGCCGCGAAAAGCTGTTCCTTGCTCTCGAAGTGGTTGACTATTGACTGATGATGCGTTCGTGAATAACGATATCGTCAGTCAACGAAAGGACTGGTCGATGAGCGATCGCAATACGGGATCGAGTCTCTGGTTCTGGATCGGTGGGACGGCGTCTACCCGCAGCCGCGGGCCCTGCACACGGACGACGAGATCTGCCGGATTGTCGCCGGGCTCGGTATTGCCGACGAAGTCGCCGCGATCGAACAAGGCGACGGCGCAAACAGCCTGACCCGCAACGCGATCGGCGCATCCACACACGACATGAAGTTCCAGCAGCGCTGGCTCGTCGTCGACGTCGCCACCAACGCCGCGACCGAACTGTCATGCAGGCCGGGAGTGATCTCTCGGCTTAGTGTGCCGCGCTGCCAACCTTTCGCTCCCAGCCCGATGCATATGGATGCGTTCGCCAATATACGAGCGACAATGATCTGTGAAAGTCGCTCGTATATTGGCGAAGGTATTAGTCGTGGTGTTCGCGAATCATCAGTGCTGGTCCGATCCAGCGTTGAATCAGGCGCCGCAGTTCGTCATCCGAACGAGGCGGGTCAGCCGGGTACTCCAGGAATGACACCATGAGCCGCATGATGATCTCGGCGAGAGACTCGA
>JBBSKP010000429.1:0-2381 GCA_038256175.1 Mycobacteriales bacterium
GACGTGCTCGAGCGATGCCACTCTCGCCCGGACCGTCCGCGCGAGTTCGCGGTAGTCGAACCCGCCCGCAGTATCGGGAATGACGTAACCGACCGCTCCTGACAGCTCGGCCAGATGCCCGATCTCCGCGGCGCGATGCGCAGGCAAGCACAGCACAGGAATCGCACCCGCACGCAGCAGCCCGAAGAGCACTGCGACGAAATCCGGGGTATTCGGCAGCTGCAGCACCACTCGATCGCCGGGGGCGATGTCCAACTCGGCGATACCGGCCGCCATCCGGTCGGCGGCAAGGTCCAGCTCCGCGTATGTGACCGGAGCGTCGCCTCGCAACGCGACACTCGACGGCCAGGTCTGCGCCGCCGACCGCAGCAGCGATCCCAGCGTCACGCCCTGCCATAACCCCGCTTCGCGATACCCCGCAGCGAGGTCCGGGCGGAAAGAGACGAATCCATCGAGATGCGTCGGGCTGTTCATGTGCGGCCTTTCGGACAGAGCTAGGTTAGGCAACCCTACTTTATGTCGGTTAGGCTGTTCTGCGTGAACTCAGGGCTCAGTACCGAAGACATTCGTGAAACCGTCGCGCGCGCACTCGATGTCTCGGCGGACTCCGTTGGCGATCACGACGACCTGATCGCGCTCGGACTCGACTCTATTCGGATGATGAAACTCGCAGGTGGCTGGCGAAAAAGGGGATTCGTCGTCAACTTCGCCGAGCTCGCTGCCGAGCCGTCCGTCGGTGCGTGGTTCCACAAGCTGACCGGCTTGGAAGCGGCGCCGGTCAGCCACCCTGAGCGCGTCGATGCAAGCGACGACGCAGAACCGTTCCCGCTCGCACAAATGCAGCACGCGTTTTGGATCGGTCGCTCGGAGAGCCACGAACTCGGCGGTGTGGCCGCACACCTCTACGTCGAGTTCGACGGTTCAGGTATCGACGCCCAGGTGTTGGAGACGGCCGTCGCCGAGTTGGTCCATGTTCATCCCCAGCTGCGCGCGCAGTTCTTGCCGAACGGCACGCAGCAGGTGCTGCCTACGCCGGTGCACCCGATCTTCTCGCTCGTCGACCTTCGTGACAGCGACGACGTCGAAGCACGACTCGAAGAACTCCGCGAGGAGAAATCGCACCAACGCCTCCGCGTCGAAGATGGCGAGGTTATCGACGTGACGCTGTCGCTGCTGCCGGATGGCCGCACGCGACTCCACCTCGACCTGGACATGCTGGCCGCCGACGCGATGAGCTACCGCCTACTCATGACCGACCTCGCGACGCTGTACCGCGGCGGAACTGTCGCAGCGAGCGAGTACACCTACCGGCAGTACCTCGCATCCCGTACGAACAGCACCCGCGACGCCGACCGCGCGTGGTGGCAGGAGCGGCTCGCCGACCTGCCCGCCGCACCCACGTTGCCGGTCGTTCCCGAATCCGAACGCACCGACCCGAATCGCACGGTCCGCTACCACCACTGGCTCGAACCCGAAGCGAAGGATCGGTTGCTGTCCGGCGCACACGCGCGCAGCATCACCCCGGCCATGGCCATGGCGTCGGTGTTCGCGGAAACGATCGGCCGCTGGTCCGCCGATCAGCGCTTCTTGCTGAATCTGCCGCTGTTCCAACGCGAGGCACTGCACCCCGATGTCGACAGGATCGTCGGCGATTTCACGTCGTCGGTGATGCTCGACATCGATGTCAGCGAACCCGCGAGTGTCGTCGATCGTGCCCGCGCGTTGCAGAAGACCTTGCACGCCAACGGTTCCCACAGCGGCTACTCGGGACTGGATGTGCTGCGCGACCTCGGTAGACACCGCGGCGAGCAGGTCCTGGCGCCGATCGTCTACACCAGCGCACTGAATCTCGCCGAGCTGTTTGCGGATTCGGTGTCCGACGCCTTCGGCGAGCCGGTGTGGATCGTGTCCCAGGGACCGCAGGTGCTGCTCGACGCTCAGGTCACCGAGGTTCGCGGCGGGCTGCTCCTCAACTGGGACGTGCGCGAATCTGCCTTCCCCGCAGGGGTTGTGGACGCGATGTTCGCGCAGTACAAGTCGGCAATCGACCGGCTCGCACAGGGCGATGCCTCGTGGACCGCCGAAGCGACGCCACGCTTACCGCTCGACCAACTCACCGTGCGATCGGGAGTCAACGCAACCGCAGGGCCGGTAACAGGCCGGGCTTTGCACGAAGGCTTCTTCGACCACGCCGCGTCGAATCCCGATGCAGTCGCGTTGTTGTGGACCGACGACGGCAAGCTGACCTACCGCGCGCTCGCCGACCAAGCACTCGCCGTCGCAGGTGCGCTGGGCGCGGTGGGAGTTCAGACGGGCGACACGGTCGCGGTTCAGCTCCCCAAGGGTCCCGAGCAGATCGTGGCGATTCTCGGCGTGCTCGC
>JBBSKP010000430.1:0-2373 GCA_038256175.1 Mycobacteriales bacterium
GGCCTCGCTGCCGGTGACTACGTTCTCTACGTTCCTGCGGACTCACCCGGCCTTGCGGTCGTCGACGACTGGAACGCACTCGGCCAGCGGTTGACAGGCAGCGGAACCGTCACGCTCGAAGGCAAGCACATTCACGTCAAGGGCGCGCAACTCGGCCGCCAACCCACGCCGACTCCGCCGGTGTTCTTCGGTGGATCGTCGGGGCCTGCCGGGCCCGTTGCCGCCAAGTATGCGGACACCTACCTCACCTGGGGCGAACCGCCGAGCGCGGTCAGCAGGAAGCTCGAATGGATCCGGGGACTGGCGGTCGACAACGGTCGCAAGCTCGAATACGGCTTGCGGATACATGTGATCAGCCGCGACACCTCGGCGCAGGCGTGGGCCGAGGCCGATCGTCTACTGGCGGCGATCGATCCCGCAGCAGTTGCGCGGGTGCAGGAAAACCTGGCCCGCAGCGAGTCGGAGGGGCAACGCCGCACGCGCGAACTGCACGGCGGGGACACCGACCGGCTCGAAATCGGACCGAACCTGTGGGCGGGCGTCGGACTGGTCCGCGGTGGCGCGGGAACTGCGCTGGTCGGATCACATGAGGAAGTGGCCGACAGGCTCGTCGAATACGCGAACCTGGGAATCAGTCATTTCATACTTTCCGGATATCCCCATTTGGAGGAGGCGTACTGGTTCGGTGAGGGTGTGTTGCCGATTCTCGAGCGACGCCGGCTGTGGCGCCATCCACACGGGCGTAGCAGCGGCAATAGTTCCGCGGTGCCGTTTGCCGCAGCTTCGACCAGCTGAAATCGACGATTTTCCACCTATCGCGGCAGCTCGCGTCAGCCGTTCACTTTGACAACGCTGGATTCTGAGAAAGAATTCACCTGACGCACGTCGTCGGGTCATTGGTTTAGTCGAATGTGAACGGGATAGGTATTCATGCAGAGAAGAACATCGTGGACTGGCGTGCCCCTCGCTGTCGCTCTCGGCATCGGCGTGGTCAATGTGGGTCTGATCAACGTGGGAGCTGCGTCTGCAGCGCCAACTCCTCCGGCGTTCATGACGACGACAGTCGGAAACACGATCACGATCGCGGTGGTCAAGGACAACCCCGCAGGTGGGCTGCCGAATCCGATCTGCGCACCTGTCGTTCAGGAAATCCGCCTCGATGATCAGCCCGGCTTCAGATTCGCTCCGCCCACGTCGGCCGAGGCCATCGCCGGCGGCGGAATACCCGCGATCTCGGCCGCAAGCACGGTCGTGGTTCCGCACGACGGCATCTACGTCGTCGGCGCGGTCTGCCGCGACCCGGGCGGGGAGTCCTCAGCCCCACCGTTGGTCGTCACAATCGGCGGGCCGCCAGTGTCGGGACCCGAAGTTCGCGCGGAGTCCTGGCAGAAGCCCGTTCCGGTGCCGGGCGGACCAGACAAGGCTGTTGCAGTCACGGTCAACGCCGCAGGCAGCCCGGGACCATGCGGGGTTCTGGTCAAACAGGCGTCCTATGTTGGTAAGCCGTTCGAGTTTCGATCCAACGCTCCGGTCGACTTTGCCCCTGCCGGCGAATCCAGGATCGTCTCTGCCCTCATTCCGGGCGGCGGAACCTACCTGGCTGTCGGCACCTGCCCCGGGTACCAGACATGGCCACCTGTCTACGTGAACGTGCCCTGACACTCACACGAAAGAGCCCCCGAGTCATTCGATTCGGGGGCTCTTTCGTTGTGCTTCAGGAGATCAGAACGCAGCTTCGTCGAGCTCCATGATGTCGTTCTCGATGTTGCTCAGGATATTGCGTGTCGCAGTCATCTCGGGAAGAACGTTCTTCGCGAAGAACGATGCGACCGCGACCTTGCCCTCGTAGAACGCCTTGTCTTTGCCCGCGTCCGCTCCCCCGGGGGTTCCGATGCTGTCGAGCGCCTTCAGCGACACCTCGGCGTGGCGCAGGAGCTGCCAGCCGATCATGAGGTCGCCGACGGCCATGAGGAAGCGCACCGATCCGAGGCCGACCTTGTACAGCTCCGACGGAGTCTGCTGGGCACCCATGAGGTGTCCGGTCAACGTTGCGGCCATGCCCTGGACGTCCTCGAGGGCCGTCTGCAGGAGTGCACGCTCGGTCTTCAGGCGACCGTCGGCTGTCACATCTCCCGTCGCTGCGCTCGCCCCGGTCTCGCCTTCGATGAACCTGCTGATCTGGCCCGCGACGTGTGCCAGTGCGACACCACGGTCACGCGCGATCTTGCGGAAGAAGAAGTCCTGCGCCTGGATCGCGGTGGTGCCCTCGTACAGGCTGTCGATCTTCGCGTCGCGGATGTACTGCTCGATCGGGTAGTCCTGCAGGAAGCCGGAGCCACCGAAGGTCTGCAGCGATTCGGTCAGCTTGGCGTA
>JBBSKP010000431.1:0-2361 GCA_038256175.1 Mycobacteriales bacterium
GACTGGGGCACATACGTATTCGACTTCGGCCGCAGCGAGGTCCGCAACTTCCTCGTTGCGAACGCGCTGTACTGGCTCGACGAATTCCACATCGACGGCCTTCGCGTGGACGCGGTCGCGTCGATGCTGTACCTCGATTACTCACGGCCAGAAGGTGGTTGGACGCCGAACATTCACGGCGGCCGCGAGAATCTCGAAGCGGTGGCGTTCTTGCAGGAAATGAACGCGACCGTGCACAAGCTGCATCGCGGAGTCGTGACGATCGCCGAGGAATCGACCGCCTGGCCGGGCGTCACTCGCTCCACGAACGTCGGCGGCCTGGGCTTCAACATGAAGTGGAACATGGGCTGGATGCACGACACCCTTGGCTTCCTCGGCCACGATCCCGTGCATCGTTCCTATCACCATCACGAAATCACGTTCTCGCTGATGTACGCATGGAGTGAGAACTACCTGCTCCCGATCAGCCACGACGAGGTTGTGCACGGCAAGGGCACGCTGTGGACCCGGATGCCGGGCGACGATTTCGCCAAAGCGGCCGGACTACGCGCGCTGCTCGCCTACATGTGGTCGCACCCGGGAAAGCAGTTGCTGTTCATGGGCCAGGAGTACGGCCAAGTCAGCGAGTGGTCCGAGGAGCGTGGACTGGACTGGGACCAGCTCGACGACTCCTATACCGGCACTCTGCACCGCGGAATCTTCCAAGCTGTGTGCGACCTCAATGCCACCTACCGTGCCCATCCGGCGATGTGGACGCTCGACACCTCGCCCGGCGGCTACTCCTGGATCGACGCCAACGACACCGCGAACAACGTGCTCAGTTTCCTGCGCTTCGGCAACGACGGTTCGATGGTCGCGTGCCTCTACAACTTTTCGGGCGTCGAGCACTCGGGCTATCGCGTGGGTCTCCCGGAGGCGGGGCGCTGGATCGAAGTACTCAACACCGACGCGGTCGCGTACGGCGGCTCCGGCATCGGCAACCTCGGTTCGGTGACGGCACTCCCCGAGCCCTGGCACGGTCGATCGGCGTCCGCACAGGTCGCCTTGCCACCGAACAGCGCAATCTGGTTGAGCCTCGAGGCTCAGTAAAGCGCCAACGCGAGCTTCCGACGAGCCGCGACGACGAACGGCTCTGCCGCGTCGAACAACTCGAACAGTTCGAGCAGCCGGGTGCGTAGCAGCGTGCGATCGTCACCGGCGGTGCGTTTGATCGCCTCGATCAGCCGGGCGAAAGCCGCTTCCGGACGCTGTTCGAACACCTCGGCGTCGGCTGCGGCAAGCTGTGCGCCGATGTCGGCAGGATCGGTGTCAGCGGTGGCGACTGCATCCGGTGGGACAGCCTGGGCACGAGCAAGAAACTGGACCTGACGAATAGCGGCCTTTGCGTCGGCATTAGCAGGCTCGACATCCAAGATGGCCTGGTACGCGGCGACAGCGCCATCGAAATCTCCGCCGTCAAGCGCTTCCTCGGCCGCGACGAAACGAGGATCCTCGGGCTCGGGGGCATCTTCGGGAGCAGGCGCTCGTCCGGAAAGCTTTCCTTCGACCGCCTGCAGAACAGCATCGATCCACTGGCGAATCTGAGCTTCGGTCTGCCCACCCTGGAAGTCGGCAAGAGGCTGGCCTGCGGCGACCGCGATCACCGTTGGGATGGCCTGCACGCCGAATGCCTGAGCAATCCGGACGTTGGTATCGACGTCGACTCGGGCGAGGATCCAGGCGCCGTTGTCATCGGCGGCGAAGGTCTCGAACACATCGCCGATGGCCATGCTCGCCGCACTGCGCCCCGACGCGAGGACCACGATCACGGGGACCTCGGTCGAACGCTGCAGAACCTCTTGCTCGAAGTTCGCCTCGGTGACCTCCACCGCAGTCGGTGGACCACCGTTCGATGTCGGAGGCGCCGACTTTGCCTGCGCCCGTTCTTTCAGTACGGACAAGTCGACAGCTCCGGACATGGCAGCTGCAACGGCGGGCGCGGGGCGTGCTGGTCGCGCGGACGGACGGGAACCGGGTCGTGTCACGGCTTCCAGTTTGTCACGACTCGGCTAGTGCCGGTTCCGCCACCGTGCTCGAAGTCGACAGCTCCGCGAGCCGACCGCTACGTGCGGCCCACACCTCGAAGACGATGGTCCCGAACGGCGGAATGCTCGACACGAGCGCAAGCAATGTCGTTTGCGAGTTCCACTTCAGCGCGCGCGCAGAGATCAGCGCGACGACGATGAAGAGCATGAACCCGGCGATCCCGTGGACCATGCCGGGAATTCTGACGGCCTCTTCGTGGCCGAGTACCCATTTGAAGAACATCGCGACCAGGAGAGCTGCCCACGTGACAGCCTCCCAGTACGCAACCAGCCTGAA
>JBBSKP010000432.1:0-2347 GCA_038256175.1 Mycobacteriales bacterium
CGTGACGTTCGTGAAATCGCCTGTACCGCCATCGTTGCGGATGACCTGCTTCAGAGTCTCGACCTCGCCGGCGTCGCCGAAACCAGCATAGGTTTTGCCGTCCAACGACTTCGGGCTCGTCAGGTCGGCGCGGTCAGCTTTGACGCCGATTCCCGTCGCCCAATGCTGCAGCGGTGCCAGCACGGAAATCGTGTCCGCACCAGCCGCTTTCGCGAAAGTAGCCGAACTTTGGAAGCTCACACCGAACTCGGCGTTGCCAGAATCGATGAGCGTGTCGGGGGAAGCGGTGTTGTAGGGGAGAATCTCGACGTCGAGGCCGGCGTCCTTGAAGTACCCCTCTTGCATCGCCGCGTACAGCCCCGTGTGGTTGGTATTCGGCGTCCAGTCGAGGGCGAACCGGATCTTGGTCCCGTCGCCACTGTCGTTGTTGTCCGAGCAGGCAGTCGACATGGACAGGGCCGCCAGCACCGCTGTCGCGGCAATGGCGGTGCGCCGCAAACGGCTGGTCATCAAAGGTGTTCCTTTCACGCGGGCCACGGCTGCGGGTGCAGCGCGGTGTCCCAGAACATGAGCTCGTATCGGGAGGCGATGGTGAACGCGGTGACCATGGCAGCGCGCTCGGCGTCCGTTGCCGCGGCGGCCGCGGCGTCGACGTACTCGCGGGCCTTGGCGACTTCTTCCTGGAACTCGGGTGCGTCGTAGGTCGTGACCCATTGTGCGTAGGGATGCGTCGGGTCCGCGGCGAGGACGTCCTTGGCGCTGCTCGCGAGTTCGCGTCCGACCTCGGCGTAGATCCAGAAACACGGCAAGACGGCTGCTGCGGCGACCGGGTACGGCTCGGTTGCGGCGGCAGCGATCAGGTAGGACACGTAGCCGAGGCAGGCCGTCGAGTGCGCGGGTTCGATGTCGGTCGAGGGGAGGGATCCGCCTTTGAGCAGACCGTCGTGCAGCGAGAGCTCGACGGTCGCAGCTGTCGATGCGCAGTGTGCCCAGAAGCCCGCCGTCGCCGGATCGGGTGAGCGCGCTGCAAGGAGCGCCAACGCTTTGGCGTATCCGGCCAGGTAAAGGGCGTCTTGCTCGATGTAGACGCGGAAGACGTCGAGTGGGAGCGTGCCGTCACCGAGACGCCGCAGAAATTCGAGCTCGTAGATGGCCGACCGCACGGGTTTGGTCTCGTCCCAGAGCTGATCGGTGAACCGTTCGGTTGCATGGGGCCGCGAATGCTCGTCCATGACATCCCTTCGTCAGCATTACCTGCATCAGGTTCGCGGGTCTTATCTCAGCTCCGCATTCGCGGAACACCCCGTGTCAGTGAGCCGACATTAGCAGCAGGCGCGCAGCGCGGCTCGAGCGCCTTCGCCGCAGCTCGGCCTACTGTGGAGGTCCAGTCGTAGGGTGCGGCGCGGCGGAAAGGATTTCCGAGGTGAGCAGCGATCCTGTGGTCGATCTCGATGCGTTGGCTGATGGTGACGAACTCGCGCCCGTCGTGCGGACCGGGTACGGCGACGTGCTCGGATTCAGGGACGAGGGCATGCTCGTCTGGAAGGGCATCCCGTACGCGGCACCGCCGATCGGCGCGTACCGGTTCCGCGGTCCGCGCAGGCCGGAGCCGTGGAAAGGTGTTCGGGACTGCACGAAATTCGGACCGATCGCTCCGCAGGGAACGCTGCACAACGTCCCGATCGATGCGGGCCTGAAGGTCGGCGAGGACTGCCTCTCGCTCAACATCTGGTCGCCGGGCACCGACGCGCCGAAGCCGGTGATGGTGTGGATTCACGGCGGTGGCTATTGCATCGGGTCCTCGGCGCAAAGCATCTACAACGGTTGGCGGTTGGCCGACCGCGGCAACGCCGTGATCGTGTCCTTCAACTACAGGCTCGGCGCGCTCGGTTTCGTCGACCTGTCGTCGTTCTCCACTGCCGAGCACACCTTCGAATCGAATGTCGGGCTGCGCGACCAGATTGCCGCGCTGGAATGGGTGCGCGACAACATCGCCGCGTTCGGTGGCGATCCCGACCAGGTGACGCTGTTCGGGGAATCGTCCGGTGCGGGATGCGTCACCACGCTGATGACCTCGCCTCGGGCCGAGGGACTATTCCAGCGAGCGATCGCACAGAGTCCCCCTGCGACATCGGTATACGGTGCCGAGCGAGCTGCCCGCGTGGCTGCCCGGTTCCTGGAATTGCTCGAACTCACACCCGAGCGAGCCGGCGAACTCTATGAACTTTCCGCACGCCAGATCATCGAGGCCAGTGACGAACTCGTATACGAGATTCCGACCAAGGTGCCGGGAACGCTCGGCGTCGCCCCAGTCGTCGACGGCGATCTGGTGCCCCGGTATCCGGTC
>JBBSKP010000433.1:0-2332 GCA_038256175.1 Mycobacteriales bacterium
CAGTGCATCCTCGAGATCGGCAGGCTCGAGCTGCAATCGACCGCCGGGGTCGGCATCGGGAACGGACGCGTTGACAAATGTTCCGCCGTACCGGCCACGGGTCGACGTGACGAAGCCAGCGTCCTGCAACGCTCGTATCGCCTCCCGCAACGTGACCCTGCTGACCGCCAGCCTGGCAGCCAGATCGCGTTCGGGAGGGAGCCGCTCACCCACCGCGACCACTCCGAGCCGGATCGCCGCGAGCAACCGTTCAACGGTCTCCTCGAAGGCATTGCCGCTTCGGACCGGTCGGAAAATCGCCTCGTCGACGCTCATAGCGGGGTGACGTAGGCTCCCGAGATGCCGCCGTCGACGAGGAACTGCGACGCGGTCATGAACGACGAGTCGTCACTGGCCAGGAACGCTACAGCCGCAGCGATTTCCTCTGGTTCGGCGAAGCGCCCCATAGGAATGTGGACAAGCCTGCGCGCGGCCCGCTCGGGGTCTTTCGCGAAAAGTTCTTGCAGCAGTGGTGTATTCACCGGTCCTGGGCACAGCGCGTTGACCCGGATTCCCTCGCGCGCGAATTGCACACCCAGTTCCCGGCTCATTGCGAGAACGCCGCCCTTCGATGCGGTGTACGAGATCTGGGATGTCGCCGCACCGAGCACCGCGACAAACGAGGCGGTGTTGATGATCGAGCCCTTGCCCTGGCGCTGCATGTGCGGAATCGCGTACTTGCAGCAGAGATACACCGACGTGAGGTTGACTTCCTGCACCCGGCGCCAGGCCTCGAGGCCGGTCGTGAGGATCGAATCGTCTTCCGGCGGCGAGATGCCCGCATTGTTGAAAGCGATGTCGACAGAACCGAATACATCGACGGTGTACTGGAACAGCGCCGCCACCCCCTCGGGATCGGTGACGTCGAGAGCGAAGAATGCGCCTTCGATCTCAGCCGCGGCCGCGTTGCCCGCCGTCGGATCGAGGTCCGCGATAACGACTGTCGCTCCCTCGCCTGCGAGCCGACGGGCCGAGGCGAGGCCGATCCCGCTGCCACCACCGGTGACGACGGCGACTCGGTCCTGTAGACGTTGCATGACACTCCTAATTAGTCGCGATGAAGACGTTCTTGGTTTCGGTGAAGGCGAGGGCGGCGTCCGGACCCAGTTCGCGGCCGAGTCCGGATTGTTTGAAGCCACCGAAAGGTGTCCAATACCGCACGGACGAATGCGAATTCACCGATAGGTTGCCGGCCTCGACGGCCCTGGAGACGCGCAGTGCTCGGCCGACGTCGTTGGTCCAGATCGATCCTGACAGGCCGTACTCGGTGTCGTTGGCCATTCGAACAGCGTCGGCCTCGTCCTCGAAGGCAAGCACTGCGACGATGGGCCCGAACACCTCGTCCGTCACCAGCGGGTCGGATTCCGATGTCGGGAGTACAACCGTTGGGGGGTACCAGAATCCGGGACCGTCGGGCACCGAACCACGAAACGGCACGGCAGTCGAACTGTCGACATACGCCGAGACCGTGCGCCGATGAGCCGCCGAAATCAGCGGACCCATTTCTGTGGCTTCGTCACCAGGGTCACCGACGACAACGCCGCCGACCGCTGGTTTGAGCAGTTCCATGAACTTGTCGAACACGCTTCGCTGCACCAGAATTCGTGACCGCGCACAGCAATCTTGACCGGCGTTGTCGAAGACACCGTACGGTGCCGTCGCCGCCGCGCGCTCGATATCGGAGTCCGCGAATACGATGTTCGCGCTCTTTCCGCCAAGCTCCAGTGTCACGCGTTTCACCTGGTCGGCGCACCCCGCCATGATGGCCTTGCCCACCTCGGTCGAGCCGGTAAACACCACCTTGCGCACCGCAGGGTTCGTCACGAAGCGCTGTCCCACAACCGATCCCTTGCCGGGCAGCACCTGGAACACATCGGGCGGTATGCCGGCCTCGAGCGCAAGTTCGTCGAGCCGGATCGCTGTGAGCGGAGTCAGCTCCGCGGGCTTGAGAACAACGGTGTTGCCGGCAGCCAAGGCCGGCGCGAAACCCCACACCGCGATCGGCATCGGAAAGTTCCACGGGACAATGATGCCGACGACGCCGATCGGCTCGTTGAAGGTGATGTTGACCCCGCCGGAAACAGGGATCTGCTTGCCCAACAGGCGTTCCGGTGCCGCAGAGTAGTACTGCAGCACATCTCTGACATTGCCGGCCTCCCAGCGTGCATTGCCGATTGTGTGGCCCGCATTCGCAACCTCCAGGCGTGCAAGGTTTTCCAGATCGGCGTCCACAGCATCGGCAAACCTGCGTAACAGCCGAGCACGATCACCCGGCGCGACGGCACGCCAGGAG
>JBBSKP010000434.1:0-2293 GCA_038256175.1 Mycobacteriales bacterium
GCAGCGCCCCTCGACAGGCTCCCAGGGTTCAAACTCACGACCGGCCTCGACCGGACCAAAGTCCTTCGACCTCGCAAGACGACCACACCCCATTTTCACCCCGGCAGGGGCGCACGCAAGGGCATCATCAACTCACGAGGCGGCGGAGCCGCCCGATTCTGGGTACCTTCCAGGTTATGGGCGAGGATGTCGAAGCGCGCAAGTTCAGCCGCAAGGACCGGCAACGGTTCCGCGCGAAGGTGCACGAATGCCTGGACGCCCTCGCAGCAATGCTCAACGACGGACATTTCGAGGTCGGCGAGCCGAAGATCGGCATGGAGATCGAGCTCAACCTCGTCGACGATGCGATGCAACCGGCGATGGCGAACGCCGAAGTGCTCGACGCTATCGCCGACCCGGATTTTCAAACCGAGCTCGGCCAGTTCAACATCGAGATCAATGTCGCCCCGCGGCCGTTGCGAGACGGAAATATTCGCGAACTCGAACGCGATCTCCGTGCGTCACTCGACGCCGCTGATGCCAGAGCCAGGTCGGTCGGGAGCCGACTGGCGATGATCGGCATGCTGCCGACGTTGCGCGAGGAACATTTCGAACATAAGTGGATCTCGGCGAATCCCCGATACGACCTCCTCAATCAGCAGATCTTCGCAGCACGCGGTGAGGACATCGAGCTGCAAATCTCGGGCGTGAGCCTCCCCGGACACGAAGCAGCAGAAGACCTTTCGACAATTTGCGACACCATCCTGCCCGAAGCCGCGTGCACCTCGGTACAGCTACACCTGCAGGTGGCGCCGGAATCGTTTGCCGCGCACTGGAATGCGGCACAGGCGCTCGCTGGGGTGCAAGTTGCACTCGCTGCCAATTCTCCGTTTCTCGCCGGTCGGGCACTGTGGCACGAGACCCGCATCCCGATGTTCGAACAAGCGACGGACACCAGGCCGCAGGAGCTCAAGAATCAAGGCGTACGCCCTAGGGTGTGGTTCGGGGAACGGTGGATCACCTCCATTTTCGATCTGTTCGAGGAGAATTCGCGATACTTCCCGTCGTTGCTTCCGGTCTGCTCCGACGAGGACCCCATGGAAATGTTGGCCCGTGGCGAAGCGCCCGGGTTGGCCGAACTGAAGCTGCACAACGGAACTGTGTATCGCTGGAATCGTCCGATCTACGACATCGCCGGCGACCGCTATCACTTGCGGCTGGAAAACAGGGTTCTCGCGGCGGGGCCGACAATTGTCGATTCGCTGGCCGACGCGGCGTTCTACTACGGCGCGGTGCGATCCTTCGTCGACGCCGACAGACCGGTCTGGACCCAGATGTCGTTCGACGCCGCCGAGGAGAATCTCCACTCGGCAGCCCGCAGCGGGTTCGATTCGCGGCTGTACTGGCCCGGAGTCGGTTGGGTGAGTCCGCAGGAACTTGTGCTGCGCCGGCTGTTACCGATGGCCGACGCAGGGCTCGCCGCCTACGGTGTCGACGCGGCCGTTCGGGACCGCTATCTCGGCGTCATCGAGGCGCGCTGCCTGAACCGTCGGTCGGGGTCCGAATGGCAACGCGAGGCAGTCGTCGCCCGCGAACGTGCCGGACAAGGGCGCGAGGAGGCACTCGCAGGAATGCTGAGCGACTACCTGACGCATATGCACGAAGGCAATCCAGTCCACACGTGGAGCTGGTAGCTGCCGCGGAGGCCTAACATTGGAGCGAGGAGGTCCCGATGTGGTTCCGCGTGCTCGCAGACGTGACGATTGTCGTGCATTTGGCTTTCGTTGCGTACGTCGTGGTCGGCGGTTTCATCGCGTGGCGTTGGCCACGGACGATCTGGCTTCACATCGCCGCTTTCGGATGGGGTTTCAGCACGGTGCTTTTCGGGATCGAATGCCCTCTGACCTACCTCGAAAACTGGGCAAGGCACCACGCGGGTATGGCCGGACTGCCGTCCAGCGGATTCATCGACCACTACATCACCGGGGTTATCTACCCCGAGAGCGCGCTCGGCATCGTGCGGCTGCTCGTCGCGCTGTGCGTTATGGCGTCGTGGGTCGGTTACGGGATCATCGCGCACAATCGCTCGAAGGTAACGCACCAGGTACCCGCGTAATCGTGTCACCGCTCGTTCATTAGCCATATGCTTTCCGTTAACCTTGCTGGCCGTTCGGGGACAAGGACGACCACCGCGCAACGGGAGGTCTCCGATGGGTTTCGTTCGACATCCCACTACGGCGCGTGGCACCTTGGCCGCTGGTTCGAGAGCGGCCAAGCGGCTCGGCACCGCTGCTCGAAGCCGTAGCGCCAGAAC
>JBBSKP010000435.1:0-2270 GCA_038256175.1 Mycobacteriales bacterium
GCGCGAACACCGGAGGAAACAGCGGTGTCGATCGCCGCGGAAATCATCGCGCGACGGTGGGGTGGCAAGGGCCGACCGCTCACGGAATCCGACGGTCGAATTCATCACGAGCAGCATCAGAACGCAGTCCGTAGCACCTAGGTCCGACGGGTTTGCCCCGAAAGTGGCCCTGATATGCGCGTTGTTCACATGCGAGTTTTTCCTCCACAGATTCGGCTGAAGCCCCTTTTCGACGCGTCGGTCGGCAACGCTGAGTACGGGAACAACGGACACAGCCAATTGCGAGGGGGCGGACTATGTACGAAGCACACGCGGCGATTGTCGGGACGGTCATCACCAACCCGATCAAGCGAACGACACCGAACGGCGAAGAGGTGCTGAGCTTTCGGATGGCCAGCAACGCCCGACGGCAGGATCGTGCGACAGGGGAGTGGGTGGACGGCGGGACGTTGTATCTGTCCGTCAGTTGCTGGCGGCGGCTGGTCACGGGTGTTGGAGCCTCGATCATGCGGGGCGATCCGATCATCGCCTACGGGCAGCTCCGCACGAACGAATACACGAACAAGGACGGTGTGGACCGGGCCGATTTGGAAATGCGGGCCAGTGCGATCGGTCCGGATCTGGCGCGCTGCATCGTCAAATTGGATCGACCGAAAACCAGCACGCCGGAAGCAGATCGCATAGTCGGCGACGGAGAGGAAGGGCTCGTGGAATCGGCCGACGGCTTCCATCGAAGCGCCGAGGAGCTACAACCCGAACGCCTGGCGTCGTAGCGATCGGGGCCCTGCGGCAGATTGCCTGATCGGCTGACCTGCCGCACGGCGCCGCCGCGGTACAACCCACGTGTGCCGCACCGATAGGCTGGGCCCCATGGCGGAGTTCATTTACACGATGAAGAAGGTGCGCAAGGCGCACGGCGACAAAGTCATTCTCGATGACGTCACGATGAGCTTCTACCCCGGTGCAAAGATCGGTGTGGTCGGCCCGAACGGTGCCGGTAAGTCGAGCATCCTCAAGATCATGGCGGGGATCGACCAGCCGGGGAACGGTGAGGCGTTCATCGCTCCCGGAGCAACCGTCGGCATCCTCATGCAGGAACCGGTGCTCGACGAGACCAAGACCGTTCGGCAGAACGTCGAGGACGGCCTCGGCGAGACGATGGTGCAGCTCAATCGGTACAACGAGATCGCCGAGTTGATGGCGACCGACTACTCTGACGAGCTCATGGAGGAGATGGGAAATCTCCAGGAGAAGCTCGACCACGCAGACGCGTGGGAGATCGACTCGCAGCTCGAGCAGGCGATGGACGCGCTGCGCTGCCCGCCGCCCGACGAGGCGGTTACGCACCTCTCCGGTGGTGAGAAGCGCCGTGTCGCATTGTGCAAGCTGCTGCTGAGCAAGCCCGATCTGTTGCTCCTCGACGAACCGACCAACCACCTCGACGCCGAATCCGTCCTGTGGTTGGAACAGCACCTCGCCGCCTACCACGGCGCCATCCTTGCCGTGACTCACGATCGATACTTTCTCGATCACGTCGCGCAATGGATCTGTGAAGTCGACCGCGGCCGGCTGTACCCGTACGAAGGCAACTACTCCACGTACCTGGAGCAGAAGGCTCAGCGGCTCGAGGTGCAGGGCAAGAAGGACCAGAAACTGCAGAAGCGGCTCAAGGACGAACTGGCGTGGGTCCGTTCCGGCGCCAAGGCTCGCCAAGCGAAGAGCAAGTCGCGTCTCGCTCGCTACGACGAGATGGCAGCCGAGGCGGAGAAGACCCGCAAGCTCGACTTCGACGAGATCCAGATCCCGGCACCGCCGCGACTCGGCGATATCGTCGTGAACGTCTCGCACCTGGACAAGGGTTTCGACGGTCGCGTCCTCATCAAGGATCTCTCGTTCACGTTGCCCCGCAACGGCATTGTCGGTGTCATCGGCCCCAACGGTGTGGGTAAGACGACGCTGTTCAAGACCATTGTCGGCTTGGAGGAACCGGACGCCGGTGAGGTCAAGATCGGTTCGACCGTGAAGCTCAGTTACGTCGACCAGAACCGCTCGGGCATCGATCCCAAAAAGACCGTGTGGCAGGTCGTCTCGGACGAGCTCGATTACATCGTCGTCGGGCAGACCGAAATGCCGTCGCGTGCCTACATCAGCGCATTCGGATTCAAGGGTGCCGATCAGCAGAAGCCGGCCGGCGTGCTGTCCGGTGGTGAGCGCAACCGCCTGAACCTGGCGATGACGCTCAAGCAGGGCGGCAACCTGATCCTGCTCGA
>JBBSKP010000436.1:0-2243 GCA_038256175.1 Mycobacteriales bacterium
CGCTGCGATGCTCGGTGTGCAACGCCCGTCGCTGAACAAAATCCTCAAAGACTTCGAACGCGCGCATCTGATCGCGATCCGGTATGCGGCTGTCGACATTCTCGACCCGATCGAGCTGACCCGCCGCGCAGGCTGACCTGCGCCGGTTATCGGTTGCCTACGTTGGTGTGGAGCAGCCTTGGGTTGTCTTCGCTGGGTCGAGGATGTTGTAGGCGAGGAGTTTTATGCGGTCGCTGATCAGGAACCACACTAGCGCGTAGATCCAGACTGCAGCGGCCCACATCCAGCCCAGTGGGGCCATGAACAGCCCGTATACAGCGATCAGGGTCGCAATAGCTTGGGTGCCGACGACGGCGACCAACAGGATCCTGGCGGGGCGGATGGACCAGAAGGGGCCGCGGGTGCGGGTCAGGAAGATTGTCAGGTGCCCCGCGACCGACAGCATGAGATACATCAGCGTCTGCACGCGTGGATGACCGAGGTCGAAGATGCGGTCTCCGAGGTAGAACAGGCCGAATGCGGCGATAGGCCCGATAATCCCCAGCACGGTGGAAATCCCGAGTACCAGACGCATGTTCCAGGCCTCGGGCTGGTTGCGGTAGTGGACTTTGTCGTAGGCGATGGACAGAATCGCACCGTCATTGAGCAACGCGAGCATCACGATCATGATCGCGGTCAGAGGGTAGAAGTTGAACACCAGGATGGCGACCGTCATGAACAGCAGCACTCGCAGCGTCTCCGCGATGCGGTAGATCGCATAGCTGTTCATTCGCTGGAATATCTTGCGGCTCTCCTTGACGGCGTCGATGATCACCGACAACCCAGGGGTCAGCAGCACAATGTCGACGGCCGCACGAGCGGCGTCGGTTGCACCGGACACCGCGACGCCGCAGTCCGCCTTCTTCAGCGCCGGTGCGTCGTTCACGCCGTCGCCGGTCATGCCGACGATGTGGCCGCGCTGCTGCAATACATCGATGATGTGGTACTTGTGCTCAGGAAACACCTGGGCGAACCCGTCGGCGGTCTCGATCGACTCGGTCATGGCCGCCGATTCGATCGCCTTCGCGTCGCCCAAGCCCGCTGCATCGAGGATATGGCTACCCAAGCCGACCTTCGCCGCGGTTTCCTTCGCGATGGCCAGCGCGTCGCCGGTCACCATCTTGACGGTGACGCCCATCGCGCCCGCGGTGGCAATGGTTGCTTCGGCGTCCGCACGCGGTGGATCGAATAGTGGAAGCACACCGACGAAATGCCAGTCGCCGTCTCCGTCGGCGCGGGCCACGCCCAACGACCGGAAGCCACGCGCGGCGAAATCGTCGACCGCGGTATCGGCAGCCGCCGTGATCTGCGCTTCGTTTGTGGCCAGCGCCAGGATGACCTGCGGGGCGCCCTTGGTGACCTGAACGTTGTCCCGTCGGTGGCAGTGACGGTGGCCTCCGTGCGTTTGTGCACCGGGTCGAACGGCGCGAAATGCGTGACGGTGTACGCATTCAACATCGTGGCGTCGTCGAGTCCGCCGAGCACGGCCCGGTCGATGGGGTCGTCGTTGTCGGCACGCGAGGCCAACGCGCCGTCGAGGATAACCGTCGCCGGGGTGTGGCCGTCGACAGCGAACGGGGTCCCCAACGTGAGCGAATTCTGCGTCAGGTGCCGGTTTTGTCCGCGCACAGCACATCCACGCCGGCGAGTTCCTCGATGGCCACCAGTCGGCTCACGATGGCTTGCTTCGTCGCGAGCAACCGTGCCCCGACAGCCATCGTCACCGACAGCACTGTCGGCATCGCCACCGGAATTGCCGCGACGGTCAGCACCAACGCGAACTGCAGGGTAGTGAGGATCGGGCGCCGCGCAGGGTGGCGGTGACGACGATGAGCGTCACCAGCGCGACCGCGAGGATGATCAGGTAGTTGCCGATTTTGAGCACGGCGCGCTGGAAGTGGCTTACGGTGTGCGCGTCCTGGACCAGTTCCGCGGTCTTGCCGAAGTAGGTGTCGGTGCCGGTGGCATACACGAGTGCACCGAGTTCACCTTGCCTGATGATCGACCCGGAGAACACCGCGTCACCGGTTGCGCACGTGGCGGGCAGCGACTCCCCGGTCAAAGCGGACTGATCGACCTCGATCTCGTCGCCCTCGAGTAGCCGGGCATCGGCAGGGACGATGTCGCCCAGGCGCAGCCGAATGACATCGCCGGGCACCAACTCCCGCGCCGGCGCGGTTATCCACGAGCCGTCTCGGATGACG
>JBBSKP010000437.1:0-2238 GCA_038256175.1 Mycobacteriales bacterium
GAGGCCATGGCGCTTGCCGACGACAATGGCGTCGAGGCCATCGCGGTGCGTCAGGCGGCGCAAGACGATTTCAACGCCGATATTCAGAGCAAGCTCAGCAACGGCGTCTGGAGCACCGGCGGATGTGTGAGTTGGTACCTCGATTCCAAAGGCGTCAACCGCACCGTCTGGCCGGGTTTCACCTGGCAGTACTGGCTCAAGACACGCAAACTGAATCCCGCCGACTTCGAGTTGCTCGCGACCAATTCTGCGGGCGACAAGGTGCCGAGCCGCTGAGGGGCACCGCTCTGACCACCTAAGCAGCGTCGCGCGTGGCGGATTGTCGGGCCGATCAGGACAATGGACTGGTTAACCCCGGCTAGGAGGCCTTGTGACCGACGGACCCTTGATCGTCCAGTCCGACAAAACGCTGCTCTTGGAGGTCGATCACGAGGCAGCCGGCGCGGCACGACAGGCGATCGCACCGTTCGCGGAGCTCGAACGAGCACCCGAACACGTGCACACGTATCGGATCACTCCGCTCGCATTGTGGAACGCCCGCGCTGCCGGTCACGACGCGGAGCAAGTCGTCGACGCGCTGGTCAATTTCTCCCGCTATGCGGTGCCGCAGCCGCTGCTCGTGGACATCGTCGACACCATGGCCCGTTACGGCCGCTTGCAACTGGTGAAGAGCCCGGTGCACGGCCTGATACTTGTCAGCCTCGATCGCGCTGTCCTCGAAGAAGTACTGCGGCACAAGAAGATTTCGCCGATGCTCGGCGCCCGGATCGATGACGACACCGTGCTCGTTCATCCGAGCGAGCGGGGTCGCGTCAAGCAGATGTTGCTCAAAATCGGTTGGCCCGCTGAGGATCTCGCGGGCTACGTCGACGGCGAAGCGCATCCGATCGAGCTGGATTTCGACGGATCGACACCTGGTTCCGCCGAAGGCACGTGGCACCTGCGTGACTACCAGGAAATGGCGGCCGATTCGTTCTGGGCCGGCGGCTCCGGCGTTGTGGTGCTTCCCTGCGGCGCGGGCAAAACGATGGTCGGCGCCGCAGCGATGGCGAAGGCGAAGGCCACCACCCTGATCCTTGTCACCAACACCGTCGCCGGCAGGCAGTGGAAGCGGGAACTCATCGCGCGTACCTCGCTCACAGAGGAGGAGATCGGCGAATACTCCGGCGAACGCAAAGAGATTCGTCCGGTCACGATCGCGACCTACCAGGTGATCACCCGCCGCACCAAGGGCGAATACAAGCACCTGGAACTGTTCGACTCCCGCGACTGGGGTTTGGTGATCTACGACGAGGTGCATCTGCTCCCCGCGCCGGTATTCCGCATGACGGCCGACTTGCAGTCCCGCCGCCGGCTCGGGCTCACGGCGACGCTGGTTCGCGAAGACGGCCGCGAAGGTGACGTTTTCTCGCTGATCGGACCGAAGCGGTACGACGCGCCATGGAAAGACATCGAGGCACAGGGCTGGATCGCCCCCGCCGAGTGCATCGAGGTTCGGGTCACGCTGACCGACGCCGAGCGGATGAGTTACGCCGTTGCCGAGCCCGAGGAGCGCTACCGGCTCTGCTCGACAGCGCACACCAAGGTTGCGGTCGTGAAGTCGGTGTTGGCTCGCCACCCAGATGCTCCGGCGCTGGTTATCGGCGCATACCTCGACCAACTCGACGAGCTCGGCGAGGCGTTGAACGCGCCGATCATCCAGGGGTCGACCAAAACGAAGGAACGCGAGGAGCTCTACGAAGCGTTCCGGCAAGGCGAGATCCCGGTGCTGGTCGTGAGCAAGGTCGCGAACTTCTCCATCGACCTGCCCGAGGCGTCGGTGGCCGTTCAGGTCTCCGGCACATTCGGTTCACGGCAGGAAGAGGCGCAGCGCCTCGGCCGACTGCTGCGACCCAAACACGATGGCGGGCAAGCACATTTCTACTCTGTCGTTTCCCGCGACACCCTCGACGCCGAATACGCACAACACCGGCAGCGCTTCCTGGCCGAACAAGGCTATGCGTACCGAATCGTCGACGCGGACGATCTGCTCGGCCCCACCGTCGGCTAAACGGAGGAACTGCCTCCGCACGCTGGGCACGCGCGTGCTAGTAATGGACACGTGCGACGCTTCGAGTTTCCGATCGATCGAGCTCACGCCAAAGCGGTCAACGAGACCATGGCTGACGTTCGGCGGCTTCGTGCGTCCGCAATCGCCACCACATTCGTGTTGGGCGCCGGAACAGCCTGGCTGATATC
>JBBSKP010000438.1:0-2237 GCA_038256175.1 Mycobacteriales bacterium
CGCCTGCTTGGTGGATTCGGCCGTTGCCAGGCTGACCGCGATGCCGACGACCTGGCGGCGGACCGCATCGTCGCTGTCGCGGCGTGCGTCGAGCACGGCGAGGACCCCGCCCGCGCAGATCACCACAGCAAGTACCGCTAGCTGCAGGATCAGGACTTGGCGGGCGAGCGATACCCGGCCTCTGGACACGCTGCCTCCGTGAACGTAATGAACGCAATCGTGACTGTCGTCACGTCATCCACCAACATTCTTCACGAGGGCGAAGTGATCCACCTCACTTCGACGCCAAAGCTCGAGAGAGGACCCGACCGTGAACATCCGAACCGGAGCGAAAGCCCCCGAGAAAAAGAAGCGCGACCGCACGCACTGGTTGTACATGGCTGTCATCGTCGCGGTGTTCGCCGGAGTCCTCGTCGGCTGGCTCGCGCCTGACACAGGTAAGTCGCTCGGTGTACTCGGCACGCTGTTCATCAGCCTGATCAAGATGATGATCAGCCCGGTGATCTTCTGCACGATCGTGCTGGGAATCGGATCGGTGAAGGCGGCGGCGAGCGTCGGCAAGGTCGGCGGCATCGCGTTGGCGTACTTCATCGGAATGTCCACCGTCGCTTTGGGAATCGGACTCCTCGTCGGAAACCTGATTCAGCCGGGCAGCGGACTGGATCTCTCGGCGCACGCAAATTCGGGTGCGGAATTCGCCGACAAGGCACACAGTGCCGGTGGCGCAATGGATTTCGTGCAGAACATCATCCCAACGTCCCTGCTGTCGTCGTTGACGTCGGGAAGCGTGCTCCAGACGCTGTTCGTAGCCTTGCTCGTCGGATTCGGGTTGCAAGCTATGGGCACGGGCGGTGAGCCGATCCTGCGCGGCATCGGCTCGGTTCAGAAGCTCGTGTTCCGGATTCTCGCGATGATCCTGTGGCTCGCCCCGATCGGCGCTTTCGGAGCGATCGCCGCCGTCGTCGGTGCAACCGGCCTCAACGCGGTGGTGCAGCTCGGAACACTCATGCTGGCGTTCTACCTGACCTGCGCGATCTTCGTCTTCGGCGTCCTCGGCCTCCTTCTGCGCTGGGTCACCGGGTTCAACATCTTCAAACTTGTTCGCTACCTTGCTCGTGAGTACCTGCTGATCGTGGCTACCTCGTCGTCGGAGTCCGCCCTGCCACGGCTCATCGCCAAGATGGAGCATGTCGGCGTGCAGCGCACCACGGTCGGCGTCGTCGTTCCGACCGGCTACTCGTTCAACCTCGACGGCACTGCGATCTACCTGACCATGGCGTCGATCTTCATCGCCGATGCGATGGGGCAAGGCCTTTCGTTCGCCGAGCAGCTCTCTCTGCTGGCATTCATGATCATTGCCTCGAAGGGTGCGGCCGGCGTGAGCGGTGCCGGCCTGGCCACGCTGGCAGGTGGCCTGCAGAGCCATCGCCCGGAACTGCTGGACGGCGTCGGCCTGATCGTCGGCATCGACCGGTTCATGTCCGAGGCTCGTGCAGTCACCAACTTCTCCGGCAACGCGGTCGCCACCCTGCTCGTCGGAACGTGGACCAAGACGATCGACGCAGGACGGGTCAAGACAGTCCTCGACGGCAAGCTCCCGTTCGACGAGGAGACGATGATCGACGATCATCTCCCGGAGGATGATCTCGTGGCGGACGAGCCGAATAAGGTGCTGGTCAAGGCCTAGACGCTATGCGAATGCGGAGTCACACCACGGTGTGACACCGCATTCGCATGTGTAGTGCGCATAACCTCGATGGCATGACGGAACTGCAGAACATTCAACTGAACACACTCGGCGGCACGCCGACCTCGCTCGGCGAATACGGCGGACGCGCTGTGTTACTGGTCAACGTCGCCTCGAAATGTGGTTTGACACCGCAATACACGGCGCTCGAGAAGCTCGCGGCCGACTACGCCGAGCGCGGTCTCACCGTCATCGGCGTGCCGTGCAACCAGTTCATGGGCCAGGAACCGGGTACCGCCGAGGAAATCCAGACCTTCTGCTCGTCGACCTACGGAGTTACCTTCCCGCTGCTGGAGAAGACCGAGGTCAACGGCGAGAATCGGCACCCCCTCTACGCGTTGCTCACCGAAAACTCTGATTCGGCAGGCAAGGCCGGCGATATTCAATGGAACTTCGAGAAGTTTCTGATCGCGCCCGACGGTTCGGTGGCCGGCAGGTTCCGCCCGCGAACTGTGCCGGACGCTCCCGAGGTACTCGACGCCATCGAGGC
>JBBSKP010000439.1:0-2200 GCA_038256175.1 Mycobacteriales bacterium
AGGAAGGCGTCGACGCGCAGTTCTTGGGGTTGGCGGGGGTCGGCGGTGCAGACACCGGTGGTGAGTGCGGTGATGCGGGTGGTGATTTCGGTGGCTTCGGTGGCGGTGAGGGTGGAGTGCAGGCCGGCCATGCCGTGGGGGAGGCGTCGGGTGCCGACGCGGCGGGTTTTCTGGGCGCGTTCGCGGAGTTTCGTCGTCCAGGTGTGGTCGGCTTCGATGAGGAGGCGGTCGATTTCGGTGCCGAGGGCTTTGGGTCCAAGGTGGGTGGCGGCGTTGATGATGTGGGTTTCGAGGCGGGTCAGGGTGAGGGCGGGTGCGCCGGTGGTGTGTTCGATGATGGTGCGGATGTTGGTGAGGTTGATGTGTCCGGCGGTGAAGGCGTCGTTGATGCGGTCGAGGGGCTGTAGCGCGAAGGCGAGGTTGAGCCAGCCGGAGACGACGCTGTAGGTGGTGGCGAGTGCGAGGGCGATTTCGGCGAGTGCGGAGCGGGCGGCGAGGTCGGCGTCGTGGTGAGCGCCCGGTGCTGCGGTGGGGTGGTCGTAGCGCGATTGGTGGTATTGCTCGGTGAGGGCGATTTTGCGGGCGGCGGCGGCTGCTTCGACGCGGGCGCATTCGGCGATCTCTTCGAGCATGGCGCGTTCCGTGTCCAGGAGGGGCACCGGTTCGCTCATATGTTCGAGTGTACCGGAAAAGCCATGCATTGCAACGAGAATGGAAGACTTTTCGTCAGGCCAGCAGTTCGAGCATCGACCGTGAACCACGTTGAAACTCGAAGTTCACTTCCGTGATTCGCGATCGAATTCCCTTTTCGCCCAGCGCTGTTCGCAGTCGCGACACCAGCCCGGTTTGGGGGCTTCCGGCCTGATCGACCAGTGGGAAGATTCGCACATCGCCGGCGCTGACTCGCGACAGTTCACTCATAGCCGCGAGATGAAAGTCGAAGTCGAGTCTGTCTGCGTAGGTGAACAGGAGGTGCGAACTGAGCACCAGGTCGAATGCGTTGTCGGGGAACGATAGTGACGGCAGTTGTCCCGGGAGATAGCGATCGGGATGAGCTCGCAGATCTTCGACGAAGCGCGCTGCGGCGGCTCGTCGCATCCGCTGATGACCGGCCAGGTCACCGTAGAAGTCCCAGACATAGCGGCGCGACGTAGCGTCGGCCCAGGCCGTTCCTCGTTCGGTTTCGGCGGTCGCATGCTCCGCCAGCGCGTCCATGGACATCCCGTAAGCCGGGTCGATCGGAATCGTTTGTGCGCCCAACTCGTTCGCCTCTGCCGTGAAACTCGATGCGCCGCCAGGACAGTCGAGGATCCGACCACGCAAGTCTGCGTCCGTCAAGGTGAACATCGCCCTGTACTCGGCGAGCGATCGAGCAGTGATCAGGAAGTCGCCGACGCTCGTCGCATGAGGTTCGTAGTGCATCGGTCAAGCGTCGCACTAGGAGTCAAGTCGATTTCGCGCTGTGCAGAATCAGCCGGCGGCTAGTCGCTTCAACGCTTTTCGCACGACGGCGGGATCCGAAGTCTCCCAATACGGTGGCAGCGACGCGCGCAGGTACCCGCCGTATCGGGCTGTGGCGAGGCGTGGATCCAGTACTGCGACGACGCCGCGATCGTCCACGCTGCGCAGCAGTCGACCGGTGCCCTGGGCGAGCAAGAGAGCGGCGTGGTTGGCGGCTACCGCCATGAAGCCGTTGCCGCCACGCGATTCGACAGCCCGCTGGCGCGCCACAAGTAGGGGGTCGTCCGGTCGGGGGAACGGAATTCGGTCGAGGATCACCAGACTCAAGGACGGCCCGGGAACATCGACGCCTTGCCATAGCGACAGCGTGCCGAACAACGATGCCGACTCGTCTTCGGCAAACTTCTTCACGAGAGCGCCGGTCGAGTCGTCGCCTTGGCACAGCACGGGGGTGTCGAGGCGATCTCGAAGCGCCTCCGCGGCAGACTTCGCAGCGCGCATGGAAGAGAACAATCCGAGCGTGCGACCACCCGCGGCCGTGATCAACTCCTCGATCTCGTCCAGGTATGCGGGAGCAAGCCCGTCTCGACCTGGTGCGGGCAGATGCTTTGCGACATAAAGTATTCCGGACTTTGCGTGATCGAACGGTGAGCCGACGTCGAGCGAGCTCCATTTGATTTTCGAATCGTCGGAAGGCGGTTCGACAGCCGACGACATCGCGGTGTCACTGCGGCTCAGG
>JBBSKP010000440.1:0-2185 GCA_038256175.1 Mycobacteriales bacterium
CGCGAGCAGCATCCGGCCGTCTTCGATGGCGATGGGGAGCACGTTGTAGCGGCGGCAGACGCTCGCCGGCACGACGCTTATGGCGACGCGGTCGACCTGATACTCGGTGAGCTCGACGAACGGAAGATTCAGTTTCTCAGCGAGCGCGGACGCGAACTGCACCTCAGACACGATCCCCTGGGCGACGAGAGCGCGGATGAGTGGTTCATCGTCTTCGTCTGCGGAGAGGTTGTCGAGGTGCTCGATCGGAAGTACTCCGCGAACGATGAGGATGTCTGTCAGGTAAGCCACAGATCCCCCTTGGATTCAGTTCAGCGGCGCCAGAATTCGGGTCTGGCACACGCGTTCGGGGGACAACGTTCTTGTATACCCACCGCAGTAGCTAGCTAACCGGGTGCGCGGTCACGGCGCCATACCCGCAAGGTGGGGGTACGCAGGGGGAGCGTCACGTGTTGCACGGTTCTGCCCCGCCGCAGGTAGAGCAGGTCGCGCAGCGACCCCGTCGAGACCGGCCCTTTGCGGCTCGCGCGAGTGTTGTTCACCCATGCTGGTGCGATTACACCCGCGGGACTGAAGAGCGTGCGCACGAGCGAGCAAAACGCTGACGAAGGCACCGCAAGTTGAGCAGGTCGCGCAGCGACCATGTTGAAACCCGCCCCAGTCTCTTGGTTGAGACACGCACGCCAGAGAGCGCTGCTCAACCGGCCGAAACTCCCACGATTGTGCCCGTTTGTGGCCACCGCGCCCGGCCGGCCGGGCGCAGACGCTACGGGTGGGCGCACTCGCCCTCGTTCTCGGATGCGGATGCAGCGCACTTGCGAGTGTGGACTCGAGTCGCCTGGTTTCGATACGCGCACCAGAGCGCGCTGCTCAACCAGCAGACCCAGCAGAAACCGCAAAAGGCCCCCGCGGTTCTGCGGGGGCCTTTCGTGGTGCGAACTACTCGTTACAGGTACGTACCGGGCGTGTAGTCATCCGAGCTGAAGCTCTCGAAGTCGACGAACGACAGGTCGGACTCGCTGAACACCGACTCGTCGGTGAAGATCCGGTTCGGGTAGCGCTCGGCCTTGGCTTCTTCCGTCGCCTCGACGCTCACGTTGCGGTACTTCGGGAGACCGGTTCCGGCCGGGATCAGCTTTCCGATGATCACGTTCTCCTTGAGGCCCATGAGCGGGTCGGACTTTCCTTCCATGGCGGCCTGCGTGAGAACACGCGTGGTCTCCTGGAAGGATGCGGCCGACAGCCACGACTCGGTCGCGAGCGAGGCCTTGGTGATACCCATGACCTCCTGGCGGGCCGAGGCGGTCTTCTTGCCCTCGGTCAGCGCAGCACGGTTGATCTCGTTGTACTTGAGACGGTCGACGAGCTCACCCGGCAGCAGGTCGGTGTCGGCGTGGTCGACGACGGTGACCTTGCGAAGCATCTGGCGAACGATGACCTCGATGTGCTTGTCGTGAATCGGCACACCCTGCGAACGGTAGACACCCTGCACTCCACCAACGAGGTGCTCCTGAACCGCACGAACACCGCGAACCCGGAGAACTTCCTTCGGGTCGATCGCGCCGATGTGCAGCTGCTGTCCGAGCTCGACGTGCTCGCCATCCTCGATGAGGAGGGTCGCGCGCTTGAGCACCGGGTAGGCGATCGCTTCGTCACCGTTGTCGGGGGTCAGGATCAGCTTGCGGCTGCGGTCCGTGTCCTCGATCGTGATGCGTCCGGCGGCCTCGGCGATCGGGGATGCACCCTTGGGGGTACGTGCCTCGAACAGCTCGGTCACGCGGGGCAGACCCTGCGTGATGTCGTCGGCGGAAGCGATACCACCCGTGTGGAAGGTACGCATGGTGAGCTGCGTTCCGGGCTCACCGATCGACTGGGCCGCGATGATACCGACGGCCTCACCGATGTCGACGAGCTTGCCGGTGGCCAGCGAACGGCCGTAGCAGGCCGCGCAGACACCGACGGCGGACTCACAGGTGAGCACCGAACGAACCCTGGCGTGGGTGATCCCCGCGGCCATGAGCTCCTCGATCAGCACGTCTCCGATGTCGTCGCCAGCCTTCGCCACGACCTTGCCCGACGCGTCGACCGCGTCTTCGGCGAGGCTGCGGGCGTAGAGGGTGCTCTCGAAGTTCGGGTCCAGGACCAGCACTCCGTTCGCATCCGGCGTCGCAACCGTGAGGTTGAG
>JBBSKP010000441.1:0-2177 GCA_038256175.1 Mycobacteriales bacterium
GCCAGGTAAGCCCGTTCGCATCATCGGTGACTTCGTAACGCTGGTCATTGTGCGCAACCCGGGGGCCGCGTTCTCGATGGCAACCGGTATGACGTGGCTGCTGACTCTCGTCGCTGTCGCCGTGGTCATCGGCGTTGTGCGAATGGGCCGGACGTTGCGCTCGTCGTGGTGGGCACTCGGGCTCGGCATGGTGCTCGGCGGCGCGCTCGGCAATCTGATCGACCGCTTCTTCCGTTCACCCGGCCCGCTGCAGGGCCACGTAGTCGATTTCGTATCGGTGGGTTGGTGGCCGGTGTTCAATGTCGCCGACTCTTCGATTGTGTGCGGCGCCATTCTTCTTGTCGCGCTGACACTGTTCGGTTTCGAACCTGACGGCAGCCGCACCGTGAAGGGCACAGCTAACGAACCGACAGGGGATGCATAAGTGAGAGAAAGTCGGTCCTTGCCAGTACCTGACGGGCTGGACGGCATGCGAGTGGACGCCGGGGTGGCGCGGCTACTCGGCCTATCTCGCACCGCTGTCGCAACACTGGCGGACGAAGGGTCTGTGCTCGTCGATGGCTCTGCGGTGGCGAAGTCGGAAAAGCTCGCCGCCGGTGCCTGGCTCGAGGTGGAGCTCCCCGAGCCGAAGCGTCCACTGCAGATCGATCCGCAACCGGTCGACAACTTGACGATTCTGTACGCCGACGACGACATCGTTGCCGTCGACAAGCCGGTCGGCGTTGCGGCGCATACGGGCGTCGGCTGGACTGGTCCGACGGTGATCGGAGGACTGGTTGCGGCCGGCTTCCGGATTTCGACGTCTGGAGCGCATGAGCGCCAGGGCATCGTGCAGCGGCTCGATGTCGGCACCTCCGGTGTCATGGTCGTTGCCCAGTCGGAGCGGGCGTACACCGTGCTCAAGCGAGCGTTCAAGGAACGAACTGTCGAGAAGCGCTACCACGCACTCGTGCAGGGTCACCCCGATCCGAGTAGCGGGACCATCGACGCGCCGATCGGCCGGCATCGGAGCAACGACTGGAAGTTCGCAGTCACCGCAGACGGTAAGCCGAGCGTGACGCACTACGACACGATCGAGGCGTTCCAGGCGGCGAGCTTGCTCGACGTCCACCTCGAAACTGGTCGGACGCACCAGATTCGGGTGCACTTCGCGGCGATCAAACACCCTTGTTGCGGTGACGTGACGTATGGCTCCGACCCGCGGCTCGCAGAGCGGCTCGGGTTGGAACGGCAATGGCTGCACGCGCGTTCGCTCGGCTTCAACCATCCTGCCGATGGTCGTTGGGTCGAGGTCACCAGCGAGTACCCGGCCGATCTCCAGCACGCATTGGATGTCCTGCGGAGTGCGTGATCGGCGTGCGCTCGTAGTCCTCGGGGTGGTGGTACTGCTTGGGCTGCTGATCGTTGTTGCCGGTGTGGTGCGCGCGCCGCGCGAAGGTGTCGTTCTGACCGACAGGCTCGGCCCAGAACAAGGCGAGCGGGTGTCGGACTATCTCGACCGGGCTCACACCACGCTGGACGGCGCCGCGGAACCACGCTTTGCGCTCGTGTCGTTCACCGCCGAGATCGCGCCCTGGCAAGTGGAGACGGTGGCGGCAGGGGTCCGTGTATCGCAGGTGCTGTATCAAGTGCCGATTCCGCGGGTGCAAACGACGCTCATTCCCGTGAGCGTGCCGAACGATCCCTGGGCATTGTTGCAATCCGCAGGTCTTGCTGCGCGAGCACTCGACAGCTCGCCGCCGGTCTACGTCGCCGATGAGCGGCGCCAGCGTATCGACGTCGTTTCGGCGGCACGGCTCGAGAACGGATGTGCTTGCATCGTGGGACTGGTTGTCCGCGGCACGTCAGCCCAGCTAGATGGGATAGCCACGCGTGCCGGTGTTCGAGCGATCGAGGCACTTCCGGTAGATGCGGTGTTCGGTCGGTTCGCCGTCGTACCGCTGCTGCCGCAGCAGACAGACGTGGTGGCCCCTGGCCCTGATGACGGTGACGTACCGACGAACTAGTCGGAGTCGGTGGTCCCCTGACCCTCGCTGATGGAGTGAGTGTGCCCCTGACTCCGTTGTGTGCGCGCTAAGCAGTCAGAGTTGACTGATTAGTGCGATTGGGCTTACGCTCCGAATCATGTCGCAGGTGGATCGAACGCAGGACCGTATGTCGAATGATGTCTGGCTGCC
>JBBSKP010000442.1:0-2171 GCA_038256175.1 Mycobacteriales bacterium
GCCGCGACGCTCGGCCAGCCGCACACCGGTGGCGGACCGACTGTCGGACCCGCGGCGCCGCAGCGTGAACGTGGGCAGAACGCAGGTATCACTGCTGCGTTCGGTGCCTTTCTCGGCAACGGCCAGAGCAATCCGCAACTCGACGCGATGTTGGCGGGAACGCACTCGACGTGGTCGGCGGCGATCGACAGGTCGTCCCCTGCGGCCGCACTCGAGCTGTCCAGCGATACGTCTGTTCTGGCGATCGGCGGCTTCATGAACGACCCGACGCCGACGCTGGAGCAGTTCAAGGACTACGTCCAGGACCACCAGGTGACCTACTACGTCGTGCAGAGCCATGGCGGTGAAGAACAGCGTGGACAGCAGCGCCAGGAATCGGACGATCCGATGTCGAACCGCTTCGGCGGTCACCAGGACATTGCGGACTGGGTTGCCGCAACCTTCAAGCCGATCACGGTCGGTGGTGCGACGGTCTACGACATGTCCGGCTACACGGGGTAGCGAGCTGGGAGACCTAGTCTGCGGGATCTCGGCATGTAACGGAGCGCGGTGCCTGACACTGATCCTATGGCGACGTGGCAGACGAAACCCGACCTCGATGGCCCCGCGTTCGATGCATTCGACCCGGATGATTTTCGAGACATCGTCGAGGCACCCGAAGATATCGGCCTCACTCGCCGTGACCCTGTCCTCGCGTTGCAACACATGGAGGCGGCGCTCACCAGAGCCGACCTCGAGCATCCGGACATACTGACAAGACAAGAATTCCGCAGGCTGCGGTACTTGCTCACGTTCGCCAGGCTGACCGTCTTCGAACCCGGTGCTGCGGGACCGGGCGGGGTGCGCGGGCGCGGCGATGTCTCCGTCGCCGACGAGGTCGCAGGCTTTCGCGAATTGGTAGTGGACGTGTTGCACGATCCGCTGCGCAACGAGCCTGATCTGCGAAAGCGCTTGACGGCGGCGAAGGAGGCGCTCGCGCACCTCGCCGGAACGCTCGAGGATGAGCGCACGCGGGTCGCCGAGCGTCATGTCGACGACTTCACCCTCGCCGAGTTGGATGCGGAGGTCGGTTACAAGGCGCTGGTGTGCGTCCTGGGTGGCGGCGGTGGTGCGGGGTACGTGTACCTCGGTGCGATGCTGCGGCTGGTCGAGGTGGGGTTGCTTCCGGCGTACCTGCTGACAGCGTCCTTCGGGGCGATCGTCGGCAGTGTGGTGGCGCGCACGCTGCCGATCCCGATCGACGAATACATCGACTGGGCAAAGACTGTGACGTATCGAGGCGTGCTCGGACCGGAGCAACGGCATCGCAGGCACGGCCTCACCGGACTCGTCTCGCTGCGTTTCGACACCTTCGCCGACGCGATGTTCCGTCGTGACGACGGCGAGCCGCTGCGGATGAAGGATCTGGCGATCCCGTACGAGACCGTCGTTGCCGGGGTACACAAGCAGTCCTTCGACCGCTTGCCCGGTCGGTTCCATCGCTCGGAGTTGTCGGCGCTCGGCCTGCGCGCGCTGCCGCGGCTCAAGCTCGGCGCAGGTGCGGCGCTGGCGGCAAGGCTGTGGCAGGTCGCCGCGTTCATCGACAGCCGGGTGGTGAAGCCGATCGTCATCGGTGGGGATGATCTGACCGCGGAATTCAATGTCGTCGATGCCGCGAGTTTTTCGTCGGCTATTCCTGGTGTGCTGCACCACGAGTCGAACGATCCGCGGATGCATACGCTGCTCGATCAACTCTGCGAGGAGCGCGATGTTGCTGCTCTCGTCGACGGCGGCGCCGCAAGCAACGTGCCCGTCGAGCTTGCGTGGAAGCGCATCCGTGACGGCAAGTTGGGCACTCGAAACGCGTGCTATTACGCCTGGGATTGCTTTCACCCGCAATGGAATCCCCGCCACCTCTGGCTGGTACCCATCACGCAGGCGGTTCAGGTCCAGATGGTGCGCAACGCACCGTATTCGGATCGGATAGTGCGGTTCCGGCCGACGTTGTCACCTGCGACGCTCGCTGCACCGCCGAAGTCGATCGACCGCGCAATCGAGTGGGGCAGAGACTCATTGGAGCCGTCGCTACCGATGATTCAGCACCTCGTCGAACCTGTGTGGTGGGACGGCGACGGTCCGCCGGCTGTTGGCAAGGCGCACACGAGGTCCCGCGTGGTCCGGGGAACGCAGCC
>JBBSKP010000443.1:0-2135 GCA_038256175.1 Mycobacteriales bacterium
AAGAATCCGCTGATGACGCCCATCGGATTGCGCGTCGGCGGTTGCACATTGCCGAAATGGTCGCGGAGGGAGGACGGTGTACGCGCTTTCCATAATGCCGTTGTCGCGTGCTTGGACAAGAAATGGCAGCCGATCATGGCCGGGCTGAACTTGCCGTGGAATCCACCGAAGGTTGTCATCACTCTGGAAATCGAGCAGCACGACTGCATCGGCAAGTTCGATCCGTACAACAGCATGCAGTGTCGCGACACCATCTACCTTGTCCCGGACAGCTACCTGAAGAACAGTGTGGGTATCGACAACGCCGGAATCGTTGCCGCGGAAATCGTCGCGCACGAATATGCCCACCACATACAGGCTTTGAGCGGAATACTCGGTGCCTCGTGGGCGGAGGAGATCGCCGTGGGAAGTTCGTCGCCCGCAGGACTGGAAGGCAGCCGGCGAATCGAGTTACAGGCGCAGTGCCTCGCGGGCGTATTCATGGGCGCCACGTTCGATGCGGCGACGTTGGATATCGCTGGACAGGAGCAGTATCACCGCGGCGACTCGCCTGGTCGCGACCCCGACCATGGTCAGCCCGAACGTAGCGGGGCGTGGTTCAACCAAGGCGTCACCCGCAACAAACTGAGTGACTGCAACACCTTTGCCGTCGATTCGGCTGCGGTCCGTTAGTCCAGCTTGCGCGACCGAAGCTCGTGACCCTTCGAGGTGAGGCAACGTCCGGTCGGCAGATCCCATTGCCAGCCATGAAGATTGCACGTCAGCTTCTCGCCTTCGACCACACCGAACTTCGACAGGTCTGCTTTGAGGTGGGGGCACCGCCGCTGTACTTCCCAACCACTGAGCTCGGCCGATGCCGTGTCGTCGTGAGTTTCGGAGAACCAGCCGTCGGCGTACGCCATCCGCTCGTCGCTGAGGCACTTGAAGAAGGTGTACAAAAATTCGTTGTAGCCACCGACGCGCCAGGCCTCGAATCGGGTCGACAGGAAGATGCTGTTCACCCAGTCAGGTTCGTTGTCGCGCAACACTGTTCGTACGAGCTCGGGCGCGATCCGGAAGCCGTAGCGGTACTTGCCGTCGCTCTCGCCCGGCGCCCGCACCTTGCGTGCGGGGAAATCGAGGACGACGGTCTCGGCGGTGTCTCCAGTGCCGAGCACCAACCCGACTGGATAGCCGATGCCGTCGCAGATCAGATCGCTTTGCGCCATGAGCGGCTCGAACAGTTCCCGTAGCGGCTCCAACATCGGTTCGCCGGAAGCGGGTGCCCAAGAAGCCTTTTCGGCCGCAATGACCGGCGCCATGCGCTGGGCTATGTCCTCGATGTAGCTCGCCTTGTTGTCGAAGATTTCCATCGGATCGGCGATCGGATGGGTCAACGTCAACTCGGCGCCATGCAGGTCCGCGGTCGAACCGGGAATCATCAACAGGCCCTGTTGCCTTGCCCCCTCGCTCCGCTCGCCCCGTATATCGTTCCCGTGGATCCGCATCTGCTCCAGGAACACGATCTGGTCGGGGAAGATGTTGCCCTCGTCGCCGCGATCGTCGTTCAGGTAGCGAAGCTCGTCATCGAGAAACACCGGCGGACCTGCCGACGGGACAACCCACGTCGCGTCGATTTGCTCGATGTAGCTGCGGCACCGGTCCATTCCGCGCTGACGCTTCTGCTTGCCGAAGTTGGACTTGGTGCGCTTCGGTATGTCGTAGACCATCGGGTACCAGATCGCACCCGAGAACTGCAGCAGGTGGATGTCGATCTTCCCGAACTGATCGTGCAGGACGTCCATGTCGACCGGGCGCGCGTCGTTCATGTTGAAACAGGTGGTTTCGCCGTCGGACACGACGAGGCCCGAGTCGCCGATCGGTCCGTCGGCCGGCGCACGCAATGCGATGATCATGATGTCAAGGTCACCGCGCGAGCTCGAAATCTTGTGCTTGACGGAATCCTCGGTCTCGAAGAACTTCGTGAAACCCAGCGCCTCGAGTTCGCGCCGCAGGTCCGGCACCGGAAAGTCGGGGAGCAGGACGGTGGCGTCCTTGTTGACGTGCTTCGCCAGATTCGCAGGGTCGAAGTGGTCCTTGTGCAAGTGCGATACGTACAGGTAGTCGCAATTGCCGAGGGTGTCCCAGTCCAACTG
>JBBSKP010000444.1:0-2127 GCA_038256175.1 Mycobacteriales bacterium
ATGAGCACGACATCACGGGACGGATCGCGCTCCTACGCGAGCACCGCTGCCCACAGGCCGGGGTAGCCGCCGCCCACGATGCACAGGTCGCAGTGCTCGTCGCGGACGAGCGTCGGATTCGACTCGGGGATGTCACCACTCTCCGTCCAGAACGGGATCGGCTCGGCATCGGAGATGGCGTCGAGCGCACGCTGGGAGACGGCTGCGCCGGCGTCATGGCGACGTTCGGATGCCAGGAATCTGGCCATGGATGATCCTTGTCGAATCGGGTGGTCGGGGATGGGTGGTGTGTGGGTGGTGCTCAGCGGGTCTGGCGTCGGTTTCGGATGAGGCCCACGACCGTGCCCGATGCCATCAACAGCACCGACACCGCCAGCACGATCGTGGCCAACACGTTGATCTGGGGCGAGAACGAGTTCTTGAAGCTCGCGTTCACGAACAGGGGGAACGTGCTGACCGAGCCGGCATTGAAGAGCGTGATGATGAAGTCGTCGAGCGACAGCGCGAACGAGAGCAGCGACGCGGCAAGGATGCCCGGAAGGATCAGTGGGAAGGTGATCTTCCAGAACGTGCGCATCGGCGACGCACCCAGGTCCTGCGCGGCCTGCTCGAGCGTCCAGTCGAACCCGCGCACGCGAGCGCGCACGGTGAGCGCCACGAAGCTGATCTGGAACATGACGTGGGCGATGACCACGGTGGAGAACCCACGGGTGATGTCCTGGTCGAGGAACAGCGTGGCGAGCGAGGAGCCGATGACGACCTCGGGGGTGGTGAGCGGCAACACCAGCACGAAGTCGAGTAGTGCGTTGCCCTTGAATTTGTAGCGGACGAGACCGATGGCGATCAGCGAACCCAGCACCGTGGCGATCACGGTGGAGAACGCAGCGATCCGGAGGCTTTCCACCAACGCGTCGGTGAGCGCTTCGTCCTTGAGTGGTTCACGCCAGTTGTCGAGCGTGGCGTTCTGCCAGACGAAGTTGAACTTGCCCCTCGGCTCGTTGAACGAGAACGCGACGATCCAGAAGATCGGCATGAACAGGTACACGAGCACGCCGACGGCGAACAGATTGAGCGACCAGCGCACGACCGAGCCGATCGGTGTCGACGGAGCGCTCATGCCCACCACCTCATGCTCAGAACCCTCATGCCAGGTCGTCCGTTCCGAAGAAGCGGCTGTAGAGGATCACGAACACGGTGATGATGGCCATCAGCACGAATGACATCGCTGATGCGATCGGCAGGTTGTTCTGCACCAGGAACTGGTTCTGGATCGACTGGCCGATCACCGAGGTGTTCGGGTTGCCGAGGTACTGCTGGTTGATGAAATCGCCCGAGGCAGGGATGAACGTGAGCAGCGTTCCGGCGAACACCCCAGGGAGTGACAGCGGGAACACGACTCTGAGGAACGCTCGCACCGAACCCGAGTAGAGGTCCTTGGCGGCATCGACGAGATGGAGATCGATCTTCTCCAGGCTGACGTAGATCGGCAGGGTCATGAAGGGCAAGAAGTTGTACGTCAGGCCGCCGATGACCGCGGCCGGCGTGTTGAGGATCTTGTCGCCGTCCATGATCCCCACGGCGTCCAGCAGCGGCTGGAGACCGATTGCATCGAGCACGTTGGGGATCGGTCCGGTGTCGGCGAGCAGGCTCTGCCAGGCGATCGTGCGGATCAGGAAGGAAGTGAAGAAGGGGATGATGATGAGGCCCAGCAGGAGGGCGCGGTACTTTCCGCCGCGGAACGCGATCACGTAGGCGAGCGGGTAGCCGAGCAGGATCGTCAGCAGGGTTGCGATGGCGGCGTAGCCGAAGCCGCGCTGGAACTGTCCGCCGAAATCGGTGAAGGCCGTGGTGTAGTTCCCGAAGTTCCAGTCGAAGTCCGCCTTCACGGCGAATCGGCTCGGCAACGTGGACAGCGAGTTGCGCAGCAGCGTGACGAGTGGAGCGAGGTAGAACAGCGCCAGCCACAACATCCCAGGCTTGAGCAGACCGTACGGGGCGAGCTTGCGACGCGCTTCGGGGCCGCCCATCACGGCCGTGACGATGAGCAGCACGATCGTGCCGAGCGTGAGCGCAAGTGAGATCGACGCCGCCACTCCCGTGACCAACCGGGTACCGACCAGCACCAGC
>JBBSKP010000445.1:0-2095 GCA_038256175.1 Mycobacteriales bacterium
AGGGACTGCGCAGTAATTAGGTGGGTTCCGTCTGGCGTGTCGCGGTGTGGTCGGCGGTGAGGGTGTAGTTCCAGTCGCCGTGGAACTCGTGACGGTGCAGCTGGGTGGCTTCGAGGGCGGCGATCTGTTTGTCGGTGATCGTGATGCCACGCTCGTAGGTGGTGGTGTCGAGTACGGCGTTCACGGTCAGTCCGGTGGATGTGGTTGTTGCCCTGAGGGTTTCGATGACAACCTCATGGGATTGCAGGGGGCGTGCGCGCCAGTTGCGGCTGATCGCGGAGAATAGCCGGTGTTCGATCTTGTTCCATTTGGAGGTGCCGGGCGGTAGGTGGCAGACCGTGATGTCGAGTCCTGCCTCGGCGGCGAAGGCGGCGAGTTCGGTTTTCCACAGCCGCAGCCGCGATCCGTTGGAGCCACCGGAGTCGGCGGTGATCAGCAGCTTGCCCGCTCCGGGATAGCTGATGGCGCCCATCGTGGTCCACCAGCGGCGGATCGATTCCACGGCGAACTGGCCGGTGTCGGCGTCGGTGCCGACGTTGACCCAGCCGGTGTTGGCGCCGATGTCGTAGACCCCGTAGGGAGCCACCTTGCCCAGCGCCTTGTCGGCGAAGTCGTGCACCTTCACCGGGCGCGGTGACCCGGCCGGCTCCCATTCGCGGCCACCGGCTTTGTAGTTGCCGACGAGTTCCTTCTTCTTGGTGTCCACGCTGATCACCGGGTCCCCGTCGGCCTGGAATCGTTCGACGTGGGTGTTGAGATAGCCGAACTGCGCATCCCGATCCGGATGCTGGGCGCCTTCCATGGTCTTCGAGTTCCCCTGCAGGCTGTAACCAGCCTCTTTGAGCAGCTTGGCGACCGTGCGCGCGGACACCCGCTGCCCCCTGGCGGTCAGCTCGGCAGCCAGCTTCGCCGTCGATTTGGTCGTCCACCGCAACGGCGACTCCGGATCGCCACGGGTGACCGGATCCACCAGCGCGTCGAGCGCGGCGACCAGATCGGGATCGGTCACCGCCATCGGCGGGCGCCCCGCACCCGGCCGGCGCACCCGCCCCGGAATCGGTTCGTCGTCATCCACCTCGCGCACACCCTGCGCCACGGTATCCGGATGCACCGCAGCGGCCGCCGCGACCAGCTTGATCCCGCCCCGACCCAGCACCTTGGCCTCCGCGCCGAGCAACAACCGCCACGCCCGCTCGTCCAGATGCGGGCGGATCAACGACAAACGGGCGGCGACCGGATCGGAGTCCACAGCAGGCAGCGTCATACCACGAGTGTGGACGAACCAAACAGAAAAACCTAATCAATTACTGCGTGCGTCCTTATCCCGACCTACACGCTGGACAGACTGGCGAAGACTCCCCTCGATCTCGAGGTCACCACAGTTGCAACGGGTTTCGGCGATGTGCTGGATGCGTCGTCCTTGCGCGAGGGTCGGGCACGAGTCGATCTGCACGTACCCCTGATTTCACAGCGGTACGTCACGACCGAGGAACCTTCTGACCACGACCGGATCACTGTGCAGGCCGGGCAGACACTGAGTCGCACGGACAGGCCTGGGGAATCCGGTCTGCTCACAGCGATGGTCGACCGCGTGACTCTCGATCGAGTGTCGTCGATGCCACTCGATAATCCTGTCGGGAGCATTCAAACGCAGCCGAACAGACCGGGCGACGAGGTATCTCACACCGGCCTGACCTATAAGTTCCCGATCGGCACCGAGCGAAAGACCTATCCTTACTTCGACGTCAATGCGCGGCGAGCCGGCGAGATCGCCTTCGTCGAGGAGACGGCCATCGACGGTGTCCCTGTCTTTCACTTCCACCAGGAGACACCGGCGATCGACCTGTCCACCGTAGTGAACTCGCCAACGAACAAAGTCACCCTTCCAGCCGACACATGGGGTCTGCCAGGCGGAACCGAGCCGGTCACGATGTCACGTTTCTACGAGAACATTCGCGACGTATGGGTCGAGCCAAAGACCGGCACCGTAGTCAACGGTCAGGAACAGCCGTTCCTGTGATGTCTCAGGACATGTTGAACAAATGTGTCTCAGGACTTCGTGGACGATTTTTTGGTGAGCAATTGTGAGGTTACC
>JBBSKP010000446.1:0-2080 GCA_038256175.1 Mycobacteriales bacterium
CTCTTGGCGAGCAGGATGCCGGAGACCGACAGCGTCTCCTGGGTGATCGCGGTCATGTCGCTGAGCGACTCCTGCGTCTTGGTCGCGATGCGGGCGCGCACCTGGCCGACACGGCGCTGAGCGATCACGAGGATCGGCATCAGAATCACGGCCACGATGGTGAGCTGCCACGACAGCAGGAGCATGGAGATGAAGGCCGCGATGACAGTGACGGTGTTGCCCAGGACGCTCGACACGGTGTTGGTGAGAACCCCGGCGACGCCACCGACATCGTTCTGCAGCCTCGACTGGATCGCCCCGGTCTTGGTTTTGGTGAAGAACGCGAGCTCCATCCGCTGGAGGTGCTCGAACAGGCGGATGCGCAGCGCCCCCATGACCTTGTTGCCCACCGTCGCGGTGAGCCAGGTCTGCCAGACCCCGAGTCCGGCACTGACGATGAAGATGGCGACCATGAGGCCCACGACCTCGGCAAGAAGCGGCACATCCGGCCCCTGCCCCGGCGGGAAGAGCCCCTGGTCGAAGGCCACCTTCGTCAGCAGCGGCGGAAGCACTGTGAGCCCGGCACCGACCACCACAAGAACGACCGTGAGGATCAGGGTGCTCTTGTGCGGTGCGAACAGGTCGCCGATGCGGCGTAGCAGGTCGGGAACGCTCGGGGCTCCCTCGTTCTCCTTGCGCTGGGCCGACGCGTCGCCGCCGCCCATCATGCGGCCGCCTCGGCCGCGCTGCATTCCGCTCACTGGATTACTTTACGTCTCGTCGGATGGGGGTTAACCGCGACCGCGGCCGCGGCACCCGGTGAGGTGACGCGGCCGCGGCCGGCGTGTGTTCGAGCGCTCGGACTACCCCTTCGTCGAGCCGGCCAGCAGCCCGCGCACGAAGTAGCGCTGCAGGCTGAAGAACACGATGAGCGGGATGATCAGCGAGATGAATGCCGCTGCGGGCAGGCGCTCCGCGTTGCGTCCGAAGTTGCCGACGAGCTCCGCGAGTCTCTGGGTGAGAGGTGCGACGTCGACGGTGCCCCCGGAGAACACGAGGGCGATCAGGAGGTCGTTCCAGACCCAGAGGAACTGGAAGATTCCGATGCTCGCGAGGGCGGGCATCGACAGCGGCAGGATGATCCGGAAGAAGATCTGTGTGTGGTTCGCTCCGTCGACCCGCGCGGCCTCGATGACCTCGCCCGGGATCTCCGCGATGAAGTTGTGCAGCAGGAAGATCGTCAGTGGAAGGCCGAAGATCGTGTGTGCGATCCACACCGCCGGGAACGTTCCGCTGATCCCGAGAATCTGGGAGAAGATCTGGAGCAGCGGGATGAGCGCCATCTGCAGCGGCACGATCTGCAGCGCAAAGATCAGCACGAAGATCGCGCCGCTGCCCTTGAACTTGATCCAGGCGAACCCGTATGCGGCCATCGTCGCGAGGGCGATCGGGAACAGGGTCGCGGGGATCGAGATGACGAGCGAATTGATGAAGTAGGAGCTCAGGTTCGCACTCGATGCCCCACTCGCGAACAGAACGTCGGCGTAGTTCTCGAGGCTGAAGCTCGGGTTCGTGAACACCGTCCACCACCCGGTGGTCCGGATCTGCTCGGCCGGGCGGAACGACGAGACGAACAGCCCGAACGTCGGGATGGTCCACAGCGTCGCGATGATGATCGCGGCGATCGTTGCGCCGCGCGACGTCAGCCGCTGCTTGACCCGGTCGGCCTTCGGGACTTTCCGCGGCCGCAGCGTGTTCTTCTGGCCGAGGGGACGATCCAGCTTGTCTTCGGCTTCTTGGATGCTCATCGGATCTCCCTCTGCTTGCGCATCGACCGGACGTTGTAGATGACGATGGGCATCACCATGATGAACAGCACAACGGCCAGGGCCGCGCCCTGCCCGAACTCGCCGCGGTTGAAAGCTTGGGTGTACATCTCGTTGGCGATGACGCTCGTGTCGAACTGACCACCCGTCATGGTTCGCACGATGTCGAAGACCTTCAGGGTCGCGATCGTGATGGTCGTGACAACCACGATGAGCGTTCCTCGGATCGCCGGGATGGTGACGTTGCGGAACTGCTGCCAGGCGTTGGCGCCGTC
>JBBSKP010000447.1:0-2052 GCA_038256175.1 Mycobacteriales bacterium
CACCATCGTGCGGCGGCCATCGAGCAGTTCGGCGAGACTGGTCAGCTCGAACGTGTCGCAAATGTTCAATCCGCGGGCATCGCCCGCCAACGACACTTGGGTCATGACCACAGTGAACCCCATCCCAGCCGGATATCGCACCCTCACCCCATATCTTGCCGTGGCCGATGGCCAAGCCGCGATCGACTTCTATCGCCGTGGACTCGGCGCCGAGGTCATCGATCAAATGGACGCGCCCGACGGCGGTGTCATGCACGCCGAGCTGAAGATCGGCGACTCGATGCTGCAGATGTCCAACGACATGCCCGACTACGGGATCAAGGCACCCGAAGCGGGCTGGGTGCACTCGTCGTTGGTGGTGTACGTCGAGGACACCGACGCCTTTGTCGACAGGGCCGTTCGCGAAGGCGCCACCCTCGTCACGCCAGTGTCCGACACGTTCTCCGGAGACCGGCACGCTGTCATCATCGATCCGTTCGGGCACCGATGGGCGGTGTGTACGAAGGTCGAAGACGTGTCGCCCGAGGAGGTTGCTCGCCGCGCTCGCGCACTGTTCTTTCCCGAGGCCGAGGCGGCAGCGGTTCAGTAACCGAGTGTGGGGTGGACCTTCGCTATGAGGCCCTGATCTGCGCCGAACCGGGCGACGTTCGTGGCGACATGGTCCGCGAACGCCGCTCGGCGGCGCTGTGGGGGATTGGAATCGTGCGGGGTGATGATCGCATTCGGCAGCGACCACAGCGGATGACCGTCGGGCAACGGCTCGGGTTCGGTGACGTCGAGGCCCGCCCCGCCGATCGTGTGCGCCCGCAGCGCGTCCACAAGCGCGTCGGTATCGATCAAGCTGCCGCGCGCGATGTTGATCACCCACGACGTCGGCTTCAGCTGTGCCAATTCGGCCGCGCCGACGAGATGCTTTGTCGCGGGGGTCGCCGGTGCCGCGATCACGATGTGGTCGGTGCGCGCCCAGACGTCGCCGAGCTGATTCACCGGGAATGTCTCGACAGCACCGGGAACAGGCGCCCCTGACCGCGTGACAGCTAGAACGTGCGCGCCCATCGGCGTGAGCATCGGGATGAGAGCGCGACCGATCGCGCCCGCGCCGATAATCGTCACCGTCGAATCGCGCAGTGTGCCGACGTTGGGAAAGAATTCTTCCTGTCGCCAGGTCTGCGCAAGGATGTGCTCCGGCATGTTCCGGACGCCGGCGAGCAACAAGGCAAACGCGTGCTCGGCGACGGTTGCAGCGAATGCGCCTGCCGCAGAGGTGAACTGGACGTCCGGGTAGCGATCGATGATCTTCGACGTGAAGAAGGTTTCCACGCCAGCCGCGTTGAGCTGCACCCACTCGATGCCAGGGGGCAGAGGGTCCGGAAACTGCTCAGGACCCGCTGCCCACACCAGACCGCGTGCCGTGGCGAGGTCGGTGATCGCGCCCCCGCCCCGCTCGATTGCCTCGACCAAGTCACGGTCATGACCAGGTCCGAGCGCGACGGGCGTTCCGGCTCGATCGGCTGACGGCACTACGGCCTCCCGGGTCTTCGAACGGACGATAGATACGTCCCAACCCTATGTGGCGCTTTCGATGAGCGGGTAGACGCCGTTCTCGTCGTGTACTTCGGCCCCGGTCACAGGCGGGTTGAAGACACACATCATGCGCATCCGGGTTCGCGGTTCGAGCCGATGACGTTCGTGACCGTCGAGCAGGTACATGGAACCCGGGCCGAGCTCATAGGTCTGCTCATTGTCCAGATCCGTCAGGCTGCCTTCGCCTTCGATGAGCCAGACGGCCTCGATGTGGTTGGCGTAGTGAAATTCGTTCACTGTGCCGGCTTCGATGGTCGTCTCGTGGAAGGAGAACCCGACGCCATCGCCACCGAGCACGATTCGCTTGCTGCGCCAATTCCCGTTCTCGCTCGAGATGTCGCGCTCGGTGCCGGTTATTTCCGCTGTCGTCCGTACGATCATCTGGGCAACCTCCTCAGCGACAGACCGCAGTGGTCGCTTCGACAATAGTGTTCAAACCGTGTTCGAGCTCGTCGTCGGTAATCGTCA
>JBBSKP010000448.1:0-2020 GCA_038256175.1 Mycobacteriales bacterium
ATCCGACTCGGTGAAGTATTCGATGTCGCCGCCGACCGTCAGCGCAGGACCGTTGCCTTTGATCAGAACAGCGCGAACCGTGCCGTCGCCGGTGCATCGACGCGCTACCTCGAGCAGGTCGGTTGCGAGCTGCATATCGATGGCGTTGCGGGCATCGGGCCGGTTGAGGCAGATAGTGGCAAGACCATCGACGATCGAAAGGTCGATCGTCTGCAGTTGCCCCGCAGGCGGGGCGAGCGCATCCTGCCAGCGCACGCTGTCGGTGAGTTGCACGAGCCGATCGATCTTGTCGCCGGAAAATCCGAGGACATGGATGAACTCGGCATCGAGCGCCTTCCCGGTCGTTCGGGCCTCACCGATATAGCGGCCCGAGACCATCAGTCGCCCATCATCGAGCGCATGAAAACTCTGCGGGACGGCGCGAGCATCGAAGTGCTTCGCGATCTGTCCCCAAAACAGCCGACGCATATCCGCGGGACTGGCATAAGACCCACCCAGATGAAGCGGAAGGCCTTCCGTAGCTTGGCCTTCGAAGTTCGGGTGCAACACAGCATCCAATGCGGCCCGGTCACCCCGGGCGAGCGCGTCATACAAGCCAGACGCTATGCGTACGGCATCACAGGTCTGCAGTCCAGTCTTCTCAATCGACATAATTGAATATAAATTAAATATTGAGCAAGTGTCAACTCGATGGCCGCTATTCATACGGGTGCCCAGCGATCAGCGGTACCACTTCAGACCCTACTGAATCAGCTGGTACAGCTCCCGTTCGTTACCGTAACCCTTCAGCAAGAATGATCCCGCCGAATCACATTGCAGGACTGTAGGATCAAGGTGATCGCGCATGGCCTGGTCGATAAGGATCACGTCCGGGCGTGCGATTGCCGCGATGCGGCTAGCGAGGTTCACCGTTCGACCGATCCAATCTCCCGCACTCGGCAGTGCCGGACCCCACGCGAGCCCTGCATGTAGCTGTGGCAGATCGTGCGTTCGCGCCGCGGCGAAGATCCGCAGCACAGTGTCAGCAAGCGCATTCGGGTCCGGCGAGATGAGCATCACCGCGTCGCCGACCGTCTTGACGAATCGAACCGGAATTTCGACGGCACCCGTCGTGAGGTCGTCGAGGCGCTCCGCAAGTTGCGCCAGTTCGGTCGGCGAAGCACGCTCCCCCAACGACGTGAAACCCACTATATCCACGAAGCAGACCGCGATGTCGCCGGCTGCGGACGAGCTTTCATTGCCTTCATCCATCATGGCCAGCGATTGGAAGCGACTGGCCACAACATGCGCAAGAATGCTCGCTTGAAACTCGGCAACGCGAGTGACCTCGACCGCTAGGCGTAGCGCAACCTCGGGACGCTCAGCTGCAGCAGTGAGCCGCATGTCGACTAACGATTCGATGGCGTCAGCCGCCGCCCACAGGTTTCGCCCCAGGATTCGCGCAGACGCGAACAGCCCGTTTTCATCGATCCCGAGTCGACGGTATTCGACCAGAACCCGGGCCAGCCGGAGGTCATCCTCGCTGAAGTCGGCCGTGATGCGGCTCGACACTCCCCGTCCCATGGCACGAAACCACCTCTCGACATCGATGATCGAGAGACCTGCGAGCGCCGAAATTTCCTCTAGCGTGTACATCCGTCCCCGCGGTGACAGCGCGTCTTTCATCACGAGGTGCCCCAGTCGACCGTCAGCGGTGGCCTTCACCAACTCAGGTGTCGATACTCCCCCGTCGGCGAGCCGGAGGAGCAACGCGGCGCGCCGGTGCTTCGCCGCGCCGCTGAGACCATCCAAAAGACCGGCATCCGAAAACCCCCGAACACGGGGCGAGAACATCGAAGCCCAAGCGGGCAGTCGCCAGCGTGACGTGTCGGCTCTCATACCTGCAACCTCGCAACGTAGAAAGTCAACGTACCCGGCTCAGCCGACTGACCGTAGAAGAATTAGGTCATCGCTACCGGTACTCCGGATTCTGGAAGTCGTAGCGGCAACCCGCATCCCACCCTGCGCGCTGATTTCCATA
>JBBSKP010000449.1:0-1990 GCA_038256175.1 Mycobacteriales bacterium
CGGTTCAGACGCTGGCCCGGCACAGCAGGTGGTCGATGAGATCAAGTCAGCGGGCGGTGAGGCCATCGCGAATACCGACTCGGTGACAAGTTGGGACGGTGCCAAGCAGATGGTGCAGGACGCGATCGACGCGTACGGTCGACTCGACGTCCTCGTGAACAACGCTGGCATCTTGCGCGATCGCTCGCTCGTCAATCTCGAAGAGGCCGAGTGGGATGCCGTGATCGATGTGCACCTGAAGGGTCATGTCGCTCCGACGAGGTGGGCTGCCGCTCATTGGCGTGAACGGTCGAAGTCCGGTGAGGACGTCAGTGCAAGCGTGATCAACACAGCCTCGGGTGCGATGCTCGGTAACGCCGGGCAAACGAACTACAGCGCGGCAAAGGCGGGAATTGCCGCCATGACGTTGGTGCAGGCAATGGAGTTGAAGCGGTATGGCGTGCGGGCGAACTGCCTCGCGCCACTTGCGCGTACTCGCCTGACATTGCAGACCCCAGGTGTCGGCGATGCGGTCGCGGCCCCCGCCGACGGCTCCTTCGATCTGTTCGATCCCGGCAACGTTTCTCCGCTGGTCGCGTATCTTGCGACCACGAGTTGTCCGTTCACGGGAGGCGTGTTCCACGTCGGCGGCAACGAAGTCGGCCTCTACGCGGGCTGGAACCTCGACGACGATCAGGTTCTCGCGACCGATGGCAGATTCACCGTGGCCGAGCTGGCCGAACGTGCCCCGTCGCTGATCGCTGATGAAGCGCGGCTTGCATCGGTGGTCACGTCGGTCGGCGACACAATGACCCATTTCGGGCGCCGGAGTAAGGGCTGATCGATGACGTCAGCAATCGTTCCGACTGATCCCCGACTGTTTCGTCTGCCGGAGGGCGACGAGACCCGTCCACACTTATTGGGGTCGTACGCCCCGGAATCAGAACTGTACTTTTGGCCTCGGCGCCGGCGATGTCCGGTCACACGAACGGCGGTGAACGATGTCGTGTTGAGCCCGCAAGGCGTGCTCTTTGCCTGGACGTTCCTGCACGTTCCGAGAATGGGGAGCATCTCATTTGGCGATACTGGCGGGTACGGCGTCGGGCAGATCGACCTGCCAGAGGGGGTCCGCGTCCAAACACCGTTGTTGGGCACGACCGACGATTGGCAGATCGGTACCCCGATGGGTCTGACGACATTCCCAGTGGGTCAAGACGATGACGGCAACGAACTCGTCACGTTTCGGTTCGAGGCGGTTCGCTGATGCCCTCACAACTTGCACGCGACGTCTACGTGATCGGCGTGGGTATGCACGCATTCAACAACAAAGGAATCTCCGCCGCGCTCATGGCAGACGTCGCCGGCATCAACGCGCTCGACGATGCCGGCATCGAGTTTCCCGAAATCGGTACGCTCTACAACGGCTATCTCAGTGGCGGAATCGGAGCCGGTGTTCACATCGCCAAAGAGTTCGGGCTGACTGGCATCCCGGTCACCCACGTCGAGAACGCTTCAGCCACCGGTTCATGTGCATTCGGAGAAGCGGTCCACGCTGTCGGAGGCGGGCGCGTCGACGTCGCTATGGCGCTCGGATTCGATGACATGAACAAGATGGGCGGGCTTGGCCGGGGACGCGGCAAGCAGGTCGGTGCCGAAGATGTCATGCTGCCAGCCGCCTTCTTCGCGATGTGGGCCACTCGCCGCATGCACGAGGTCGGAACGACCGCCGAGACGTTCGCAGCGATCGCCGCAAAGAACTGGAACCACGCACGAGCGAACCCGTATGCGCAACGGCGCGCCGACCACGACGTCACCATCGAGGAGGTGCTCGGGTCGACAATGATCTCGTACCCGCACACCTCGATGATGTCCTGCGCGTCAGGCGGAGGCGCAGCTGCAGCGATCGTCGCCTCGAAGGAGGTCGCCGAACGGGTCCGCAATGGACGACCGATGATCCGCGTGACGGCGTCCCAGCAACGCTCGGAGACCTATAGCAAGGGACACGTCTTTC
>JBBSKP010000450.1:0-1955 GCA_038256175.1 Mycobacteriales bacterium
CAACACGTCGGTGGATTGTTGCCCAACGCACCCGTGATGCGTCTCGAGGTCGCACCGGGCGGGCATCTCGGGGTATTGACTGGTCGCTCGGCCCCCACGACGACCTGGGCGATGATCGACGATTTCCTCGATGCGCAGCAGGTGTAGAACCCGACCGGTCGATCGATCTTCCAATATCGCCTCGTTTGTGCGCAGCCGGTATCCGGTTGCCGTGTGGGAGAGGAATGCGTTCGCCAACATACGAGCGACATCGATCCGCGAAAGTCGCTCGTATGTTGGCGGACGGCATCAAGGCCCGGAAGCGGGTTTCCCGGGCCCGACAAAATTGACTAGACTTGAGCGGAACAGACTCAACCTTTGGTGCGTTGCAAAGAGAGAACGCCGGGTCCAGCAGGGTCCGGCGCAGCTCGGCTCTCAGAAACTCAGCTCATAGAAAGGCGACTCGTGGACTCCTTCAATCCCACCACCAAGACTCAGGCAGCGTTGACGGCTGCGCTGCAGGCGGCGTCGTCCGCCGGGAATCCGGACATTCGTCCGGCGCACTTGCTGGTGGCGCTGCTCGATCAGACCGACGGCATCGCCGCCCCGCTCCTCAAAGCTGTAGGAGTCGACCCCGCGACCGTCCGACGAGACGCTCAGGTCATCGTCGACCGGTTGCCGCGAGCGACAGGAGCGACGACGACACCGCAGCTCGGCCGCGAGGCGCTTGCTGCGCTGACCGCTGCCCAGCATCTGGCCACCGAACTCGATGACGAGTACGTCTCGACCGAGCATCTGTTGGTCGGTCTGGCCAGTGGCGATTCCGATGTGTCGAAGCTGCTGGTCGGCCACGGCGCGACGTCGGTTGCCCTGCGGGAGGCGTTCACAGCCGTTCGCGGCAGTGCCCGCGTGACCAGCGCGGACCCGGAGAGCACATATCAGGCGTTGGAGAAATATTCGACGGACCTGACCGCACTGGCGCGTGCCGGCAAGCTGGATCCGGTGATCGGCCGCGATACGGAGATCCGTCGTGTGGTGCAGGTGCTGTCTCGCCGCACGAAGAACAATCCTGTGCTGATCGGGGAGCCCGGTGTCGGTAAGACCGCCATCGTCGAAGGGCTCGCGCAGCGCATCATTGCCGGCGACGTTCCGGAATCGTTGCGCGACAAGACTCTCGTCTCACTCGACCTCGGCTCGATGGTCGCGGGTGCGAAGTATCGCGGTGAATTCGAGGAGCGGCTCAAGGCTGTACTCGACGACATCAAGAACTCCGCCGGTCAGGTGATCACGTTCATCGACGAGTTGCACACCATCGTCGGGGCCGGTGCCACCGGTGAGTCCGCGATGGACGCCGGCAACATGATCAAGCCGATGTTGGCTCGGGGTGAGCTGCGCATGGTCGGCGCCACGACGTTGGAGGAGTACCGCAAATACATCGAGAGGGACGCGGCGTTGGAGCGGCGGTTCCAGCAAGTGCTCGTCGGTGAGCCGTCGGTGGAAGACACCGTCGGAATCCTGCGTGGACTCAAGGAGCGCTACGAGGTGCACCACGGCGTGCGCATCACCGACTCCGCGTTGGTTGCCGCGGCAACGTTGAGCGACCGGTACATCACGTCGCGGTTCCTGCCCGACAAGGCGATCGACCTGGTCGATGAGGCGGCATCGCGGCTGCGGATGGAAATCGATTCGCGCCCAGTCGAAATCGACGAGGTAGAGCGGATCGTGCGCCGGCTCGAGATCGAGGAAGTCGCACTCGCGAAGGAAACCGACGAGGCGTCGAAGGCGCGGCTGGACAAGTTGCGTTCCGAACTCGCCGACGAGCAGGAAAAGCTCGGACAGCTGACCGCCCGGTGGCAGAACGAGAAGAACGCCATCGACTCGGTCCGCGTCGTCAAGGAAGAGCTGGAAACCTTGCGGGGTGAGTCGGAGCGTGCCGAACGCGACGGTGACTACGGCAAGGCCGCCGAGCTGCGCTA
>JBBSKP010000451.1:0-1928 GCA_038256175.1 Mycobacteriales bacterium
AACTCCGATGATCGATGAGGTCTTCAGCAACTCCATCGTCCTCGAGACCGCTCGTGCCTGCCCGCAACTGAAACGGCGTGTCTCTCCACCACATTTCCCCACGTCACAGACCTGCGAGTCAACAACGCCGGAACCCTGGGCGGAACCGACGATGGGCAGCTCGGGTGCGTAACTACGGTGCAGTTCGGCTGCCGATGCGCTGCCATTGCCGCCGCCGGAGTAGCCGTAGAGCCCGACGGACGAATCGGCAAGTCCCAGTGCGGGATCGCGCTTGACGGCGCGAATGCCATCGAGAACCATGTGCCCCTCGCTGGTCCTCTGCCAGGTCAATCGTTGGCCGTCGAAGTCCGGCAACGCTACAGCCATGCCTTGCTCCAGAAATAACTGGAGGAGATGGATCTCTTTGAACAATCCTGCGCGCAAAGTGTAGGAAGGATTACAGATTGTGGCGGTGCTGTCGATCGCTTCCTGGTAGGACACAAGTGGCCGCGGGCTGCCAAACCAGGGATGCCCGGCGTCAGCACTGTCGTCGCGGTGACGAGCGGGGTGCCCTTGAGATCGGTGCTGCGGTAGAGGATCTGGCGGGTGGCGACAGGGATTGGGATGCCGGCGCTGTAGGTCTGCACCTCTCGGGTGCGCACGATGTCACCGTTGTTCATCGAGGCGAGGTTCCGTGGAGCTTGGTACCACGGATCGCGATCTGGTGGCGTGAGCGGTACAACTGCTGCGTAGATCTGTGGCTCGCTCGGCAACTCCGGTAACTGGTTCTGATCCGGCGCATCGGCGGCAATGGCGCCGCGTGCGCGGCGCCGAGACCCGTTGCGATCAACATGCCAGTGAGCAGAGCGACCCCCACGCGCTTCATTGCGACCATGAGAGTCAGCACACCCTATTGCCGCGACGAGCGGTACCGACATTGTTGAAGATGTTCTGACCACTGTTTGTGCACCCCGCCAAATCTGCATCAGTAGGTCGGGCAGAAGCGTGCTCCGGGATCGCCATCCCACGGAGTCGAGCGGAAGGACTGTGGTGGACAACATCTTCAACGAAGCGGACAGATCGGTTGAATACACCCAGCTGCCGCGCGTGCCCTTCGCCAGTCCCGCCGTCGGCGCGGTCGGTCTGACCGAACGCGAGCTGATCGCGCGACACAAGCGCTGCGAGTGCCGGGTGCTGCCGCTGAAGTATGTGCCGCGTGCGCTCGTTAATCGCGACACCCGCGGCTTCATCAAGCTCGTAGTCGACGCTGACACCGGCGTCATTGTTGGCCTGACTGCCGTCGCCAAGGACACCGGGGAGATCGCTGCGACCGTCGAGCAGGTCGCCCACTCGTGGGCACCGTATCTGACGATGGCTGAAGGTATCAAGATCGCCGCTCCGTCGTTCACCACCGATGTGTCAAAGCTGTCGTGCTGCGCCAGCTGACTGTCTGCCACTGCCGATGACAAGGAGAACTGATGTCGCACAAGCGCGACGAAGGACCCCGGGTCGGCGCCGTCATGGGCGGCGCGGGAATCGCCCTGCTGATGGTGTTGTGCTGCGCCGCGCCGATCCTGATCGCTGGCGGAGCGCTCGCGGGAATTGGTGGCGTGCTGAGCAATCCGTGGCTGATCGCTGCGGGCGTGACACTATTCGTTTCGGGGTCCATCGATTTCGCGCGTCGAGGCGAACACATCGAGGACGACTGCTGCACAGTGGATCGCAAGGGGTCGCCAGGTTCAGCGGGAGACGCCGGGCACCATCGGCTTCCCGGAAAGGTGAAGCCGATGGGCCCGAGTCGAATTTATGAGGCTCTTGTGCTCTAACCGTGGGTGGTTTTGGTGCTGATATGAGCGCACGCCGTTGTCCCAGTAGCGTTCTGGCTTGTCTAAGGTCGGTCGGCTACTTGTGCGGGAGAACGGCGTGCGCGAATCCAGGATATGGCGTCT
>JBBSKP010000452.1:0-1813 GCA_038256175.1 Mycobacteriales bacterium
GTTGAAGATCAGGAAGTTGCCCGTGCCGTAGGTGTTCTTCGACTCGCCCGTGTCGAACGCCGCCTGCCCGAACGTCGCCGCCTGCTGGTCGCCCAGGATCCCCGCAACGGGAACCTCCCGCAACAGGCTCGAGGTGTGCACGGTGCCATACACCTCGGACGAGGAGCGGATCTCCGGCAGCATCGACTTCGGCACGTCGAATGCCTTCAGGATTCCGTCGTCCCACTGCAGCGTCTCCAGATCCATGAACATGGTGCGCGAGGCATTGGTCACGTCGGTGATGTGCACACCACCGTCCGTGCCGCCGGTCAGGTTCCACACAACCCACGAGTCGGTGGTGCCGAACAGCAGGTCGCCGGCCTCCGCCTTCTCGCGGGCACCCTCGACGTTCTCGAGGATCCAGACGATCTTCGTTCCCGAGAAGTACGTCGCCAGCGGCAGGCCGACCTGGGCCTTGAACCTCTCCACGCCGCCGTCGGCCGCGAGGCGGTCCACGATGCTCTGGGTGCGGGTGTCCTGCCAGACGATCGCGTTGTAGACCGGCTTCCCCGTAGTCTTGTCCCACACCACCGCCGTCTCGCGCTGGTTCGTGATGCCGACCGCCGCGATGTCGTGACGGGTGATGTTGGCCTTCGACAACGCCTGCCCGATGACCTCGCGCGTGTTGTTCCAGATCTCCATCGGGTCGTGTTCGACCCAGCCCGCCTTCGGGAAGATCTGCTCGTGCTCAAGCTGGCCGGTCGCAACGATCGACCCCGCCTTGTCGAAGATGATCGATCGGGTGCTGGTCGTTCCCTGGTCGATCGAAAGGACGTATTCGGTCATGGGTTGTGTCTCCTCATTGAGTGGTGATGGTCATTGAGCGGTGATGGTCACTGAGTGGTGATCGGGCGAACGGCAGCGATCCAGGGCTGGCCCGCGATAGCGGACCAGCCCTGGATCGGAGTCAGGTGAGGATCGGGAGGAGCGGAATGGCCGCGAAGCCCGCGAGCACCCCGCCGATGATGGGTCCAACGATCGGCACCCAGGAATAGGCCCAGTCGCTCGACCCCTTGCCCTTGATCGGCAGGATGAAGTGCGCGATGCGGGGCCCCAGGTCACGGGCCGGGTTGATGGCGTAGCCGGTCGGCCCACCGAGGGAGGCGCCGATGCCGACGACGAGCAGGGCCACCGGCAGGGCGCCGAGGGCGGCGAGACCGCCGGTCTCGCCCTGCCGGCCGAAGCCGATCACGACGAACACGAGCACGAAGGTGCCGATGATCTCGGTCGCGAGGTTCCAGCCGTAGGAACGGATCGCGGGGCCGGTCGAGAACACGCCGAGCTTGTTGGCCGCCTCCGGCTCGTCATCGAAGTGCTGCTTGTACGCGATCCAGCAGATGATCGCACCGATGATGGCACCGAGGAGCTGGCCGCCGATGTAGGTCAATACGGAAATCACGTTGACCGGCACTCCCGCGCCGAACTCGGTCGCGCCATTCGCGACGAGGCCGAGCGTGACCGCGGGGTTGATGTGTGCGCCGGAGTTATACGCGACGATCACACCGGCGAAGACCGCGAAGCCCCAGCCGAAGGTGACCATCAGGAATCCGCCGTTGAATCCCTTGTTCTTCGCAAGTGCGACGTTGGCGACAACACCACAACCGAGGAGCACAAGCATCCCCGTCCCGATCACTTCGGAGAGAAAAACTATTCCGAGATTGTCCACGTTGACCCTCAATCGTCGTTGATGCCGCTACCGAGCTACTTCGGTGCGTGCACTGACTATCCCGGCAGAGCGAGCACCTGCGGCGCAACGCAATTGAACATACGTGCA
>JBBSKP010000453.1:0-1805 GCA_038256175.1 Mycobacteriales bacterium
ATTCGGCCTGAACAGGGCGATTACCGGGCTCGCTGTCGCGCTGATCGTGGGAACGGCGATCACCGGCGGACTGCTCGCATGGGACACCGTCATCGTCGACACCGATGGGATCACGATCCGAACCTTGAGGGGAACTCACCACCTGCCCTGGAGCCAGGTTGCGGGATGTCAGTTCTTCGTGGATGTTCCGGAAGGTGGTGGTCGGAGATGGCTGCTGATCGTCGATTTCACACCCGCCGCACAGGCGCAGGATCCGGTCACGCTGGTATCGATGCCGCCGATCAAGCATGCAGTCCGAAATCCGTACGAGCAGCGCAAGCGTGAACAGGTCATGGAAATCTTCCGGTTGATTGAGTCCAACCATGTGCCGGTCGACCTTGCGCCTGTGATCGCGGACCGGCTGCACAAACATTGGAAGATCGAACCGCTACGGGGGGCGTGACCGAACATTATTGTCGGACCTCTCGAGTAGACTCGAACACATGTTCGATGTCGGCGGTGCGTGGGAGACGCGGTCAGCGTTGGTGGAGACCTTGCGCGCCCAGCACCGTGGCGTGGCGATCGCGCAGGCCACCGAAGTGGCGACGGTGACCGCGTTGTATCACCAGCATGTCGCCGCCGACGTCGCGACGGGGATCAACGCGGCCCATGCCGGGGAGTTCGCGACCACCCAGGCGGCGAACGCAACGTTCATGACCGAGGCCGTCGCAAGCGGGTTGATCGACCTGGGGTTGGCGTTGGAGCAACTGCCCGCGACCCGAGCCGCGTTCGCGCGCGGCGACATCGACCTGGCCCGGGCCAAGGTGATTGCCGATGCGCTGATCAACCTGAGCCCCGAGCTGATCACCGAATTGGAGCAACGCCTCGCCGACGCCGCCCGTAGTTGCAATGCGGTGCGGTTGCGTCAGACCGCGCGACGCTGGATTGCGGCCGCCGATCCCGACGGCGACCGGGACCGTCGCGAACGCCGTACCGAGGACCGCGATGTGCGGATACGCGCCGCTCAGGACGGGATGTCGGTGCTGGACGGGTTTCTCCCCGCTGCGGGGGCGCAGACGCTGGCGATGCGGTTGCGGGACATGGCGATGACGGTGTGCTGTCACGACCGGCGGACCTTCGCGCAACGTCGGGCCGATGCGTTGGTGGCGTTGGCCGACGGGACCGGGCAGCTGAGGTGCGCGTGTGGACGGTCCGACTTCACCCAGCGGGTCCCGGAGTCCGGTGTACCGAGGCCGGCGGGGAAGCCGTTGATTCAGGTCGGGGTCAGTCTGGACACGTTGTTGGGGTTGGCCGAATACCCGGGGTTCCTGGCCGGGTACGGCGCCATCGATGCCGATCTGGCTCGCCGCCTCACCGCCGACGGGACGTGGGAACTGATCATCGCCGCCGCCACGGCCGCCGCCCCGCATCACGACGGCACCCCCGATTCGGGTCCTCTCGATGATCCGAACTCTGAACGCGCGCAGGTGTATCGGCCGTCGGCGGAGTTGGACCGGTGGATCCGTGCCCGTGATGGGCATTGCCGGTTTCCAGGGTGTGTGGTTCCGGCGGCGAACTGCGATATCGATCATTCGCGTCGGTTCAATCGCAAGCAGCGCCGCAAGGGTGGCAAGACGATCCGCCGGAACCTCGCGTGTTTGTGTCGGCGTCATCATCGGCTCAAAGTGCGCCGTGAGGCGCGTGTGTTCCGAATGGGGGTGAGAGACCCTGATCCTCGGGTTGTCACAGCAGCCTGAGTGAAGCTGAGGGCAGCCGAATCATCAAGGGAGTGGACGTGATTCGGTGGCAAGCGGCCCTGACGAAGC
>JBBSKP010000454.1:0-1752 GCA_038256175.1 Mycobacteriales bacterium
ACTCGCACGCCGGGCGTGCGGAGGAATGCGTTGGTTGATCCGTTCGAACCGTTCGTTGGTTACGTCCGGGCGCGGTTGGTCGAGGACCCGCACTTGTGGGCGATCGCCTTGTTCGACGAACTAGTCGCGTTGGGGTTCGCGTTGTCCTATCCGACGCTGACCCGCCAGATCCGGGTTCGCCAACTCCGCCCGGTCTGTCAATCCTACCTGACCGCGACCGGTCGGCCGAACGCGGTCATCGACCACCCGCCGGGAGAGGAAACTCAATGGGACTGGCTCGATTTGCCGGATCCGCCGGCCTCGTGGGGCTGGGGCAAGACCGCGCACTTGCTGGTCGGATCGCTCGCCCATTCGGGCAAATGGCGCGCCGTGCTCGCGCCGTCGATGGATCAACCGCATCTGATCGACGGCCTGGACCGGATCACACGCGCGCTCGGCGGAGTGACCGGCACGTGGCGGTTCGACCGGATGGCCGCGGTGTGTCACCCCGGTAGCGGCAACCTCACCGCCAGCTTCGCTGGCGTCGCGAAGCATTACGGGGTGTCGGTGGCGATCTGTCCACCTCGTCGCGGCAACCGCAAAGGGGTGGTAGAGAAAGTCAATCATGGTGCAGCGCAACGCTGGTGGCGCACGCTGCCAGACGAGACAACCGTCGAGCAAGCCCAGGTGAGTGTGGACCAGTTCGCCGCTTTGCGTGGCGACACGAGACTGCGCGCCACCGCCGACGGAAAATCCACGGTGGCGACGGTCGCGAAAACCGAGCCGCTACGGCACGCCCCGAATGCGCCATACCCGTTGGTGCTCAACGAAACCCGCGTCGTGTCACGACAACGGTTGGTGTCCTATCGCGGCAACCGCTACTCCGTCCCACCCGAGTTGGCATCCGCGCAGGCCACCGTCCGCCAGACGCTCGGCGCCGACACGATCGACATCGCGACCGTCTCTGGGATCGTGATCGCCCGCCATCACCTCGCCGCCGACGGGCTCGGAGTCGCGGTGCGCGATCGCGGTCATGTCATCGCACTCGAACAGGCCGCGCTCGCCGGGGCAAACACCGGCCGCCCGCACAACCGCAAGCAACGCATCCCGCCCGGCCCCGATGCCCGCGCCGCCGCAGCGCTACTGCACGGTGAGGCGCATTCTTCCGAATCAGCCTCTGCTGAAACACAGTTCACAGTCGTCGACCTCTCCGCCTATGAGCGGGCCGCCCAGAACAGGACCACCCTACGATGACCACCACACCCACCGTCGGCTCCGATTCGGTGCCCGCCCCCCGCACAGCAGAGGCTGCCAGCCTCTATCAACGGCTGCGCGGACACCTCGCGATCCTCAAACTCCACGACGCTGCACAAGCCCTACCCGCAGTGCTCGATGAAGCTGCTGCACAACAGATGTCGATGACAGTCCCTGGAACGGCTGCTGTCGATCGAGGTCGACGCCACCGAAGCCCGCCGACTGACCAGCCGGCTACAGTTCGCATCCCTGCCGACCCCAGCGTCACTCGACGATTTCGACTACGACGCCGCGGCCGGTGTCGACGGCAAACTGATCGCCGAACTCGCCACCTGCCGCTACCTCGAGACCGCTACCAACATCTTGCTGATCGGGCCGCCGGGGGTAGGAAAGACGCACCTCTCGGTCGGACTTGCCCGCGCTGCCGTCCACGCTGGATATCGCACCTACTTCACCACCGCCGCCGATCTCGCGGCACGCTGCCACCGCGCTGCAATCGAAGGCAGGTGGACCAGCACC
>JBBSKP010000455.1:0-1742 GCA_038256175.1 Mycobacteriales bacterium
CAGTTGTCCTGTTGCAGTGCCGGGTAGTAGTCGCTCGTCATCAGGAGTCGCTTGCACCCTGCCCGGAAGTCCGGGGTGAGCTGACGGCGTAGCCACGGGTCCTTCACCTGGCTGCGCAGATGCGCCTTGCCGACCATTTCGACGACGCGGGTGAGCGGGGTGTTCCACACCACACCGAGAGCAACCGATTCGTGGGCCCAGAACCAGGCTTTACGAGCGGCGGACTGACTCGCCGGGACCCGACGGAAGATCGACTTGGTCGGCTCGCTGATGCGCCGGTTCAGCCGTGGCAATACCCAGCCTGGCGTGCGTTGGAACACCTTCACCGATTCGGCCACTTTGACCAGCTCGGGAATGATCTGCACCCCGCTCGCGCCGGTACCGACGACGGCCACCTTCTTGCCGGTGAAGTCGTAATCATGGTCCCAGCGAGCGCTGTGGACCATGTGTCCTTCGTAGGTTTCGATACCGCGGATCGACGGCAGACTGGCATTTGCCAGCGGGCCCGATGCCAACACGATCGTGCGTGCCACGACAGTAGGGTGTCCGTCGACGCTGACGTTCCACACGCCGGCCTTCTGGTCGAATGCCACACCGGTGACGGTGTGACCGAAGCGTAAGTACGGACGCAATGCGAACTCGTCGACCATCGTTTCGATGTAGCCGAGTATTTCGGCACTACCGGAATACGTGTGGGACCAGTCCGGGTTCGGCGCGAAACTGTACGAGTACAGGCGTGATGGAATGTCGCACGCCGCACCCGGATAGGTGTTGTCGCGCCACGTCCCGCCGACTGCTTCGCCGCGTTCGAGGATGACGAAGTTGTCGACACCCTTTTGTTTCAGACGGATCGCGGCGCCTATGCCTGCGAATCCGCCACCGATGATGGCCACGTCCAATGGCTGTGTGGCGCTCATGCGACGGGCTCGTAGGTCAGTTCCTGCGACCAGGTCGGTGTCGAGTTCAAGAATTTTTGCGGGTATCGAGCGGTTACCTTGACCATCGCATCCGCGAAGAGGTGATAGGGATGCTTGCGGTTGATGACCATGCTGCCGTGGTACTTCACGATCTGATACATCGGCAGGCGCCGCGCATCCGCGCTGCGCTCACCGACGGCCCGGAACCGCTTCATCGCGGTGTACAGGCGCTCTTCGTCGACACCCATTTCAACGATGTTGTCGCGCATCTTGTTCAACAGCGGCACATAGCGCAGAGCGCCGATGATCAGCGACGGATTGGCCCAACCACCGACCAGGTCGATGATGATCTTGCGCCACTTCGCGTTGCCGAGCAGTTCGATGACCGCGAAGTCGACTGCGAGATGGCGTGATTCGTCGGCATTGATCTTTTTGAAGACTTCTTGGCAGACCGGGTCGTCGATCTCGTCCATGATGAATTTCACGAGCGCGCCGTCGAGAGCGACCTCGAGCATCGGGATAACAGTACCGAGGAATGACAGCGACATGCCGTCGGAGTGTTTGTCGAGCCAGTCGATGATCAGCTTCACATTGACGTTCGGCTCGGGCATTTCGTCGCCGTCGAGCATGCCCCAGCGACGCATCAGCGCAAGTTCGGCGTTGGCGTGCTTCTGTTCCTCCGCATGGAAGTACGTGTAAATCTGCTTGAGAGTGTCTGTTGGCGCCTTGCGTGCCATCGCGGCAAAGCCACGGGCGCCGACGTTCTCGATCCACATCAAGTCGGACATGAACGGCTTGAGCTTCGCGTGCAGTTCGGGGCTGATC
>JBBSKP010000456.1:0-1725 GCA_038256175.1 Mycobacteriales bacterium
CTGCGCAGGGTGTCCGAGCCTTCCTCGACGGCGACAATGCTGTCGGCGGGCACACCTCGCGAGACCAAGTAGTTCTTTCCTGATGCCGCTTCGGTGTATTCGTCGCCCACCTGTTTGCCACCGACCGTGATCACCATCGGTGCGACGCCCCGCTCGTAGAGCTTGCGCGCCTGCTCGAGGCGCGCGGCGAACACCGACGACGGCGTACCCGAGTATTGGGCCGCACCAAGGACCACGATCGCATCGGCCTTCGACTCGTCGCTGATCCGCGCAACCTGCCAGACACGAACCGCGGTTCCGCCCACCAGCACGACCGCCATCAGCAGCGTTCCGACGAACAGCCGCCGTATCCAGCGCAGCACCGTAGACCCGAAGCCACGGGGCTCGGGCTCGCTGCTCAGCGCAGGTCTGTCTCGCACGGGTGCGGAACTCACCCCCCAAGTCTGCCAGTCGACTCCCGCTGGGCAGCGGAGCCCGGGTTCGCGCGCGTCACCCGCCGGTTTTCGGAGTTGTGGCCAGCCTAGGCGCTCGGCTGTTCACACAGCGAAAGGATAGATTCGTGCCATGCCATTTGCACCGTTGCCGGCGCCCACTCGCAACCGACGTCGTCGCATGCCGGCCGCGGCGGCCGTCGCGTTCGTCATCGCCCTGCTCGCGTTGATCTGCCTACCGGCCACCGCCAGTGCCGACACACCCTTCCGGTTGCCGAACGAGATCACCGACAAGGTGCAGGCATTGGATTCCGACCAACGGGCTCAGGTGCAGCAGTCGATCGACGACCTCTACGACAAACACAAAGTACGGCTGTGGGTCGTGTACGTCGCCGACTTCGGCGGCCAGGAGCCCGGCACCTGGGCTGATCGCACAGCGTCCGCGAGCTCGCTCGGCGACCGAGACATACTGCTGGCGGTCGCAACCGAGGATCGCTCCTACTATCTCTCCCTCTCGTCTGAGCTGAAGGAAATCAGCCAATCCGAGCTGGACAAGGTCCGGATCAATGCCGTCGAACCGGCTCTGCACGAACAAGATTGGGCCGCCGCCACGATCGCGACGGCCGCAGGTCTCTCGGACGCGATGAGTTCCTCGAGCGGCGGAAGCGCGGTGACCACCTTGCTTGTCGGCGGTGGCGTCGTCGTCGTTGGGGCAGGCGGTATCGTCCTCTACTCGCGGAAGAAGCGGGGCGATCGGGTCAAACAAGGCACCGCCGCCGCTCGCGAAATCGATCCCACCGACACCAGAGCGCTTGCAGCGCTGCCGATTCCGGCATTGGATGCGCGGTCGAAAGAGGTGCTTGTCGAGATGGACAACGCATTGCGAACCAGCGCCGAGGAACTCGATTTGGCCAAGGGCGAGTTCGGCGAAGAAGCAGCCCGACCGTTCGATACCGCCTACAACAACGCGAAGAACGCACTCGCGCAAGCCTTCACGATTCGCCAACGCCTCGACGACAACGTCCCCGAGACCCCCGAGCAGCAGCGCGACCTTCTTGTCACGCTGATCAGCAACTGCGGCAACGCCGATCGCGAGCTCGACGCTCGTGTCGCCGAATTCGACAGCATGCGCGATCTGCTGATCAATGCACCCGCGCGGCTCGATGCGCTCACCCGCGACATGGTCGACCTCACCGCCCGCGTACCGAATTCCGAAGCGACGCTGACGAAGTTGACCGGCGAATTCCCCGCTCCCGCGCTGGCGCCGGTCAAGGACAACGTGACGATGGCGAAG
>JBBSKP010000457.1:0-1721 GCA_038256175.1 Mycobacteriales bacterium
GACACCCCGTCGATAGCAGAATGGTGCATCTTCGTGTAGACGGCGAGTCGCCCGCCCGAGAGTCCGGAGATGAGGTATGCCTCCCACAGCGGGCGACGCCGATCGAGTGGCCGCGAGTGCAGCCTGCTGACCTGCTCGGTGAGTTGTGCATCCGAACCCGGTGCGGGAAGCGAGATTTCGCGTACGTGGTACTCGATGTCGAAGTTCTGATCATCGATCCAGTACGGCTGGTCGAGCCCGAGTGGAACGAACTTCAGCCGCTGGCGCAGCAACGGGATCAGCGGTGCGCGGTCGTTCATGAGTGTGGTGAGCGAGGCCAGGTCGAGCGGCGTCGGTGAGGTACTCGGATCGAGGATGCACACGCCGCCGACGTGGCCGGTCGAGTTGTGGGTTTCCAGCGTCAAGAAGGCAGCGTCGAGCCCGGACAGTTGTTTCATCGATGGTTCCTTTAGTTTGTTGCTCCGACGAGACGAATAGCCAACTCGGAGTAGAGCTTTGCGACCGTGTCAGGGTCGGTGTAGTTGCCACCGGGAAACCAGCGGCATACGTCGACGCAGAGTGAGATGATCGCGAGGGTGACGCCCTCGGTGTCCGGGACGGCGAACGATCCATCGGCCGCGCCGGCTTCGACGATCCGCCGGACCAGCCGTACTACGTCCCGGCGCAATCCTGCGATCACCTTGTAGTGCTCTGCCGACAGGGCGGTCAATTCGTACTCGACCACCCGTGCCCGTGCGTAGTGCGTCGCCTGTGTTCGTGCGAATTCACTCACGACGGCGCGCAAACGACTCGCCGGTTCCGCACTGGTCGAGTCGGCTTCGTCGAGCCACACCACGGTCTTCTGGTGGCCCTCGTAGGCGATGACGAAGAGCAGCTCTTCCTTCGACTTGTAGTGCGGATACATTGCGGCTGCGCTCAATCCGATGCGGCCCGCAATGTCTCGTGTCGTTGTTCCGCCGTACCCGTTCTCTGCGAACGCCTCGATCGCGGCTTCCCTGATGCGCGCAGCGGCTTTCGAGTTGCTGACGACCGGGGCTTCGCTCACGGCTCCACTATAAGCGCCCGCTTAGTTATAAGCAAGCGCTTAGTTCGGTCCTTCGAGCGCAAAATCGGCGAAGTCGAAGCCAGGCACGACGATGCAGCTGACGAGGCTCGGCTCGTCCCCAACGGCCCGAGCTCGCTGCCACTGCCGCGGCGGTACGAGTACTTGCGGTTGCTGACCGGCCACGATGTCCGGACCGACAAGGAGTTCGGAAGTCAGCGAAGGCTTCGCGTCGTCCCCGCCGAGACCCAGCACGATGGGGCCGCCGCGGTGATGCAGCCAGATCTCTGTGCCACGCACGGTGTGCCATGCCGATTCCTGGCCGGGCATCAGGAGAAACAGAATCGCGGTGCCTGCGAACCTGTCGCCGGGATAGTCGGCCGACAATGCCGCGCGAGGAATGACGACATCGCTTCGCCATGTCTCGCGATACCAGCCACCCTCGGGATGGGGTTGTAAATCGAGCTGCTGCGCCCAGTCGGGCAAGGCGGTCATGCGAGTGCCTCCGTCAATTCTCGGACGGCCGCGCGGCCGGCACGGTTGGCGCCGATCGTGCTTGCCGAGGGACCGTAGCCGAGCAGATGGACCCGCGGATCAGCAGCAACCTGTGTCGCAAGCCGGCCGGTCATCGTGATGCCGCCGCCAGGTCCGCGCAGTCGAAGCGGCGCCAGATGGTCCA
>JBBSKP010000458.1:0-1694 GCA_038256175.1 Mycobacteriales bacterium
ACGGATGCTCCGCGGAATTGGATGTTCGGGGCTGGGTTCGTCCTTCGGTCACTGGTCCTTCGGTCACTTGGCCTTCGCGGAGGCAATTCGGTTGGCCAGCATCGTCTGGAACGGTGCACGCGACAGTGTGCTGTCTTCGTAGTCGAGCAGGGTGGTGAGTTCGTCGACCGACAGTGACCGCAGCCGGGCGCGGAGTTGTGCCAGCGTCAGGGAGGAGTAGTCCAGGTAAGCGGCGATCTCAGGCTCGGCCGGCTTCGCAGCAACCGCGGTCTTGCGGCTCGCCTTGGCGGTCTCCTGAACAGGCGCGGTCTCGGCGACCTCTTCGCCGGAGGGCGGCATCGAGTAGAGAGCGAAGCGGCCACGGGTCGAAATGCGATCCGTGGGGTCGGGAACATCGAGTTCCGGCTCGTCCTCGTCGAAGGTCGCCCACTCCGGATGCTCCTCGTCGTCGCCGAGGAGTGGCGCGAGAATGCGGTCACCCTTGATCGCGAGACTGGTCACGAACTGTTGAAAATGCATCGTGGTCTGAAGCATCTGGCTGAAGGCCGTCATGGGCAGCGTTACCGCCGCGGACGGAAACTTCCGCGTCTCTTCGAAGACGTAGACGGCAGCTCCAACCGCGACGCGGGCAAAGTATGGGGGACGAATCATGAACATAGGGTGCCTGATGTGGCTCTCTTTGGGTAGCGGGGCCTCCAATTGTCCATGTATCCGCTCGTCACTGCATCCGATGCAAGTCGTCGCGGCATCCGTGCAAGTCGCCGCGGCACTCGGCTTGCGCGTGCGACCCGTATCCTTGGGCCTATGTCTTCCGCTGTTCCACTCAATGTCGGTATCACCCGTTCTGCGGGTTCTGGGACTGCGGGTTCGCCGGGTGCCAAACGCGTTCTGCTCGCTGAGCCGCGCGGATACTGCGCCGGAGTCGACCGGGCCGTCGAGACAGTCGAGAAGGCGCTCGAGAAGCACGGTGCGCCGATCTACGTGCGCAAAGAGATCGTGCACAACCGCCATGTTGTCGAGACCCTGACCGATCGCGGCGTCGTTTTCGTCGACGAAACCGACGAGGTTCCCGAGGGCGCGTTGTTGGTTTTCTCTGCGCACGGCGTATCGCCGGCAGTTCACGTGTCCGCGGCCGAGCGCAATCTGCGCACGATCGACGCGACCTGCCCGCTGGTGACGAAGGTGCATCAGGAGGCCAAGCGGTTCGCCCGTGAGGACTACGACATCCTGCTCATCGGTCACGAGGGTCACGAAGAGGTCGAGGGGACAGCCGGCGAGGCTCCGGATCACGTTCAGCTCGTCGACGGCCCCGACTCGGTCGGCGGCGTGACCGTTCGCGACGAGTCGAAAGTGATCTGGCTCTCGCAGACAACTTTGAGTGTCGACGAGACCATGGAGACGGTCGCACGGCTGCGGCAGCGTTTTCCGAAATTGCAGGATCCGCCGAGCGACGACATTTGCTACGCCACCCAGAACCGGCAGGTTGCGGTCAAGGCGATGGCGCCCGAATGTGAGCTGGTGATCGTTGTGGGTTCGCGGAACTCGTCGAACTCGGTACGTCTGGTGGAAGTTGCGCTCGGTGCGGGCGCTCATGCGTCTTATCTCGTCGACTACGCACGGGAAGTCGATCCGAAGTGGCTCGACGGCGTACAGACCGTCGGTGTCACCTCCGGCGCATCGGTGCCCGAGGTGCT
>JBBSKP010000459.1:0-1676 GCA_038256175.1 Mycobacteriales bacterium
CGATTCGGTCAGCTTGGCGTAGGCCTGCTCGGAACCGACACCCTTGACGATGGGGAGCAGCAGGTCGTTGACGCGGAACGCCGTGTCCTTGTCGGCACCCGACACCAGTGCGGCAACGTCTTCGTTCTGATGCGCGGCCGTATAGAGGTACACCGCGCGCAACCCCTCGGAGTACGCCTTCTGCGTCATGAGGCTGCGACGGACGTCGGGGTGATGCGTGATGGTGACGCGCGGCGCCGCCTTGTCGGTCATCTGGGTCAAGTCGGCACCCTGGACACGTTCCTTGGCGTAGTCGCGGGCGTTCAGGTAACCGGTCGACAGTGTGGCGATGGCCTTGGTGCCGACCATCATGCGGGCGTGCTCGATCACGTCGAACATCTGCGCGATGCCGTTGTGGACCTCGCCGACCAGCCATCCCTGTGCGGGGATGCCGTGGCCACCGAACGTGAGCTCACACGTGGTCGAGACCTTGAGGCCCATCTTGTGCTCGACATTGGTGACGAATGCGCCGTTGCGGTCGCCGAGCTCGCCGGTCTCGTGATCGAAGTGGAACTTCGGAACGAAGAACAGGCTCAGGCCCTTGGTGCCCGGTCCGGCGCCCTCGGGGCGAGCCAGCACCAGATGGAAGATGTTTTCGAACATGTCATCGGAGTCGGCGGACGTGATGAACCGCTTCACGCCTTCGATGTGCCAGGTGCCGTCATCCTGCGCGATCGCCTTGGTGCGGCCTGCGCCGACATCGGAACCCGCGTCGGGCTCTGTGAGCACCATCGTGGCGCCCCAGTTGCGCTCGGCGCAGATCTGAGCCCACTTCTTCTGCTCGTCGGTACCGTTGTTGTAGAAGATCTGGGCGAAGCCCTGGCCTGCGGAGTACATGTACGCGGCCGGGTTGGCACCGAGGATCAGTTCGGCGATCGCCCAGGAGACCGTGCGCGGAACGTTGACGCCACCGAGGGCCTCGTCGATACCGAGCTTGTCCCAGCCGCCGTCCTGCAGCGCCTTGAAGGACTTCTTGAAGGATTCGGGGATCTTGACGCTGTGCGTCTCCGGGTCGAAGACCGGGGGATTGCGGTCCGCATCCGCGAAGGACTCGGCAAGCGGTCCTTCAGCGAGACGGCGAACCTCGTTCAGCATTTCGCGAACGGTCTCGGAATCCAGGTCCCCGTACGTGCCCGTCTTCAGGGTCTCGTCGAGTCCCAGCACCTCGAACAAGTTGAATTCGAGATCCCGTACGTTGCTTTTGTAGTGGCCCATCTCTATTGCTCTCCATTGAGTCGGGTGCGGTCTGGTTTTGCCAGTCCCGCCCATTTTCGGTGGATTACTCACCAGTAACTTAAGTCGATGTTACGCCCGGGTACGGACAAGTTCCAAGCATCTCGGGGCCGGATGTGATGCGAACCACACGTCTCCGCGAATTGTGAAATCGCCTGCCGAACAACAACATCCGCTCGGAAATCGTGAGGATTCCTCACGTTTGCGACACGGGGGGCGCTCGTGTGCCGTCGCCCCGGCGTCCCGTCGCACTATCGTCGATTCATGGAACCTGGGCGAGCGAGGCTGCGGCGCATCGTAATTGCCACTGCGGCGGGAGACGCGCAAGTCGCCCTCGACGGCCGAACCGATGCACGGTTCCTGCTGATCCTGACCCACGGGGCGGCGGGCGGAGTGGACACTTC
>JBBSKP010000460.1:0-1664 GCA_038256175.1 Mycobacteriales bacterium
CATTGCCGATCTGACGATTACGTGCACCGAGGCCAGGCATTTCTCCGGGCGTGGGCTGGTGCGCAACACGACGTTGTGGGCGTCGTGGGCAATCGAAGGGCCAACGCGCCGTGCGTATTTCGGTGGCGACACCGGCTACGGGAAGTGCTTTGCCGAGATCGGTGCCGCCCATGGACCATTCGACCTGACGCTGCTCCCGATCGGTGCATACAACGAGTTCTGGCACGACATCCATATGAATCCCGAAGAGGCAGTGACGGCCCACGCGGATCTCAACAAGGGTGACGCCGAGTTCGGGACGTTGCTGCCGATCCATTGGGCGACGTTCAACCTGGCATTCCACTCGTGGGCCGAGCCGGTCGAGCGACTGAACGTCGCCGCCGCGAATGCGCGGACGGCTACCTTCGTGCCGCAACCCGGGGAACGCGTCGATGTGCTGGTCCCGAACGAACAGCGCGACTGGTGGGTCGGCCTCGACGCCTAGTCGGAGTCCTTATTGGAGTCCAGGTACTCGTCGAACGTGATCTTGCCGACGGTGTGCGCCGGTACGAGATTGTGCCCTCGCTTGAATCCCGCGAAGATCTTGCCCGGCAACCCGAAGCCGACCACTCGGCGGCGACGGTGCTCGGAGGCCAGATAGGCGTGGGCGAGGTCGGCGGCTGTGCGGACTTCGGGCCCGCCGATGTCGGGGACGCGTCCGGTTGCCGGCTGCGCGGCGATCTCGGCCAACCGCGCCGAAACGTCGCGGACGTCGATCGGCTGAAAAGAGAACGATGGTGCCAGCAGGACGGGGAGTCCGCGCTGGCTCGCGAACATCCGGACCACGAGGTCGTGGAACTGCGTTGCGCGCAGAATCGTCCACGGCAGCTCGGCAGATTCGACCAGGTCCTCGACCTCGCGCTTAGCGCGGTAGTAGAACAGCGGGATGTCGTCGATGCCGACGATGGAGATGTACACGAGGTGTGGGGTTCCCGCTGCACGGGCCGCGGCGATCAGATTCTTCGCAGCGACGACGTCACCGAGGCCGGTAGCGCAGTGCACGATGACGTCGATACCGTCCATCGCCTCGGCCACGCCGGTGTTCTTGCGGAGGTCCCCGGTCGCCCACTCGGCCGGTTCGACGCCGGCCGGACGCGGGCTGCGGCTGAAAACTCGCACGTCGAGGCCCTGGCTGAGCAGATCCTGATGCACAACCCGGCCGAGTGTGCCCGTCCCACCGGTCAACAGCACTGTCGACATTCGTCCACCTCTCCTCGTGCCTCGATCCTATTGTCACGCCGAGTCGTCCGAACCTCGCATATCCGTGATAGTTCGCACAGCGTCAACCGGATCTGCGAAGTCGTGATTGTCACGAAGTCGATCGACACCGCCGAAAGTGTCTAGGGTTGAGATCGAGTGGCCGAGCGACGGTTTCTAGATCAGGAGATGAGTATGGGCGCATTCGATTCGATCAAGGGCCTGGCGGACAAAGCTAAGGAGTTCGCCGCAAAGAACCCGGACAAGGTCGACCAGGCGATCGACAAGGCCGGCGATATCGTGGACAGCAAGACGGGCGGCAAGTTCGCCGACAAGGTCGACAAGGCGCAGGACGCTGCGAAGAAGGCACTCTGATGGCATTCGCTGACAAGATCAAAGGTATGGTCGACAAGGCGCAGGACGCCGCG
>JBBSKP010000461.1:0-1656 GCA_038256175.1 Mycobacteriales bacterium
CCGTGGATTCAAGATGTTCGCAGATTCGGCCGCGGCAAAGACCCCGGGCGAGACCAAAAGTGAGGCGGCGGAAGAGCCGAAGGAATCGATGGGTCAGCGACTGTTTGTCGATGTGACTCCCGGGACGCACTGGTAGGTCCCCAGGGCTCCGGCGTTGTTGACTTGCGGGTCTGCGACGTGCGCTAACGCAGTTGGGCGACACGCCGTTTCGGGTGCGGGCAGGCACGGGCGGTCTCGAGGACGATGAAGTTGCTGAGACACCATCGATCCTCCGGAGTTGCCCGTGCCTGCCGTGTCAGTATCACCCGTGGAGTCGGTCACCGAGGCGTTGACTCGCTGGCGTGCCGGGGAACGTGTCCACGTGCTGCGTGCCGAGTTGCTCGTCGTGCTGGCCGACGTTCCGGATCCACGTGATCCTCGCGGGGTCCGGTACTCGCTGACGGCGCTGTTGGCGGTCGCGGTCCTGGCTACGGCGGCTGGGATGCGCTCTTACGCTGGGTTCGCCACCTGGGCCTCGACTGCGCCGGCGGATGTGCTCGCGCAGTTGGGTATTCGGTATCGACGGCCGAGCGAGAAGACGTTCCGGACGGTGATGTCGCGGCTGGACGCGGCCGATCTGGATCGCCGCCTCGGCGCGTATTTCACCGCGGTGGCCGCAGCGCAGTGCGCTTCGGACGATGCGTTGTTGGTGGTGGCGTTGGATGGAAAGACCCTGCGCGGGTCGCGCCGTGCCGGAGCGGCGGCGGTTCATCTGGTGTCGATGTTCGCCCATCACGCGCGGCTGGTCCTCGGGCAGCTCGCTGTCGCGGACAAGAGCAACGAGATCCCCTGTGTCCGAGCGCTTCTCCGTCTGTTCGGTCACGTTCGGCTACTGGTGACCATCGATGCGATGCATACCCAGACCAAGACCGCGAAGCTGATCTGCGGCACCCTGAAATCCCACTACCTGATGACCGTGAAATCGAATCAGCCCGGTCTGTTGGCCCGCATCAAGGCGATGCCCTGGGCGCAGGTTCCGGTCACCTTCGTCGAGCCACCCGAACGCGGCCACGGCCGGGTCGAAACACGAACACTCAAGACGCTCACCGCGTTTCGCGGTATCGGATTCCCGCACGCAAAGCAGGTCATCGAGATCACCCGGGAACGGATCGTGACCGCCACCGGCGTGCGCTCGGTCGAGGTCGTCTACGCGATCTGCAGTGTGGCGTTCGAGCAGGCTCATCCCAAGTTGATCGCGTCCTGGCTGCGCCAGCACTGGGGAATCGAGAATTCCGTCCACTGGGTGCGCGATGTCAGCTACGACGAGGACCGCTCCACCGTCCGCACCGGATCCGCGCCCCAAACGATGGCTGCCTTGAGAAATACCGCGATGAACCTGCACCGCCTCGCCGGAGCCGACAACATCGCCGAAGCCTGCCGCACCGCGGCCTTCACCAGCCACAACGCCCTGCAACTCTTCACGAACTCGCAAATCCCCAGGCCACGGGCCTGCTAATCAACAACGCCGGAGCCCTGGGTAGGTCCCGAATAGTCAGCGCGTCTTGCAATGTAACTGCAAGGCGCGCTGAATTCTTCGTGGAATTGTCCGACGATGATTCCCGATATGCGACGCTGATCATGCAAAGCAGTGTTGATAAGGCTGAGTTTCAGCAGGCG
>JBBSKP010000462.1:0-1645 GCA_038256175.1 Mycobacteriales bacterium
CCGCAACGCGCGATGGTGGCGCCGACCTCGGTGCGGTCACCGCTGAGCTGCGATCCAGAATCAGCGACGACTGGGTCGACACATGCCGGGTCGCCGATGACCTGTTCTGCTACTTGGTCGTTCGCCTCGACGCGGTCCCGGCCGGTTTCCTTGCCGAATGGGGACAGTGGTGTTCGGAGCGGGGCTGGAACGTATCGCAGCAAGGCCGCAAGATCTACATGATGCCGTCGGCGGTCTGCAAGAGCCGCGCCGTTGCCGAGGTGCACCGACGACTGATCACGAGCGGTGACCTGCAAGTCGACGCGCCGATAATTGCGGCCGGAGACGGAGCACTCGACGCGGAGATGCTCATCGCGGCCGATGCAGCCATCCGTCCACGACACGGCGAACTCGAGACGCTGCAGTGGACGCATCCGACAGTTCGCGTGACCGATAGCTCGGGAATTGTTGCTGGAGAAGAAATCCTGCGCTGGTTCGAGGCCCAGGCGCTCTATCAGCGTGTACCCGCGAAGGGATAGTGCCCGTGCCAGTGTCGCTAGGCAAGGGCCAGAACGGCCCGCTCGCCGTCTCCGACGTCGTTGTCTCGGTACAGCTGACCGCCGCCGCGGATCTCTCGGCGCTCCTGGTCACCGACCACGGGAAGGTTCGCTCCGACGCCGACTTCGTTTTCTTCAACCAACCCGATGGCCCGGGTGTGCAGCTGCAACAAGGTCCGGCCGGACAGCCTGCACGGCTCGCTGTCTCCCTCAATGCAATTCCTGCCGACATCGCCCAGATCCGCGCGGTCATCACACTCGATGACGCCTCGACCAATTTCGGCGCAGCGGCCGCGCCGACCGCGAGGGTCAGCGATGCCGCGGGGAACCTGTTGTACGAGTATGGCATCGACGGGCTCAGCACCGAGTCGATCGTGATCGCGCTCGAGATCTATCGCCGCGGCAGCGAATGGAAAGTGCGAGCGGTCGGCCAGGGCTACGCTGGTGGATTCGCCGCGCTCGTGACCGACCACGGTGTCTCGGTGGACGACTCACCCGCGCCGACCGTCGACGCCGGAGTCCGCACTGTCCCCAACGAGGCGAAGCTGTCGCTGGAGAAGCGTCAGAAGCTCGACCTACGCAAGGCCGCTGTAGCCAAGGTGCTGATGACCAAGGGTGCCAGCGGAATTCGAGCACGAATCATCTTGGTGATCGATAAGACCGGCAGCATGAACAAGCAGTACAGGAACGGCGTCGTGCATCGCGTCGTCGAGCGGATGGTCCCGGTCGCGACGCAGATCGATGACGACGGCCAGCTCGAGCCGTACCTCTACGGCAAGGGGTTCGCGCGCCTACCGGACATTGCGGTCCACGACGTCGAGCGCTGGTCGGAGACTTTCCTGCACCTCAACGGTGTGCACGGCGGGTTCGACTACAAGAAGATCGGTGGCTACAACGACGAGATCCCCATCATGAGCGAGATCATCTCGTCGCTGCGGCAAGGCGACCCGATGCCGACGCTCGTGCTCTTCTTCACCGATGGCGGGTTCAGCAAGCGGGCCGAGATCAGCCGGCTCATGACGCAAGCGTCTGCGCTGCCTGCGTTCTGGCAGTTCGTCGGCCTCGGCCGCGCCGACTACGGGCTGCTGAAGGAACTCGACGATCTCGGC
>JBBSKP010000463.1:0-1626 GCA_038256175.1 Mycobacteriales bacterium
CTCGGCGTCGTCGGTGTCATCGGCCCGTGGAACTACCCGATCTACACCCCGAACGGCTCCGTCGCCTACGCGCTCGCAGCGGGTAACGCTGTCGTCTTCAAGCCCAGTGAGTACACCGTCGCGATCGGCAACTTCTACGCCGACGCGTTCGCCAAGGCGAACCCCGAGCTTCCGGCGGGAATCCTTTCGGTGCTCAATGGGTACGGCGAAACCGGTGCGGCCCTGGTCACTTCGGGTGTCGACAAGATCGCGTTCACGGGTTCGACGGCAACCGGAAAGCGCATCATGGCCGCTGCGGCGCAGCGCCTTACGCCGGTCCTGCTCGAGTGTGGCGGCAAGGATGCGGCCATCATCGCCGAAGACGCGGACCTCGCCGCTGCTGCCGACGCGATCGCCTGGTCGGTGGCGTCGAACAGCGGGCAGACCTGCGCGGGCACCGAGCGGATCTACGTCGTCGAGACCGTGTACGACGAGTTCCTCGCGAAGCTCCAGTCCGCCCTCAGCGCCATCAAGCCCGGCTCCGGTGATAGTGCCGCGTACGGTCCGATGACGATGCCGAGCCAGATCGAGGTCGTCGAGCGCCACATTGCCGACGCACTCGCACACGGCGGCCGCGCGGTCGTGGGCGGACCGGAGTCTGTCCGCGCACCGTTCATCGAACCTGTTGTCCTCGTGGATGTTCCGGAGGATTCGCTGGCCGTCACCGAGGAGACCTTCGGACCGACGGTGACCGTCGCGCGGGTGAAGAACATCGACGATGCGATCGAACTCGCCAACAACTCCAACTACGCGTTGGCGTCCACCGTGTACTCGAAGAAGAACGGCATGGAGATTGCGCGCCGGCTGCGGGTCGGTGCAACGTCGGTGAACTCGGTGCTCGCATTCGGCGCGATCTCGACGCTGCCTTTCGGTGGCGTCGGCGAATCCGGAATCGGCCGGATCCACGGCGAGCAAGGTATGCGCGAATTCACCCGTTCGCATTCGATTGCGCGGCAACGCTTCGCAATTCCCGGCATGGAACTGCTGTCGTTCTCCCGCAAGGCCTCGACCATGGGACTGATCCGTAAGGTCATCAGCTTCCGTCACGGCCGCCACACCTAGAGCCCAGAAACGCAAAGAGCGCGCTGTCCCGAGGTCCGGGCCAGCGCGCTCTCTGTTTCGGTGGGTCAGGCGTACAGCTCTTCGATCTGTTCGGAGTACTTCTCGTTGATCGGCTTGCGACGCAGCTTCATCGTCGGCGTCAGAACCGCACTGCCTGGCTCCCAGAAGTCCGGCACGATCGTGAACTTCTTGATCTGCTCGACGTTCGAGAGCTTTGCGTTCGCCTGCTCCACGGCGTCTTCGACAATCTTCTTCAGAATCGGGTTGTCGGCCAATTCCGTTGCGTCCAAAGCAAGTCCCTGCTTTTCGGCGAACACCGCAGCGGCGTCGGGATCGAGCGCGATGAGCGCGACGTTGTACTTACGATTGTCGCCGATCGCCACGGCTTGGCCGATGAGCGGCGAGAACGCCTTGACCCAGTTCTCGATGTTCGACGGCGACATGTTCTTGCCACCGGCGTTGATGATCAGTTCCTTCTTGCGGTCGACGATCTTGAGGAATCCTTCGGAGTCCAACTCGCCGACA
>JBBSKP010000464.1:0-1624 GCA_038256175.1 Mycobacteriales bacterium
CACCGAGCCGGTATCGCCGCTGTGAAATCACTCGAGCGACTGTGCCATATCCACCAAGACGCGGGTCAACCGCAAGCGGTTCTTCATCAGCGCGAGGTTCGTGGCGCTGACCGGCTGGCCGACCAATTCGGATGGGAGCGAACACAGCGCCGACCGGGTCACCAAGGATCCGACGAAGCCGTAATGCACGTCCGCGGGATCGACTGGGTACCCCTCGTCGGCCAGACCTTCAAGATAAGCGGGCACGATCGCGACGCTGACACCGTCGAGTTCGTCTGGATCCAGCTCACCGGCGTGATCGAGCCCGACCAACAGTTGGCCCAGGTCGAAGCCCACGGGAAGCGGCGTCCCAAAGCCCCAATCGATCACGATTCGTTCCGCCCGGTCCGCGGCAGGGATCAGCAAGTTCTGCGGGCTCGCATCGCCGTGCGCGAAGGTCTGTGGCAGCTGATCCAGACGGTCGAGTATCGCCGGCACTCGCTCGCCGAGCGCGATCAGATCACCGCGCAGTTCCGCGTCGCCGATGTCGGTAACCGCACGGGCGACGAGCTCTGCCTGCCAGTAGCCTGGGTCGGACATCATCGGAAGCTCCATGCGGAGCACCCGGTTTGTTACGAAGAAGCGCAGAGCACTCCCGCGCCGAAGGTCGTGGCATGCGTCGGGGAGCCGGTCGTTCACCGCTGCTCCGCTCCGGCGTCGAGCCGCGAGCTGACCCAACAGATACGCGGTTCGCGCGAAATCGGTTGCGGTCCAAGTCATGGGATCGATCTCGACGAACTCCCACCACATTCCGATGTAGTCGTCGTCAGGAAACTTCGCATGATGCAACGTCGGCATACGCATGCCGTCCGGCAACACGTCCGCGATGCCGCACGCGACCATGTCGTATTCGAACTTCCACGGGACGCCTGTAACGAACTCGTCCCGGTACTCCTCGGGAATCATGCGAGCCTGCGGAGACAGTCGGGTGTTGCGCAGCAGCTTGACGAAAAGGGTTCAGAACAGCCGACGGACGACTACCTGCCCGATCACATTCTCGTCCTTCTCGAAGGTGTGCGCCGGCGAATGGCGCGTGAACTGTCCACAGCGTCACCGACTCCACATACGCGCGCCAGCTTCGCGAAGCTCGTCCAGATGGTCCCCGACACCGGTATCCGCATCACCGACTTCGCGCGGGTGTCCGGGATGACTAAGCAGGCCCTCGGCGAGTTCGTCGACGCGATGGAGGCCGACGGACTCGTGTCGAGCGAGCGCCTTCCTGCCGATCGCCGGGTCCGTCTCGTTCGACGAACACCGAAAGGCGACAAGGTATCCCGCGTGTCGAACGACCGCATCGCCGAGATCGAGGAAGCGTGGTGCGCGGAGGTCGGCGAACGCCGCTACGCCGCGATGAAGAAGGTATTGCGGGAGTTGGGCGCCAACAGTTGGGACCTGTCCGAGTAGGTTCGCTCACCCCACTGCGTCGGACTCCGCAACCCAGGTGTTGCAGGCATCGAGCGAATTTCGTTGCGCACCACGGGTAAACCACGCGCCGAAATGCTCGGGACGACCGTGGTCTGGATCAACGCCGGGCGCATCACCCCGGCTGTAGTTGTCCCGTTCGGCAAGGCGGACGCTACCTACG
>JBBSKP010000465.1:0-1586 GCA_038256175.1 Mycobacteriales bacterium
CCGCATTGACGGCTGACGAAGTGACGTTGACCGACGATGCGCTGCGCGAGATCGCCGCCAACTACACCCGTGAAGCCGGTGTGCGTCAGATGGAGCGCTTGGTCGCAAAGGCGTTGCGTAAGGCGGCAACTCGGTTGGCCACCAATGGCGAGCAGGCAGTCACCATCGATGAAGCATCCCTGAAGGAGTTCCTGGGCCGGCCACGGTTCACCCCCGAATCGGCGGAGCGGACCTCTGTGCCGGGTGTCTCAACCGGCCTCGCAGTGACCGGGCTTGGCGGCGACGTCCTCTTCATCGAGGCCAACGCGGCGGACGGAAAACCAGGTCTGACCTTGACCGGACAGCTGGGCGACGTGATGAAGGAGTCGGCGCAGATTGCGCTCACCTACGTCCGTTCGCACTCCGACGAGCTGGGCCTCGACGCCGGAGTACTGGACCGCAGCATCCACGTTCACGTGCCCGCGGGTGCGGTGCCCAAGGACGGGCCGTCGGCCGGTGTGACGATGGTGACCGCGTTGACGTCGCTCGCACTGGGACGGCCGGTGCGGTCGGACGTCGGTATGACGGGCGAGGTGACTTTGAACGGGCGCGTGCTCCCGATCGGTGGGGTGAAGCAGAAGCTGCTCGCCGCTCAGCGGGCCGGTTTGACGACGGTGTTCCTGCCGAAACGCAATGAGCCCGATCTGGACGATGTTCCGGCGGAGGTGCTCGAAGCGGTTCAGGTCCATCTAGTTTCGGACGTCGCGGATATCATCGCCGCTGCGATCGAGCCGGCCGCTATTGCCGATAAGGGGGTCTCGGCGGCGTAGTCATCCCACGAACGGCACGTTCGTCCTTTACATGAGGGCGAACGTGCCGTTCGTGCGTTCAGGGGTGCCCCATTAGGCTTTGACGAACAGTCGGTTCGGACAACGGAGGGCATCCTCGGTGAGCACATCTTTTTCAGCACTGGTCGCGCGTGAAGCAGAAGGGGCCATCGCGCTGGCCAAGGAGACGGTGGACGAGGACTTCCTGCCAGCCGGGTCGGTCACGATCAAGGTGTCCTACTCGAGCGTGAACTTCAAAGACGCGCTGGCAGTGACGCCGAAGGGTGGCGTGGTTCGCGAATACCCGATCATCCCGGGTATCGATCTCGCGGGCGAGGTCGTGTCGTCCGACGACGACGAATTCGAGCCCGGTGATCTCGTGATCGCGCACGGCTACGACATCGGGACCGCCCGACACGGAGGCTATGCGGAACTGGCGCGCGTACCTGCCGAATGGGTCGTCCCGCTGCATGGGCTGACTCCTCGCGAGGCCGCCGCCATCGGCACCGCAGGCTTCACCGCCGCGATGAGCGTCGAGGCACTACTGAACCGAGGCATCACCCCTGATGACGGACCTGTACTTGTCACCGGCGCGAGTGGTGGAGTCGGAAGCACCAGCGTCGATCTGCTGGCCGCAGCGGGATTCGAAGTTGTCGCGTCGACGGGTAAGCCGGGCGCTGCCGAGCTGCTGACGTCGCTCGGTGCGTCTTCGGTTATCGGCCGATTGCCCGAAGATCCCGAAGCGAAGGTCCGTCCGCTCGACAAGCAGAAGTGGGCTGC
>JBBSKP010000466.1:0-1580 GCA_038256175.1 Mycobacteriales bacterium
CGAGCACCGCGATGTCGGCAGACGTTGTGGAACGCTCGGATCGTGCCATCGGCGCCGCGGGTGACGAGGATCGATCGACCCGTGAGGTCGTGAGTGAGGAAGTCGTTCGCGTGTGCGATCTGGTCGGCGCGACCGATGATCAGCGGGATTCGGTCGAAGAGACGTTTTCGTTCGAGTTCGAGATGGTCGGGGTCGTGGTACACCGCCACCGGGTTCTGCCAGGTCGAAGCGGTCAACGGATCCTCGCCGCGCTCGAGCAGATCGATGAGCCGGTCGCGTAGTGCGTCGTGATGTTGCTGCTTCATGTGCGCTTTCCGGCTGGAGCGCCCACCAGTTCGGTGGGAGGACGATTTGAGACGAACGGCAAGATGTGTATCATAGCGGAGCCAGCTCCGGCGTTTCGGCCGTTGAAGCCCCGTCCGATCGGCTGGCACCCGCGCCGACATCGAGGTCTCATGGTTCACGCACCCCAACTCCTGCGTTCCGACGAGGAGCAACTCCTGGCGGATACCTGCAGGAGGTATGCACTCAACGAGCTCCTGCCGGACTTCATGCGCTGGCGCAGCGAGCCGTACCCGCGTACGAAGATCGAGGCGCTGGCCGATCTCGGTGTCCTCGGACTGGCGATCCCCGAGGAGTTTGGAGGGTCTGGAGCATCGCTGCGCTCGCTCGGCGTCGCCGCCGAAGAATTGTCTCGAGGCGACATCAACATCAGCTATTTCATCCAGCTGAGTGCGATTGCCGCCGGCCTCCTCGGGGCGTCGGGAGACCCGGAGTTGCAGGGTCGATGGCTGCCCGGTGTCGCAACCGGCGAACTGGTCTTTTCGTTTGCTCTGACCGAGCCGCACGTCGGCAGTGACGCGGCAAAGCTCACGACTCGCGCCGTGCGCGACGGCTCGGACTGGCTGATCACCGGCGAGAAAGCGAGCATCACCTTCGCAGGTCAGGCCGATGCGTGTATCGCGTTTGCCCGCTCCGGCGGCGACGGCGCTCGGGGCATCAGCATGTTCCTTGTTCCACTTGACGTCCCAGGTGTCGAGCGAACGGTCTACGACTCGGCGGGCGCCAAGCTGACCGAACGGGGATCGTTGCACTTCGACGACGTGCGCATTCCTGCATCGCATCAACTCGGCGCCGAGGGTGTCGGGTTCGTCGCGGCGATGGAGGCCTTCGACTTCAACCGGGCCGTGATCGCGTTGGCCTGCATCGGGGCGGCTCAGCAGTCTCTCGACGAGACCATCGAACACGTGAAGACGCGTGAGACATTCGGCAAACCGCTTGCTCGGCACGAAGGTGTCGCGTTTCAGATCGCCGAGCACCTCGCACAGATTCACGCCGCTCGTTTGGTCGCCTACCAAACGCTTGATCTGGCCGATGCCGGTCGGCCGCACACCACCGAAGCAGCAATGTGTAAGTGGCTCGGACCGAAACACGCCGCCGAAGCGATTCACGCGTGCGGGATCCTCCATGGCTGGGCAGGGTGGGGCCACGAACTGCCGTTCAACCAGCGGATGAACGACGTCATGGGTCTCGAGATCGGCGACGGCACGCCTGAGATCATGAAAGCGGTCATCGCCCGC
>JBBSKP010000467.1:0-1565 GCA_038256175.1 Mycobacteriales bacterium
AAGAAGGTGGCGAGCTGACGCCGAAGATGTCGCTCAAGCGCAACATCGTGCTCAAGCAATACGCCGGCGAGGTTGAGGCGATCTACAGCTAGGCTTTTTATCTTCGCCGAGTGTGCACCTTTCGTCGCCCCTTCTCGGGCGATGCCCCGAAAGGTGCACACTCGTCGGCGTTTTTGGGGGGGCTACTCGGCTGATCGCACCTGAGCGTCAGTCAGCCTCGACCAGAATCCGCCGAATCTCTTTGGCGAAGACCTCGTTCGACGCCGGGATGACGTCGACATCGTCTCTGGTTCGCACGAGATACCGACCATCGTTCGCGACGTCGATCCAACTCAGCGAATGCAGCGCCCGGTCGACCCCCTCGTCCAATCGTGTGCCGACCAGCAGCTGACCGATGCCGTCGCGCGGCAAGTTGAGCACCCGACGTACTTGTCCAGCAACCGATTTCGTGCGGACGGAAACCGTGATCACGTCCCTGCTATCGCGCTGGACATCTGCGAGTGGTGCAGTGCGTGCAGGCCCGCGTCCAGGCTGCGACTTCGGAAGTACCCCGACGACCCGAGCGGGCATCGATTCCGCGTGGCCCATCGAGACTTCGAGCTCACCGCCGCAGGCCTGGGTGACGACCACACCTGTGTGACCCGTAGTGGCGCCGAGTACTCGCACCGGACGTGAATCATCAGTTCCAACGAGGCCGAATACCTCGACCCTGGACGCCGGCTGGGCGAGGATCCGCAAAGCTGCTTCGACGTCGCCGTCGACAGCACGGTCCCGCCATCGCTGCAGCGCGCCGATCTGCGCCGCGCGCTCATCCTCGGTCCGGGCAGAGAGCCGGATACTCAACGGATAGGGATACCGGTCAAACCCGGTCGACTCCCAAGCCAGTGCGAACTGGTCCGGCGTGAATACCCACTTCACTCCTCGTCCCACACACCCAGCACAGGCGGCGCGGCCGGGGCAATATCGCCGATCAATTCATTGCCGTTCTCCACGTTGATCAGGTAGGTCGGAGTCTCGTGCTCCTGGTCGTCCTCCCCGTCGGCCTTGCGTCCGCCCGGCATCATCCCGCCCGGCATTCCGCCCTTGCCTGCAGCGACGGCTCCAGATGCGACGCTCGCGCCCGAACGAAGCGCATCATTTCCGGCGAGCATCGCACCGGCCATGCCACCACCGATCGCACCCATACCCATGCCAGTAATCCCACCGGACATGGTGTCGCGCTTCTGGTCGTCTTTCCTGCGTCCAGCGATGCTTCCTCCGCCGACACCGCCTGCGCCGGAACCCGTCGACGAGCCGCCGTAGGCGTTCGAACCAGTCTGGCCATAGCTGTCGCTGCCGGCGCTCGCAGCGGAAGTCAGCGGCGACCCGGTGCTCGACGAACTTGCACCGGTTCCTGTGGCGCCCGCACCTTGACCCACTGCGCCCTGACCCGCGCCATCGAGTCCGGCGGCGTTCGTGTCGGCAGCGTCGCCACCGCTTTGTCCATTTGTCGAGCTGCTCGAGTTGCCGAAACCGCCGCTACCCGAACCGCTTCCGGAGCCCGAACCGCTCCCATTTCCTGTGCC
>JBBSKP010000468.1:0-1530 GCA_038256175.1 Mycobacteriales bacterium
ATGTGGAGCGGCGGCACTCGCAGCGGAGATCGACATCCTGACCGGGGTCGCCGTGGCGTTCCCGCGCAGCCCGATGGTCACCGCTGAGATCGCGTGGGAGCTTGCTGAGGCAACCGCCGGACGCTTTCGTCTCGGGCTCGGCACGCAGGTGAAGGCCCACATCACTCGCCGCTACGGCTCCGAATTCGATCATCCCGGCCCGCGACTGAAAGAGTATGTGCAGGCCATGCAGGCCATCTTCCGGGCGTTTCGCGGCGATGAGCAACTCGCCGTCCATGGCGAATTCTTTCATCTCGACCTCCTGCCTGACCAGTGGTCCCCGGGCAGGATCGAGACCGCAGATCCGCCGATCGATGTTGCAGCGGTCAACCCGTGGATGCTTCGGATGGCAGGTGAAGTCGCCGACGGCGTACACGTCCATCCGCTGAACCACCCGACATACATCACCGAGACCGTGTTGCCCAATCTCGCAGCTGGCGCAGAAGTGGCGGGACGAGATGCTGCGACGCTGGAAGTCATCGTGCCCACCTTCATCGTGCCCACCGACGGCGACGAAGCCAAGTGGCGTGAATTCGCTCGCATGCAGGTCGCGTTCTACGGGTCCACACCGAACTACGCATTCATCTTCGAGCAACTTGGATTCGAGGGAACAACAGATCGTATACGCGAGCGACAAAAGGCCCGAGATATGGCAGGCATGTCCGCCGAGGTATCCGACGACCTGCTGTCCAACTTCATCGTGACAGGCGAATTCAGCGAACTGGCCGACAAGATCCTCAGCCGCTATGACGGACTGGCGACTCGCGTTGTCAACTACTTCGGCGGCCTGGATTGGTCGAGCAATCCTGCGTCGCTGGCGAAGTGGGCCGAGGTCGCCCGCGGGGTCACGCATCCATGAACGATCATCAACTCGACTTCGACATCGTCATCGTCGGCGCCGGTTTCGCTGGTGTCTTTCAGCTGCACAAGCTCCGCGCATTGGGGTTCTCCGTTGTGCTGCTCGAAGCCGGTTCGGGGCTCGGCGGCATCTGGCATTGGAACTGTTACCCGGGAGCACGAGTCGACTCACACGTCCCGGTCTACGAGTTCTCGGACGAGGAGTTGTGGCGCGACTGGTACTGGGACGAACGGTTTCCTGACTGGAAAGCGCTGCGCAGCTACTTCGCCTATCTCGACGAGAAGTGGGACTTGAGCCGCGACATCAAGTTCGATACCCGAGTCACAGGAGCGACCTGGAACGAGGACGGCGCAACGTGGCACGTTGCCACCGACAACGGCGACGCAGTGCGATGCCGGTTCATGGTGGTCTGCACCGGCTTCGCATCGAAACCTCATCTCCCCGACTTCGATGGGCTCGAAGACTTCCGCGGCCTCGCGACGCACACCGCTCGCTGGCCACAGGAAGGCATCGACATGACCGGCCTTCGCGTCGGCATCATCGGCACCGGAGCAAGCGGCGTTCAGGTCACCCAGGAAGCCGCGAAGGTCGCTGCGAGCGTGACCGTGTTCCAACGGACCCCGATCATGGCG
>JBBSKP010000469.1:0-1529 GCA_038256175.1 Mycobacteriales bacterium
CAGGAGGACATCGGGTTGACCTTGTGCTCCTGATAGAGCTTCATCATCTCTTCGTTGAGCTTCTGCTTGTCGTTGCGATGCTCGTTCTGCAATCGGCGCATCTCCGGCGACAGCTTCTGCATCTCGAGCATGCCCTTGGTGCTCTTGATGGTCAACGGCGTGGTGATCGCCATGACCACCACCGACATCAGGGCGATCGCCACGATGAAGCTGTTGGTCGCTCCGTAGAACCAGGAGAGCAGTGCAGCGGGGATCTCGAACATGGTCAGTCGTCCTTGTGAGCAGCAGTGGGCGCAGCGAGTGAAACAGCGGGTTGATGGAGGTGGTCACGACAGGTGGCACCCGGATGGTCGGGATCGGGTACCGGGTCGTAGCCCGACGATCCGAACGGTCGACAGCGCACGATTCGACGCAGCGTCAGCCAGGCACCGCGTCGGGTTCCGTGCACCGTGAACGCTTCGTGCGCATAGGTCGAACACGACGGAAAGAAGCGGCAGGGCGACAGTCGACCCGAGGCCACCTGTTGGTACCAGTCGATGGCCGCGAGCGCCCACCGCTGAGACCGGGTCGACCGGCTGACGCCGTGATGCACGGCCCCGCCGCCGACAGCAGCGTCGTGAACAACTCTCTCGTGAACAGCGAGATCATCGACGGTCACGAGTTCTCACGCACCTTCCCGGGAAGCCGCTCCAGCGTGGAGGCAATCTGTTCGAACGTCAGTTCGCTGGCTGCTGGGCGACAACCGATCAGGTAGACACCTGCAGGCAGGTCCAGTTCGGCCACGATGGCGCGCAGACGACGTCGAAGCAGGTTGCGGGTCACCGCATTGCCGACGGCTCGGCTGATGGCGAAGGCCACCCGCGGCGAGTCGACCGACGAATCGATCAGATGTGAACACCAGAAAGGTTCGATCCGTACTCGACGACCGGTGCGACGGAGCCGCTCGAAATCGTCGCGTGTACGGACCCGGCCGATCAAGCGGACAGGCGGGCGCGGCCCTTGTCGCGCCGGGACTTGAGCACGGCGCGACCGGCGCGGGTGCTCATGCGAGCGCGGAAGCCGTGCTTCTTGGAACGGCGACGGGCATTGGGCTGGTAGGTACGCTTCACGTGATACTCCGTGATTCTCAGATGCTTGACACAGTGCCGGACGAACGAATCGGACGCTGCTCGAGACAGAAGGCGCAGCAGTCACCGACCGAGCCGGTGGCTCGGATCCGGATGTGGAGATGCAGGCTACGACCGCGCGACGCACCCTCCCAACCTCGTCGCTCGCGAGCCACGGCTCGAGCAGGGGAAGACCCCGTTTCCGGACCGATCGGGAGGTGCAGTCTCACAGCTCGAACTACGTCGATGTAACTTGTCCACACGTTGCAAACGTCTGCGTTTCACCAGCGTAGAGCCCTCATTTCCGCATGTTTTGGACGGGCCTACCATCTGCTAGCGTGCCATCTCCCGATCCCTCCCGGGCGTTCGTCCACACTCTGTGGACAACGTTGTGGATCATTCGAAATCAGAACGTGACTTCAG
>JBBSKP010000470.1:0-1502 GCA_038256175.1 Mycobacteriales bacterium
AGTCGGGGGACGACGGCAAGTTCACTGGCAGAGCGCTTCGGAGTAAGTGCCCGTATCGGCGGAACTGCGAGCGAGACGACTTTGCGAAACGGTGTTTCCGGATACGCACCGAGAGCGTTCGAGGTCGCCGCACCCCAGTCGTGGCCGATGACGACTGCGCGCTCGTCGCCGCCGAGGGTGCTGTGTATGCCGATTGCATCGTCCATCAGTGCACCGATGTGATAGCTACGATCAGTCGGAATGGAGGTCGGTGCATAGCCGCGGGAGAACGGCGCAACCACGCGCCAGCCCAGATCGGCGAGCGCTGGCCCGAGGTAACGCCATGTCCAGGCAGTGTCCGGGAAGCCGTGCAGGCACAATGCGAGTGGGCCGTCGTCAGGTCCCCATTGCAACGCCGCAATCGACACGGTCGGCAGCTCGATCCGAAGCTCGCGTGGTTCGCTCACTCCCGCACCGTAGTGTGCGGGCCCCGGATTAGTCTCGGTCGCGTGACCTCCAACTCCGCGGTGCCCGCTCCCGCGGGGCTGGCGTACGGCATCGGCGCCTATCTGTTGTGGGGATTGTTTCCCGCATTCTTCGGCCTGCTGGCCTTCGCCGGGCCCGTTGAAATTCTGGCGCACCGGATTCTGTGGACGCTTGTCGTGATGCTCGTCGTGCTGCTGATCTCGGGCCGGCTGCGCGGAATGCGGGGGATCGACCGGCGGACGTGGTTGCTTGCAGGCGCGGCCTCGCTCGCGATCTCGCTCAATTGGGGGGTTTACGTCTACGGCGTGACCTCGGGGCAGGTCGTCGAATGCGCGTTGGGCTATTTCGTGAATCCGTTGGTCAGTGTCCTGCTCGGCGTCGTGCTGTTTCGGGAACGACTTGTTCGCGCACAGATCGCCGCGTTGAGTCTCGCGGGGATCGCGGTCGTCGTGCTGACCGTCGATTACGGTCGCCCGCCGTTCATTGCTCTGATACTCGCCTGCTCGTTCGCCACCTACGGGCTGATCAAGAAAGTCATACCGCTCGACCCGCTGCGGAGTCTGACCGCCGAGGGGATCGTGGCTGCACCGATCGCCGCCGGATATGTGGTGTTTCTCGCAGTGAGCGGAACCGGAAATTTCGGGACCGATGGCGTGGGTCACTCACTGTTGTTGGTCGCATGCGGTCCGATCACAACACTGCCATTGCTCTTGTTCGGCGCCGCTGCGCAGCGGTTGCCCCTGGTCACGATGGGGATTCTGCAATACCTGACGCCGGCGCTCCAGATGGCATGGGGTGTAGTGGTTTTGCACGAAGACATGCCGGGCTCGCGATGGATCGGGTTCGCCCTGATCTGGGTTGCGCTTGCCGTGTTCACGGTCGATGCGGCGATACGGGTTGCGCGCCGCGTCGAGCGGGAGGTTCTCGTGCCGGATACCGAGAAACCGCAACGATAAGCTCCCGCTCGTCGGTGTCGATCGCCTCACCTGTCACACGTCGGCGTGCCGTCTCGACGTGTCGGATAGGCGCCATAGACT